>JBIIVF010000017.1:0-26531 GCA_044339595.1 Bacteroidia bacterium
TACTTTATATAACCTTTCGTATTGTTCTATCCAGGCTTCAGGGGTCATTTTCGACACCAATTCACCCAAGAGAGCAAACGGAATCTCATCGGTTTTCTTAAAACGAATGCAACATTTTCCCATATCCGGCTTCTTCGGAATGTCCTTCGCCCATGCCGACAAAAACCATTCAAGCAGCGGCCCTTCATCATACAAACCCATGTGATAAAACGAAATGTAATTCTTTTGAGAAGCAATGCTTAAAAAAGGAAGCGGCAATTTCGGATCACAATGATAACCGGCAGGATAGATCCCGTGTGGAACCACATATCCCGGCATGCCATAACTCATTTGCTCTTCAAAACCGGCCGGTAAACTTTGCAAGATGGTCTCTCGCAAGGCAGTCATGGCCGCTTTGCGTTCTTCCGGCAATTGTTCGAAATATTCATTGGGATGGCTGGCTTTCGATTGCATCTGTCGAAAATAATGAATCCAATTCAACTATGCAATGAGGTAGGATCAGGACAATTCGCAGGAATCATTTTCTTTTTTGGAATTCGCATCGTTCCTTTGAAAGACTTTTTTTACCATTATGCAAACCATCTTCAATTACATCAACGGTACCATGGTTGAGCCGGTTTCGGGCAACTATATCGACAATCATGAACCGGCCACCGGACAAGTGTATTCTAAAATACCGGATTCAGACGAAAGAGATATCGAAATGGCCACCGCTGCTGCCAAAGCTGCATTTCCTGCCTGGAGTGCCTTGCCTGTGGCAAAACGCAGCGAGGTGATGTTAAGAATTGCTGAACTCATTGAAGAGAACCTCGACATGCTGGCCAAAGCTGAAAGCAGAGATAATGGCAAACCGCTGTGGCTGGCCAAATCTGTTGATATACCGCGTGCCCGGGAGAACTTTCATTTCTTTGCGACCGGCATTCTGCATTTTGCATCCGAGAGCCATTCTACTGCCGATAATGTAATCAACTACACGTTGCGCAAACCCGTTGGCGTGGCGGGCTGCATATCCCCCTGGAACCTTCCCCTTTATTTGTTTACCTGGAAAATTGCTCCTGCGCTGGCGGCCGGAAATTGCGTGGTGGCAAAACCCTCCGAAATCACCCCAATGTCTGCCTATCTTCTTTCGAATATTTGCATGGAAGCAGGTTTGCCACCCGGCGTGCTCAACATTGTGCATGGTTTGGGGGCCAAAGTGGGTGATGCCATCAGCAAGCATCCCGACATCCCGATCATTTCCTTTACCGGAGGTACGGCCACCGGTGCACGAATTGCCTCAGTAGCCGCTCCGATGTTCAAAAAACTCAGTCTTGAACTGGGCGGCAAAAATCCGAATATCATATTTGCCGATTGTGATTTTGATATGATGCTCAAAACCACCGTCAATTCGTCTTTTGCCAATCAAGGTCAAATCTGCCTTTGCGGATCCAGAATATTTGTAGAACGCCCCATTTACGAGCAATTCAAAACCCGGTTTGTGGAAGAAATAAACCGCTTACAAGTGGGCGACCCGGAGGATGAGAAAAGCCGAATGGGTGCCATTGTCTCAAAACCTCATTTCGAAAAAGTACTCAGCTATATCGAATTGGCCAAAGAAGAAGGTGGGAAAATACTTACAGGGGGCACCTCTGTCAATCCGGGTGGGCGATGCGAAAACGGATGGTTCTTGCGCCCCACGGTGATAGAAGGTTTGCCTTACAATTGCAGAACCAATATGGAAGAGATATTCGGACCGGTGGTGACCATTATGCCTTTCGATCGGGAAGAAGAAGTGCTGGGCTATGCCAATGCTACAGAATATGGATTGGCCGCTACGATATGGACCGAAAACTTGAGTCGGGCGCATCGCATGGCAGACGCTCTAAAATCCGGCATTATTTGGATCAATTGCTGGCTCTTGCGCGATTTGAGAACGCCTTTTGGCGGAATGAAGAGCTCCGGAGTGGGCAGAGAAGGGGGATGGGAAGCGTTGCGTTTCTTTACTGAAGCCAAGAATATTTGTGTGAAATTCTAACCCGAATCAGTCATTCATGAATAGGCTAAATAGGCAATTACCTCAAGAGAATATTTGATAAATGACGATGTCGGGTTTCACCGAATCAGTCTTTGATTTCTGTCTTAGAATGGCACTAAATTCAACATGCAGAATAATCAATGACGATGTCGGGTCTTTCTTACCCGAATCAGTCAATCATAAATGAAGTAATTTTAAAAATGACGCTATTGGGTTAGTTGAATCTCCAACCTATTTTTATTCCAGAGCTTGAAGCGCTGTTTATATTGTAATAAGAAATTGACGGATGTTTCATTAACTGAATTATCCCATTTTCCTTAACAACAGTTTTATCGCTAATGGAGCGTATCTGACCTTGAGTTGGTGTTGCATAAAAGTGCCCAAGCTACTATTTAAAATCCCGTTTGCGCCTCTGTGGTAAAAGTACCTTTACCCGATTGTTGAGCCCATGATGCAGTAATGCTCAATATAAATGAGGGAAGTAAGAGATATTTATTCATACTAATTCTACCATTAAAGGAGAAAAAACTTTTCAAATGAACGAATCTTCTGCGCTGAAATCGCAATGAATTGTCATTTTTAGATAGATATAATCATCATACACTCAAATCATCATTCAATACAGCCGAATTCGATAAAAAGTCCCTTTACAAACGATTCCTCGCATTGAAAGAATCTTCAGCCAACCCTTATATTCGCATCATGGAAACCAATGCCGCCCTGATGTTAAAAAACACGCCGGAAATGATGGAAAAACTCGAAAAAATGGGTTTTATCAAAGTATTTGAAGAAGGCGAAGTGATATTGGATAAAAATGCCAGCATCAACGCGATCCCATTGGTCAAAAAAGGCGCCATTCGGGTGATGCGGTCAGATGAAGATGGTCGTGAAATTCTGCTTTATTACATCACTGCAGGGGAAAGTTGTATCATGTCTTTTTTGGGTGGTATGCACCACGATACCAGTAAAGTGAGGGCCATTGCAGAAGAAAAAACTCAAATCTTGTTTATACCCATTGAACGGGTCAGCCTGCTGATCAAAGACAATCCTGAATGGCTGGATTATATTTTTAGATTGTACCATAAACGCTTCGAAGAACTGCTCGAAGTAGTGAACGCTGTGGCCTTTAAAAAGATGGATGAACGCTTGTTGCATTTCATCAAAAGAAAGTGTGAACTCACCAACAGTCATAACCTGTATGTAACGCATGAACACCTCGCACAGGAATTGGGAACTGCACGGGTAGTGGTATCCAGATTGTTGAAACAAATGGAAGAAAACGGCTTGGTGAAGCTCTCCAGAAATAAAATCTCGCTTTTGTAACCTAGGTTGCACTCAAAGTCAGACAATTAGGCCACCTTCGAACTATAATTTAGAAATATAATGAAACAGAACGTAGGAAACTTGGATCGCACCCTTCGATTATTGGCAGCGGCTTTGATTGCAGTGTTGTACTTTGCTCATGTTATCTCCGGCACTTTGGCCATTGTATTATTGGTGGTCGCCGCTATATTCATTGTAACGAGTTTTATAAATTTTTGTCCGATTTACGCCATTTTCGGACTCTCTACATCTAAAAAGAAACCCGCCAATCCTTACTAACATGCAACAGTTTTGGGATGAGCGCTATGCCGCACCCGCATTTGCTTATGGTACCGAGCCCAACGTTTTTTTAAAGGCACAATTAGACGGACTGACGCCGGGAAGTATCTTGTTTCCATGCGAAGGCGAAGGTAGAAATGCCGTGTATGCTGCATCACTGGGTTGGAAGGTGAGTGCTTTTGACTATAGTATTTCCGGACGAAACAAGGCCTTAATGTTGGCCAATCAACAGGATGTAGATCTCAGTTATCGAATCATCCAGGCAGAACTTGCTGATTATCCTGAAAATTCCTTTGATGCCATTGCTTTGATTTACGCTCATTTCGAACCTGAATTGCGTTCAAAATTCCATCAACGTTGCGTTTCATGGCTCAAACCGGGTGGCAGGATTATCATGGAAGCCTTTAATCCGGAGCAGCTCTTGTATTTCTCAGGCGGACCCAAGAATCCGGAAATGCTCTACACTGAAAAAAAGCTCACTGACGATTTCGATACCCTACAAATCGAACATCTTCAAACGGTCACCACAGAATTAGACGAAGGACCTTTTCATCGAGGAAAAGCTGCCGTCATCCAATTTACCGGTATTAAACCCTCCATGTAACAAATGTGACCGATGGGTGAACATCGGGGTCGTATCTTTGTACCAGATTTAAAACCCACATGGAAATCATTCAGTTAAAAGATCAAAACCTCGCGCACTTCTCCTATATCATTTTGAGCAATGGTGAAGCGGCCTTGGTTGATCCTGCGAGAGATCCTCAACCCTATTACGATATTGCAAAAGCAAAGGGCGTAAAAATCACCGCAGTGATTGAGACCCACCCACATGCCGATTTTGTAAGTAGCCACCTGGAAATTTCACAAACCACCGGCGCAAACATATATGTGAGCAGATTGGTGAAAGCCACCTATCCGCACGAACCTTTTGATGATGACGATGCCATCCTTTTGGGCAATATCACTTTAAAAGCCATCAATACGCCCGGTCATTCACCCGACAGCATCAGTATTTTGGCCATCGATGAAAATGGAAACCCACATGCCCTATTTACCGGAGATACCTTGTTTATTGGTGATTGTGGAAGGCCTGACCTGAGAGAAAGTGCCGGTGCCATCACGGCTACCCGAAGCGAATTAGCCAAGCAGATGTACCATTCACTGCGTGAAAAACTGATGCCCTTGTCTGACTCCCTCCTGGTTTATCCTGCGCATGGTGCCGGCAGTTTATGCGGTAAAGGTTTGAGCAGCGCTGAAAGCAGTACCCTTGGTGCTGAAAAATTGACCAACTGGAGTTTGCAGGCAATGACGGAAGAAATGTTTATGGAAGAATTGCTTGCTGATCAACCTTTCATTCCGGCCTATTTCCCTATGGATGTAGATATCAATAAAAAAGGAGCACAACCCTTTCTAACAGCGGTATCTTCTATCAAAATCAGGGAAGAATTCAGCTTACATGATAGATCTTCTTTGAATGCAGATGCCCTTGTGATTGACACTCGACCACAGTCTGATTTCAAAAAAGCACACTTCTCCAATGCCATCAATATCATGGACGACACAAAATATGAAACCTGGTTGGGAAGCATTGTAAAACCGGAAGAACCCTTCTATTTGATTGTCCAATCTAAAGATATCGCCGAAGTCCTCATTGCCAGAATTGCAAAAATTGGATATGAGAATCAGTTGCTTGAAGTATTGATCACAGACGAAGGGGATGCCACGATGGATGTTTTCGACAGCAATTTGCTGGTGAATGCCGAAGACGATTTTACCCTTGTGGACGTAAGAAATCATTCCGAAGTTCGTTTAAACAAGGTTTTCGCCAATGCCATTCACATACCGTTGCATGAACTCCGCGAGAGAACCAATGAAATTCCGGAAGGGAAACCGGTTGTAATACATTGTGCCGGCGGATACCGCAGTGCTGCAGGAAGCAGCATCGTGAGATCCCTTTGGAAAGGTAAAAATCCCATTTATGATCTCAGTTTCGACATTAAAAAATTCAATTCATGACATTCATTAGAAAAAATATTTTGGTCATCGCCGGCATTGTTGTTGGAGCCGTAGGAGGCTACCTTTACTACTACTACGTTGGATGTGTAAGTGGCTCATGTGCCATCACATCAAAGCCCCTTAACAGCACTTTATACGGTGCTGTAATGGGCTTCCTTTTATTTAGCTCCTTCAAAAAAGAAAAAAATAAAACCATTAATAATCAGTAATTTATGAACGCAGAAAAAGCAATCAAAGAAAAGAAAGGCACCATTGTAGATGTGCGCACACCGGGCGAATTTATAGGCGGTCACGCGGCCGGATCCATCAACATTCCTTTAAATGAGGTCCCTGCAAGGGTGGGTGAATTAAAATCACTTCCACAGCCCTTAATCCTATGCTGTGCCTCCGGAGGAAGAAGCGGACAAGCCACCATGTTTTTGTCGCAACAAGGCATTGAATGTGCCAATGCAGGCTCATGGTTAGATGTTAATTACTTTCAATCTTTGAACTAAGCCATGATCGCATTTATCAAAAAAATTCTTGGCATCGGACCGGCGGTAAACTACGCTGAACTGATGAAAAACGGGGCCGTCATTTTGGATGTACGTAGCAAAGGCGAATATGCAGGAGGACATATCAAAGGATCAATGAACATCCCCGTGGATCAATTATCCGGGAACTTATCCAAACTGAAAGACAAGAACAATCCCATCATCACTTGTTGTGCTTCGGGGATGCGCAGTGCATCTGCAAAATCCATCCTGAAATCAAACGGGTACACCGAGGTACACAATGGTGGCAGCTGGTATAGTTTAAAAAACAAAATATAATCTCTACTCATAAAGGTATGAATCAGCTATTTCGATTTTCGGCGTTTTTGATGGTCATGGCGGTGATAGGTTGCAGTCAGGGTTGGTCACAACCGAAAAAAACTTTGTTAACGCCCTCTGATTTTTCTTTAAAGATGAAATCGCACCCCGAAATTACAATTCTCGATGTGCGCACGTCCGCTGAATTTTCGAAAGGCCATATCGAAAATGCCCTAAACATCGACTGGAATAGTGCGAATTTCGAAAAAGGTGTTGCCGTATTCGACAAGAACAAGCCATTTTTGGTGTATTGTCTCAGTGGTAATCGAAGCGGCGCTGCAACCTCCTTTTTGAGAAAAAACGGGTTTAAAGAAGTGTACGAACTGGAAGGAGGTTTGATGAAATGGCGAAGTGCCGGATTGCCGGAAGTCACTCATCAAAAAAGTCTGTCCAAAACGCTCACGATGGATCAATACCTGAATCTGGTCAAATCAGAAAAGTATGTTTTGGTCGATTTTTACGCCGATTGGTGTGGCCCTTGCAGACAGATGAAACCTCATCTCGATGCCTTTGCATCTGAAAATAGTGATAAAGTGGAAGTCATTCGTATCCATGCTGATGACAACAAATCATTGTTACAAGCACTGTTGGTCGATGAACTGCCAACGCTCTATCTCTATAAAAATGAACAGATTACGTGGAGACACATCGGTTTTATAGACAAAGTCGGCTTACTTTCTCAGATAAAATAATATTGTTTCATAAGTATAGGTGAACGTCATTCCTTCGGGGGTGGCGTTTTTGTTTGGTATCGATTCCTTGACAAATCAATCTCAAAGATTTATCGGATTAACTGAAATTTCTAACAATCACCTGCCCTTTATAAACCGTTCAACTTGATTTCGGTAGATAGGATCGATCATACAATACCTTCATTATGTTTAGTAGATGTCTACACTTACATATACAAAAAAAGGCTGTCGTATTCCGACAGCCTTTTAAGAATAAAATATCGAATGTGATTATTGATCCCACCAAACAGGCTTTAAAATATCTGATTCAACATTGGCATTTTTATTAGTTACCCTTTCATCGAGGGTAGTAGGTAAACGTCTTGGAATACCTGCAACCTGACCATTGGCATTGGGCGTAAGGGTAGGCAAACCGGTTCTTCTCCAATCACTCCATACTTCAAGACTTCCAAACATCGCCACATATTTTTGAGACATAATTTTCTCCAATGTTATAGAAGCGGAAGTTTCAGCAGCTACTGATGCTTCAAAGGCAGCATCGGCAGCCCCGGTCACTTCTAATACAGAGGCTTTAACAGCATCATTAAAAGCCGTTGCCGCTTCAGCCTTTTTATTCAGTCTGAAATTTGCTTCTGCTTCAATAAATTTCCCTTCTACATAACCAATCATTACAAGACTATTCTGTTGTAGATGTGATCCAATCGGACTAGCCGTTTGATCATATGAACCGCAGGCGGCGCCTCTAATAACCCCACCCGTATCACCTGCTGCATAAAAATCAGCTCTTGGGTCATTATTTGAACTCATTAGGTCAATCAGATTTTTACCACAACGAATATAGCCACCTCGAGCATTCTCAAAGGCAAACCAAGTATTGTTATTGTTGCCGGCTGATCCAAAAACTGCATTCATGTTATCTGACTTGGTTAATGCGGCATTGGTTAGATACGATAATGCGTCAGTGGCACTTTGGCTGGCGTCTCTTTTACTTAGACGATTTGCATAACGCGCTTTGAGTGTCCATGCTGCTTTAGTCCATGCCTCTACATCACCTCCGAACACAAGATCATCAGTAGACGGAAGCAAATTGTTTGCAGTAGCATCCGCCTTAAAGTCTTCGATTGCCGAACTTAATAGCTCTTGCATTGAAGTAATAACACTTTGCTGGGCATCATACTTAGGATTTAGGTTATCCAAACCTTTACCTGCTTCTTTGTTAGGAACATCCCCCCAAGCATCTGTAGCGATTCCCAAAGAAATGGCTTTCAAAACCTTAGCACATCCTCTGTAATAGGGGTTTCCTTTTCCATAATCTCCTTCTATCAACAAATCACAACTATTGAGGATATCAGCATAAATTATGTTCCATTCATTTGAGTTATCACCTTCAAGAATTACATAATTTTCAACATCAATCATCTGAAAATCGGTTCCTGCCAATTGCTGGGTCATAATTCCAGAAAAACGTGCAAGCTGACCATGTGCTGTAGAAAAAAGTCCAACCTGAGCATCAGTCAGCAAAAGAGCAGCTGTAACCTCTGATGGAGAATTGGGTGAAATGTCATAATCATCCACAAACTTGCTACACGAGCTAAGAAATAAGGATATTACGGTAAATATTGCTATTATCTTTTTCATATATATTATTTTAATTTTTACCCTTAAAATGATGCTCTCAAACCAATGATATATGATTTGGTTCCAGGCATGTTGAAATAATCAAAACCATTAACATTTGATCCGGAACCAGTAAGACTTGTTTCTGGATCAACTCCTTGATACTTGGTACTCAACCATAGATTTCTGCCCGTAACATAAAAACTCAGGCCTTTTACACGACCTGATTTAATTTTCTTCATGTCGAGATCATAATTTATGGTAAGTTCTCTTAAACGAACCCAAGAACCATCTTCAACTGCTTGCTCTGTAGCAGAGCCATTATCACCAACATATCTGTTATAATAATTGAAAGCAGAAATCTCCTTGGTATTTTTCTGTCCGGTAGATTCTCCATTTGCATCTGCAACAACCCCTTCAATTACATAGGTTTTTTCGCGATCAGCTGACGCTTCAGTAACACCTAGTCTGTTCAAACGAGCATAGGTTCCATTCCAAATATCACCGCCCTTACGAATATCAATTAATGTATTCAAACTCAAGTTTTTGTATTTGAAATTGTTTTTAATGTTCATCAGCCAATCCGGAAATGGATTTCCAATGTTTCCGCGTGTGCTTTCAATCAATGGAAGTCCTGTGGTAGGATTAATTAACAATTGCCCATCGGATGTTCTTTTCCAACGAGTTCCATACAAAGCTCCATAAGGTTGTCCAACAATGGCATAGGAACCAATAGAAGAAAATGCAGTTTCAATATCAATTTCATCTACGCCTTCGCCCAATTTAAGTACTTCACTAATATTTTTTGTAAAGTTCATATTGGTTTCCCATTTGAAGTTCTTTCTCTTGATAGGCGTACCTCCAAGGGCAATTTCCCATCCTTTGTTGACCATTTCTCCTGAATTTGAATAGTAGTTTTGAAATCCACTTGAAGGTGCTATCGGACGAAAGAGCAAAATATCGGTGGTTTTTTGATTGTAGTAGGTAACATCTAAATTTAATCGTCCTTTCAAAAAACGAAGATCTACTCCTACTTCTGTACCTGTGAGAGTTTCAGGCCTCAAGTCCTGGTTGCCAAGAACATCGCTCGCCTGGTAACCATTCACTCCAAGATAGGGGAAACCGATTCCATCCGTAAAGCCATCCGTGTAAGTCTCACGCGAGAAGTAAGTTTGAGTGGCATAAGCCGCAGGGTTGATCCCTGAACGTGCCCAACTTAAGCGGAGCTTACCAAATGGCAAAATTTTAGCAACATTCGGTTGATTTAATATCTCGGTAAAGACAAAGGATGCATTGGCAGATGGGTAGAAAAAGTTATTTTTATTGGGTCCAAAAGTAGATGCCCATTCATTTCTACCGGTTACACCTACGTATAACATTTTGTCATATTCATATTGGGCATCAAAGAAAAATGCCGCTGTACGAATGGTGCTATTGGCTTCTCCTGCATACAAATCAGTGGCATTTCCCAAATTATAGAAATTAGGCACATTCAGATCACGACCTCTTAAATATAAATCTTGCGAAAAGCGTTGATTTAAGTTGTTTCCTAAACTAAGACTGCCATTCATTTTTTCATTAAATTCCTTAGACATGTTCACGATAAGGTCTGAATAAACTTCTCTGTATGTGGAACTAAATTCTTCAATCTGCCCGGTTGGATTTGGAGGATCCCAACTATGAACAGCAAAAATTTGTTTTCTTTTGTCTGTGTAGTAGTCAGTTCCAAGACGGTAGGTAACCTTCATCCATTCAAACGGGTCATATAAAACGTTGAAATTACCGATGATGCGGTTTACATCATTATAGTTGGGGTTTTCGTAAACAGACCACCAAGGATTATCATACACATAAAAATATTGACGTTGATTACCACTGGGCAATTTCCAACCTTCTTCTCCTGTACCCTTTAAATTAAAGCTAGCCGGGGCGCGCGTCAAACCTAACATTACACCTGAAAGATTCGAACCATTCTGCGCCATGGTACCATCAGTTTTCACATAATTAGCCGTACCACCAAAGCTCAATTTATCAGATACCTTTGTTTCTCCTGTTAACCGAATTGAATTTCTTTTCAAATCTGTATTCGGAACTACCCCATTTTGGATTGTATTTCCGGCGGATAATCTAAAGGATGAGTTTGCGTTACCCCCACTCACAGCAATATTGTTATTGAATGAATACGCAGTTCTGAAAAAGTCGCCCATGTTGTCATGAGATGTTAAACCGGGAACTGAGCTAATCAGTGGCCCCCAGCTATTTGCGCCTCCCAACGCAACATCATCGTCTGTAAACCACAATCCATCAGGGCCGGGATCCGCAACACTGTACTTCGGTGTTCCTCCTAAAACGCCCCCACCAGTCCCTTGGGCATATTTGTCTTGGAGATCAGGTAATTTATTCACCATACTAATTTCCATTGAGCTGGTATAAACAGCTCTGATACCCTGCTTAGCCTTTTTAGTGGTATAAATGATGGCACCATTACCTGCACGAACACCATATAATGCCGCAGCTGCCGGTCCCTTTAAAACAGTAACAGATTCTATGTCTTCGGGATTTAAATCTAACGCACGGTTTGAACTATTTACACCTCCTAAGCCGGAGTTAAATGGATAATCGCTGGCCGAGCTTCCGTTAATATTGCCCTGGGAATTATCTATAGGCACACCATCAACTACTATAAGTGGCTGGTTGTTTCCTGTAAAAGTAGAATTACCTCTGATGAGAATCTTACTCGATCCACCCGGTGTTCCGCTTGATCCGATTACTTGAACCCCCGTGGTTTTAGCAGCTAGACCTTGAATCACATTCACTTCACCCGAATTCACCAATGCTTGTCCGCCAACTTCAGCGGTTGAATAACCTAAAGCACGGGTTTGCCTTTTGATAGCCATGGCAGTAACCACAGCAGCCTCAAGACCAACTACATCTTCTTCAAGCGTAGAATTGACCACAGTCCCGGAAATTTTCACTTCCTTTGCCTTGTAACCAACATACGTAAAGACCAGTGTATTTTTATCCACCGGAACAGAAATGGAATAATCCCCGTTTGAATTGGTTACCGTTCCAATTTTGGAACCCTTTACCATAACGGATACTCCAATGAGAGCTTCGCCTGCTTCATCAGACGAAACTTTGCCTGTGATCGTTCGAGACTGAGCAGAAGCGCCCAGGCTGACTCCCAGAAAGGCAAAGAGCATGATTAAATTTTGAAACATTTTTTTCATAAGTTTTACAATTAGATGACATGCAATTAACAGTAAATTTTAAAAACAACCAAGATTCATCCCAAATAAAATACATTATGTCGATAAATTATATGTAACTGCATGAATTTGTGATAATTAAAGTTTGTCTTTCACATTGTACTTCTCAACTCTTGAAAATCGAAAATCACAATGACCGTTCGTTGAAAGATATACTTTGTATATTTGCGTTATGAATACAGGCTTGGCCTACAATACGCAGCTTTCGACCTTGACCATTCCCGAATATGGAAGGATTGTTCAAGAATTGGTTAAAAATATTTGCGAAACAGAAGATCGTGAGAAAAGAAATCGAATGGCACGAACGGTCATTCAGATTATGATTAATCTAAATCCTCAACTAAAGGAAATTGACAATTACCGTCAAACTTTGTGGGATCATTTGCATATCATCAGTGATTACAAATTGGATGTAGACGCCCCATTTCATCCGCCGGAAAAGGAACAGATCTCTAAAAAACCTGATCCGGTTCCCTATAAGGATACCATGATTAAATTCCGCTTTTACGGTCGCAACCTGCAGGAAATGTGCGAACAAGCGGCTGAAATGGAAGAATCTGTGATGAAAACAGCTTTCATCAATTACATCGCATCCTTTATGGTCAATTCGTCGCGCAACTGGAATGACGAGAATTTAACGCCCGAGGTTGTGTCAGAACATATCCGCACCCTTTCCAAAGGAAAACTCGTGATTAACCCTACTGAACTCGATATTCACATCGAACATTCATTCAATAAAAAGCCGCTCATTAATAAGAATGGTAAACCTGGAATGATTTTCAAGAAGAAAAAGAAAAATAACCTCCGTAACAGACGCTGACATGGGATCTTTTGTTATTGAAGGCGGTCATCCGCTCAAAGGAGAAATTCAACCGCAAGGCGCAAAAAACGAAGCCCTGCAAATCTTGGCCGCGGTGCTCCTCACCGATCAGGAAGTGATCATTCACAATATTCCGGATATCCGAGATGTAAATAAACTCATCGAACTATTGGCCGGATTAGGGGTAAAAGTTAAAAAACTGGCACCCGGATCTTTTTCTTTCCAAGCAGATCAGCCTGATTTGCTGTATATGAATTCAGAAGAGTTCAGAAAAAAAGCGGCCAGTCTCCGGGGGTCTATTATGATCATCGGTCCGTTGCTCGCGCGATTTGGACGAGGTTATATTCCCAGTCCGGGTGGCGATAAAATTGGAAGACGCAGACTTGACACCCACTTTCTGGGTTTCGAAAGTTTGGGTGCTAAATTTGAATTTCTCAGCAACGAAAACTTTTATAAAGTAGAGGCTGAAAAACTCAAAGGAAACTACATGCTCTTGCATGAAGCATCGGTTACCGGCACCGCCAACATTCTGATGGCCGCAGTGCTGGCAGAAGGGCGCACCACCATTTACAATGCAGCCTGTGAGCCCTATGTTCAACAATTGTGCAATATGTTGGTGCGCATGGGGGCTAAAATAGAAGGCATCGGATCCAATCTGCTTTATATCGATGGCGTGAATAGCCTCAAAGGCACCACCCACACCCTACTTCCTGATATGATCGAAATAGGCAGTTTTATGGCGATGGCGGCCATTAACGCCGGAGAAATCACCATCAAGAACTGCGGCATTCCTCATTTAGGCATCATCCCGGAAACTTTTAGAAGACTCGGTCTACAATTTGAATTCAAGGGTGACGACATTTATATTCCTGCTCAGGAACATTATGAAATAGAATCCTTTATCGATGGCTCCATGCTCACCATTGCTGATGCTCCTTGGCCGGGCCTCACGCCTGATTTATTGAGCGTCATTTTGGTTATGTGCACACAGGCCAAAGGAAATGTATTGATTCACCAAAAAATGTTTGAAAGCCGGCTCTTTTTTGTCGATAATCTGATCGACATGGGTGCTCAAATCATCTTGTGCGATCCACACCGCGCTACAGTGATGGGATTAGATCGGAGAATAAGCCTCAAAGGCATTCAAATGACCTCGCCTGACATTCGTGCAGGGGTTTCCCTTTTGATTGCAGCAATGAGTGCAAAAGGAAAGAGTACCATCCACAACATCGAACAAATAGACCGGGGATATCAGAATATTGAGCACCGATTAAATGCTTTGGGTGCGCAAATCTCTCGACACGACTGATGACAGCCAACCGCATCATCATGGGGTTGGCAGTGGTTGTTGCCATGGGCCTGGTGGCCAAAGCTTGGACAGAACGCAATCATGCAACCGTAACAGAAGAGTCACCTGCACCTGAAATAAATTTACTCAGTCTGAACGGCGATACCATTCGGCTATCAGATTTTAAAGGCCATTATGTGATGGTCGATTTTTGGGCTTCCTGGTGTGCCCCGTGTAGGCGAGAAAACCAAAATCTTGTGCGGGTGTATCACGAACTTCAATCAAAAGTTTATGGTCAAGGACATAAACTTCATATCCTGAGTGTTTCCATCGATTCCGATACGGTTGCCTGGCGAAAAGCCGTAAAAAACGATCGTCTCTTTTGGCAGACTCAAGTCAATGAACCCTATGGATGGGAAGGAAAAACAGTCAATAATTGGGACATAAAATCCATCCCTGCCGGTTTTTTGATCGATCCTGAAGGAAATATCATAGCCCGTCAAGTAAAGGCAGGAGATTTAGACAAATTGATAATTCAAGATCAACTTTAAATGTGTCAATATGGCACATTTGCGCTTGGCAAAGTCTTTGTTAATTGCGCTGTAACCTAATCAAGATTAAAAATCATATGACGGAAGAAATAAACAAACCCGAAACCCAGGAAGTAAACATTGAAACTCCTGAAAATGAAACGAATATCGAATCAACGGAGATCTCTCAAGAAGACGAAACCATAGAATTGAAGCAAGAAATTGGTGAGCTCAAAGAAAAATATTTGCGTTTGTATTCCGAATTCGATAATTATAAAAAGCGCACCACCAAAGAGAGAATTGAGTTGTTTAAGACAGCCGGTCAGGACATTATGACCTCTTTGTTGCCGGTTTTGGATGATTTCGAAAGAACCATGAAATCACTCGAACAAAATGGCGATCTAAATGCTTTACGGGAAGGCGTGACTTTAGTTCATCATAAATTCAGAAATATATTGGAACAACAAGGGTTGTCGGCCTTTTCTGCGATCAACGAAACTTTCGATCCCGATATACATGAGGCCATCACCAATATTCCGGCTCCGAATGAGGAACTCAAAGGAAAAGTGTTGGATGAAGTAGAGAAAGGATATAAACTCAACGACAAACTGATCCGCTTTGCGAAAGTGGTGGTAGGAGAATAAACATGGCAAAAAGAGATTATTATGAAATTCTGGGTGTTTCCAAAAATGCCACAGAACAAGAATTAAAAAAAGCTTATCGGGCCATGGCCGTTAAGTTTCACCCCGACAGAAATCCGGGTGATAAAGAATCGGAAGATAAATTCAAGGAAGCCGCAGAGGCTTATGACGTATTAAACAACCCGGAAAAACGCAAACGTTATGACGCCTACGGACATCAAGGTGTTGGCGGCGCTTCATCAGGCGGAGGATATGGTGGTGGAATGAGCATGGATGACATTTTTAGTCAATTCGGCGATATTTTTGGTGATTCAGGAAATCCATTCGAAAGCTTTTTTGGCGGTGGCGGACAAAGAACCCGACAGGCGGTGGGAAGCAATATCCGCATCAAGCTGAAACTCACCCTCGAAGAAATGGCGAAGGGTGCCGAAAAGAAAATCAAATACAATAAAAAAGTAACCGCAGAAGGCGTTAAATTCAGCAGTTGCTCTACCTGTGGTGGCAGAGGTTCTGTGACCCGGGTTACTTCTACCTTCCTCGGACAAATGCAAACCACGGCCCCATGTAATGTTTGTCAGGGCAGTGGAAAAACCATTTCTCACAAACCGGCCGGGGCGGATAGCCAAGGCCTGGTGAACAAAGAAATTACCACCAGCATCAATATTCCTGCAGGGGTACAAGAAGGCATGCAACTCAATGTAAGTGGCAAAGGAAATGAAGCCGTAGGTGGAGTAAGTGGTGATTTAATTATCCTGATTGAAGGGGTTGATCATGAGCACTTAAGAAGAGATGGTGGCGACGCCATTTATGATTTATACATCAGCTTTCCGCAAGCAGCTTTGGGAGATGAGGTAGAAGTGCCCACCTTGGATGGTAAAGTAAAAATTAAAATTGATGCCGGTACTCAGGGTGGAAAAATTCTGAGACTCAGAGGAAAAGGTTTCCCCGATATTAACGGCTATCAGAAAGGCGATCAATTAATCTATGTAAATGTTTGGACTCCCAAAAAGCTAAGCAGTGAAGAAAAAGCTTTATTGAAGCAAATGCAACATTCAGAGAACTTCTCTCCAAAACCCGATGCGTCTGACAAAGGCTTCTTTGATCGGATGAAGGAGTTTTTTGGACATTGATATTTAGCAGTAGAGGTGAGCAATTCGTTTAAAAATCACTTCTTCAACTTTTCAGGATTCTCTGTAACAAAAGCCTTCCAGCCGGTATACGCCTTCCCCTTTTTCCCGATTTTCCCCAATCCTTCTGTGGCACCCCCTGAAAAATAATGACAGATCGCCACGCCCATAGCATCGGTCGCATCAAAATCTGATGGAAGCGAATCCAACGAAAGCAGCGTTTTGATCATCCCTGCTACTTGTTCTTTGCTGGCATTACCACTGCCGGTAATGGATTGTTTTACCCTGCGTGGGGCATATTCAAAAATTGGAACACCCCTGTGAAGCGCTGCCGACATGGCCACGCCTTGAGCACGGCCCAATTTGAGCATCGATTGAATGTTTTTCCCATAAAAGGGCGCTTCCAATGCCACTTCATCCGGGTGATATTGATCGATCAGCGCTAAATTTCTTTCAAGAATACTTTTGAGCTTTAAGGCATGATTTTCAAGCTTATCCAGCATGATGACCCCAATGCTAATCAAGGTGAGCTTTTTTCCTTGGATACCGAGCACGCCATAACCCATTATATTTGTTCCCGGATCAATACCGAGAATTATTCTGTCAAAGTCAGCAAAGTCAATACGGGTCATGCCTCAAAATTAACCAAACGAAATGAATGAAAAGCGACTCTCGTTTCCCTTACTGATTACTGCCTTTAAAATTTTCGTTTCTGTGGGGTCTTTGGCATTTCTGGTGAATTACTTTCTATTCAAATTTCCGGATGATTCAGACATCACAACCATTTTCAGCACCCGACCTGAAATCATTCCCGTTCTTCTTATCTGCGGAGCCATAAATTGGGCCCTGGAAAGCTATAAATGGAAAATCTTGATAGCGCCTTGTGAACACATTACCTTAAAAAATGCATTTAAAGGGGTGATATCCGGCGTTACCATCGGCCTGTTTACCCCAAATCGAATGGGTGAATATGCAGGAAGATTATGGTTCACAAAAGACAAAACAGCCTCCGTTACGGCCACCATCGCCGGCAATATTTGTCAACTGACGATCACCCTTCTTTTTGGTTTTTGGGGTATTTGGATGCTCCCGTCCATTTCCTTGTTTTTTACCAATCACGCATGGCTGCCCCTATTCATGAGCATGCTCATCGCTTTGGGAGGTTTAATCTTACTTCTTGGAAAGTTCATCCTCAAAACCCTTGAGAAAAGGAATATTTCTTTCTTAAAAAAACCCTTGACTACCTGGAAATCCATAAACCCATCCCTCTGGTGGAAATCATTGTTGATCAGCACTTTGCGCTATTTATTTTTTTGGATACCCTTTGCTTGGTTGTTGTTGGGTTTATACGATTTAGAACTTTCATCTTTGATTTGGATCGTTCCGGTGACCTATTTTATTCAAGCGTTTGTCCCCACTTTTGCCATTGCCGAAGCCGGCACCCGCGCCATTACCATCAGTTGGGTGGCTTCTTTGAATGGATTAGATCCGAATCCTGCCATTATGGCGAGCCTGATCATCTGGTTGGTTAATGTAATTTTGCCTTCCTTCATCGGACTTATATTCATCTGGAAAATTCCAACCAAAGCATTATGACGCTATTTTTCATCATCGCAGGGACCTTATTTTTAGGTTTTTTCTATCGACAGCTTTTTAATGGCATCGGAAAAATATGGACGATGGCATTAGATCATCATCACCCCCATAAAAGTTCTCAGGCTCCTATCCCTATTAGTTTGGTCATAGCCTATCGGAATGAATCCAAAAACCTTCAAGGGCTATGTGATAGTATCCAAAAACTCCATTATCCGGCCCATTTGATAGACATAATCTGGGTGGATGATCATTCAGAAGATGATAGCACTGAGTTGATCAAAAACGCCATGAAAGACGCCCAGGTTTCACAACAGTTCATAAGCAGTGCCGGTAGCGGTAAAAAAGCTTCCATTCAACAAGGCATTCTCGAAGCCCGCCATGAATGGATCCTGCTCACCGATGCAGATGTAACGTTGCCCGTTTATTGGATTGAATCCATGCTCGCTGAATATACGCTTGACACTTCTGCTATATGTGGGCCTGTTAAATTTATGGCGGATCACTATTTCCTTGAACGTTGGATGCAACTTGATTTTGCCGCCCTGGTCACCACAGGTGCTGCCTATTTGGAAGCAGGAACCCCGGTCATGGCGAACGGTGCCAATATGTTGATCCGAAAATCTGCTTATTTACGTGCCCTGGAAGACATGCAGGGTACGTCATTTGCATCCGGCGACGATGTTTTCCTCATCCAAACTTTTCACAAACTCAGTCCAAATTCAGTCTCATTTTGTTATTCCAAAAACGCGATGGTTCTAACCAAAGGACCTGAAAATTTCACGGCATTCATCCAACAAAGAATTCGTTGGGCCTCCAAAGCGAAAGGTTACAAGAGCAAGGAAAGTATATTTCTCAGTGTTTTCGTCTTTGTTTACCACGCATTGACCCTCATTGCCCTGGCTCTTTCATTCTTCAAAGAGATTTTCGTTCCTGTATTCTTGATTCTCTTTTGGATCAAATATTTTACAGACAAAAAGTTCTTTTCACGCATTTTGAGCTTTTACGACATTCCATTTGACCCAATGTTCGTTTTAAAATCAGAGCTTATGCAACTTATCTATATTCCTTTGGTTGGTGTGCTGGCACCGTGGTATCGGGTGATGTGGAAAGGGAGGAGGATTTAATTTTTGAATTTGAAGCCGCAATCAGGAGCCATCTCGCTTCTCTGCGGGATAGTATAGATGGGTAAAGAAATCGGGTTAAAACCAAAAAATCCCCGACCTTTGCCTCATGGAACTTGATGCGCTGGAATTGGCCATTCTAAAAACTTTGCTCTTCACAGAATCCTTCGAGAGAATTGTGGAAGAAAATGGATATATTCAGGATCGCAATATTGTGGCAGATGGATTAAAATCGTTGCTCAAATACAAACTGGTAAGACCCATGAATGTTACTGAAAACGGGTATTCCGTGAGTTTGGTGTATGATTCGGATAAAATGGGTGCCTTTCACTATCAAGCTACGGCTAAAGGCATCGACTACATGGAAAGTCAGCCCTGAGGTCGATGTTCGGCCTGAACAAATCCAACCCTTTTGCCGGTAGGCACTCCGGCCGGATTATTAAAGGCATTCTTTTCTTCGATATTGATGGCCTTGAGCATTTCGATGGGTGGCACGTATAATTCAAAATCAAGACAGAACAGCATGCTTTGCTCAATGATCTTTTCTATAGCAACATCCGATGCCACCGTTTTTCCCGGATCCTGAAATATATAATCGAGTTGTCGTCTTCCATCCGCAAAAATATGCTTCTCGTGATTAACAAATACCCGGGCAAGCAAGTACCCTACATCTCCAAGTCGTTGATATTTCAGTGAATCTGATAAGAAATTATAGATCTGTATCATGCCAAAATATCCATTTTTCGGATTTAGTTTGATGTAATTATACTTTTGAACCTCATGTTCAGGCGGAAAGGCAAAAACATTGGTATGCATCATAAAGACCAGTGTGTCTCCTGAAAACTTCAGGTGAAATTCATAATCACCCAAATCAAGGAATGATATTTCCACTGTAGGATCTTTTTCCAAAAAGGTGGGCGCAAGTTTATCGGCAATTTCCGATGCTTTCAATCGGAATTGATCAAATATCTCCCGGGTTTGACGGTAAACATGTTGTTTTAAGGATGCCTTTTTATCCAGTTCATCCAAAATTTGATTCAATTTTTCAGACATTTTCTGACCTTTTTATTTTGAACAATGAGAACGATCAAAACTACATCAAAATTTGTTAAATAGATGACACAAATCAGAATCGAAAATTAGTACAGTATTCAAATAAAATCTACTTTTGCGCAACGATAAAAAAAAGATAAAAATCATGTCTGAAACAGCTAAACTAATCGTAGACGGCAAAGAAATTGAACTGCCACTCGTAAGGGGAAGTGAAAACGAAACCGGAATTGACATTACGACTTTACGTTCACAAACCGGTGCCATCACCATGGATATCGGTTATAAAAACACCGGATCAACCAAAAGTGCCATTACATTTTTGGATGGAGAAAAAGGCATACTCAGACACAGAGGGTATAGCATTGAAGAATTGGCCAACAAAGCGTCCTTTCTGGAGGTGGCTTATCTTTTAATTTATGGCACCTTGCCTACTGCTTCTGAATATGAAGTATTCAACCGTGAGGTAAGTCGTCATACTTTGGTCAATGAAGATATGCAAAACATCTTCAAATCATGGCCAACCGGCAGCCATCCAATGGGTCAGTTGATTGCGATGATTTCTTCTTTGTCTTCTTTCTACCCTGAAAGCTTAGATCCGAATCAAACAGAAGAGGCAAGAAATCTCACCATGGTTAGGCTCATTGCAAAAATGCCAACCATTTGTGCCATGATTTACAAAAAGAGCATCGGACATCCGGTGATTTATCCAAATAACTCCCTCGATTATGTTTCTAATTTCATGAACATGACTTTTAAGCATGTGACTGAAGATTACGAAATAGATCCAATCGTGGTAGAAGCCATGAACAAATTATTGATTTTACATGCCGACCATGAGCAAAACTGCTCTGCATCAACAGTACGCATGGTTGGATCTTCACATGCCAACATGTATGCCAGCATCGGTGCCGGTATCGCTGCATTGTGGGGCCCTCTTCATGGTGGAGCCAATCAGCAGGTGATTGAAATGCTTGAAAGAATAAAAGCTGACGGAGGAGATGCCGAAAAATATATCCGCAAAGCAAAAGACAAAGATGATCCATTCAGATTGATGGGCTTTGGTCACCGTGTTTATAAAAACTATGACCCACGTGCCAAGATTATCAAAAAGAGCTGCGATGATATTCTGAACAAACTCGGCGTGAATGACCCGATTTTAGAAATTGCAAAAAAACTGGAAGAAACTGCCTTGGCAGATGAATACTTCATCGAAAGAAAATTATTCCCGAATGTTGATTTCTATTCCGGAATTATCTACCGCGCCATCGGTTTCCCGGTAGAAATGTTTACTGTGCTTTTTGCATTGGGTAGACTTCCGGGTTGGATTGCTCAGTGGAAAGAAATGAGAGAAGAAGGTCAGCCGATTGGCCGTCCGAGACAAATTTATACCGGATACGCCCCAAGACCTTATGTGGACTTGGACAAACGTTAATCGTATCCTAAAACTTTTAAAAGCCCTTTGTCATCTAACAAAAGGCTTTTTTATTTAAAACGGATATTCGCTCAATAGCATAACAATAAATTTCCCCTACTCCAATCTAGGTTCTATTGACTAAGTTGAATAATATGGTTTTCAGGGCTTTGCCCAAACATCTTTTTGCAATAAAAATGTGCATTGCACCCCCACTTCATTTTTTTTCTTGACAAAAAAAACGAAGCAAAAAAAGTCAAGGCTGTATTTCTCTTTTCTATCCGCTACAGTCATGTCGGCGCTTTCCACGATGGGAGCCACTTCTTATATTTATTTGGGTTACATAGGTTCATTAGTCAGCCGATATTAAGAAAAGGGACTGTAGTTCAGTCGACGTTCGCCCATCGCTTTCTTATCTGCTCAATGGGATGATTGGTTTTCACGCCTTCATAACCTAGCGGATCACGAAAAGACAAATAAGGCCATTTCCCCTCCCGCAGGCCAGATTCTGCAATGATTCAAATGATTACCTCAAGTCGGATTTATTTCTGTCTTTTCTCGGTAGATTCATAATAAAATGGCCGCATCAATATTGAGACAACTAAAAAATACTAAAATAGCGAATCATTATTTCTCAAACTAACTGACCATAATCAATTGTAAACCTCCTTTTTATTTGAATCTTTGTGTAAACCAAAATCGACTATGAAAATCATCCTTTTAACCGCCGTTTTTGCCACCATTTCTTTATTATTGATCTCCTGTCGACAACATCGTCCTCTACCGGTGGTAGATAAAGTTGATCTCGACAAATATGCCGGCAAATGGTACAGCATTGCCAGTCTACCCACTTCATTTGAAAAAGGTTGTGCGTGTACCTCTGCTGAATACGGACTCTCAGAAAAAGGACATGTCACCGTTAAGAACAGTTGCTTTAGAGAGGGCAAAAATAGTGTCACCTCGGGAAAAGCTTTCGTGAAGAAAAACTCCAACAATGCCAAATTGAGTGTTCAATTCTTTTGGCCCTTCAAAGGTGATTATTGGATCATTGCTTTGGGTGATCAATACCAATATGCCATGGTTGGACATCCCAATCGCAAGTATTTATGGATTTTAAATCGTGAAAGGACCATGCCGGAAGAAACTTTAAAGGGTCTTTTAGAGAAAGCGGCTTCTTTGGGTTTTGACACAGATAAAGTACGTAGAATTAATCAGAGCAACTGTACCCAATAAGATTTAGCAAATCACTCCGCTACGAGAGCACCGCTGAGTTTTCTCAGTTCATAATAGTATTTCAACACAGCCAATCCTGAATTAAATTGTCGGGTTTGGGCATTGAGCAGATTTTGCTGGGCGATGCGCAAATCCGTAGAAGTAATGGATCCATTCCGATAGGCCTCCAAACTTCTCTCCAAAGCAAGCTTGGCCAAAAGAACATGCTGTTGCTCCATTTCCTTTTGCTGAACGCTGAATCGATATCCCTCAAAAGCATTGAGAACATCCCTCGAAATGGATTTGGACGTTTCCTTCTTTTGTTCTTCACTCACAGAGATCGCCAATTCAGCATTTTCGATGGAAGTTTTAATTTTCATCCCATCGAACAAGTTAAAATTGAGCCCTAATCCTCCTGAAAATCCCGCCACATCGCTGCTGAGTACGATACCCGCTCCATTTTCAGCATGATTGATTCCATAGGCCACATTCCCGGTTAGCACCGGCATTCTCTTGGAAAAGGCCAAACTGTAATCGAGCTCGGCTATCTCTTTATTCAGACCGGCGAGGATGAAGTTCCGGTTATTCCCAAGACTTTTAGTCAAAATCGCTTCCAGATTCTCATGGAGCAATTCTGTTTGTGGCATTCTCACAATATAATCCGTTTGGATTTCTTGTCCCATGATCCAATTCAGATTGCGTTTCAGGTTATTGAGTTGGAAAGAAGTTGTAGCCAGTGTTAAACTGTCGTTGGTGAAATCGACCCTGGCATTTAATCGGTCTAATCCGGTTCTAGAACCAATTTCAAAAGCCCTTTCAACCCGCAGCAAGCGTTCTTCAGAAATTTTTAAATTGCTTTGAAGAATCTCCAATGCATTTTGCGTTTTCAATACTTCTAGATACAGGTTGATGACCTGAATAACCGTATTTTCCGTGGTCAGCAACCATTGCATTTGGCTTCGGTCGCTTTGCGTTTGCAATTTCTTGTAATTGTACACCACTCCTAATCCATCAAACAAGGTATAACTCATCCCTAAGGAAGTATTGTATCCTTTGGAAATTGCACCTTCTACTTCGTTTTTAGGTATATTTCCGTTAAAAACGATGGTCGTATTTTGATTGCTGTAGGTTGTTCCGGCGGTCAAAGACACTTTTGGAAGGAGCCCTGCATTTCCCGGTGTTGCAAGATTTTCTGCCATTTCAGATTGAATACGGGCGACTTTTAAACCATGATTATAGCCCAATGTCTTTTCTATGGCTTGAGATAAAGTTAAGGTGTCGGCAAAGGCTTCAAAAGCGAAACCCCACGAAAACAGCACACAGATCAATGATATGAATAGGTTCTTTTTCATGGTTTACATTTTACTTTGGTCTAAACCTTCTAAATCCGCTTCTGCTTCTGCCTTCATTTCTATGATCGCAGGTTCCAATTCTTCTGCGGTGGGTGTTTTGGCATTCCACAGCCAAAATGCCCCGATTTTCACATCGCTGTATATGCTAAGCATGATCGGCAAGGTCAGCAAAGTAAGCAAAGTGGCAAATCCGATTCCATATGCGATGGAGATGGCCATAGGAATGAGAAATTGTGCTTGAAAACTTTTTTCGAGAATTAAGGGAGAAAGTCCGGCGATAGTGGTGGCAGAAGTAAGAAAAATAGCTCGAAAACGAGAGGACCCCGCATTAAAAACAGCTTCCTTAAATGGCATTCCTTCCTTCAGATATTGATTCATGGTGGTCACCAAAACCAGGGAGTCGTTCACAATAATTCCAATCAATGCAAAAATCCCCAGATAAGAGAATATACTCAGGGGCAAGCCATGAATATAATGCCCCCAGGCCACTCCAATGAATCCCAAAGGAATCATGGTGAAAACAATCAACGTTTGTGCAAGGGATCTAAAGGTAAACGCAATGATGATCAGAATACACGCCAACACTGCAGGAACGGCTTTCGTTGCACTCCGTTGGGTTTTGATGGCCTCGCGGTTCTGTCCTTCAAACAAGGGCGTTACACCGGGATATTTGGCTAGTATTGGAGGCAATATATCCTCCTTTATTTCGCTCAATATGGCCGGTGCCGAAAAATTCGGATTGTTTACATCGGCTTCTACTTTAATTTCTCTCTCGGCATCCAAATGGTTGATGTTCACGATTCCGCGCTCTATGGTATAGGTGGTGAGCTCTTTCAATGGGTATGAAGCTCCATCCGGTGTGCGAATACGCATTTCTTCGAGGTTCGACAAATCTTTGCGGTCGTCTTCTCCGTAACGCACCCATATTTTGATTTCATCTATCCCCCGTTGAACCCTCTGAACTTCCGTACCAAAAAATCCTTGTCTCACCTGTGCCATGATGTCTCTTTCCTTCAGACCCAACATGTGCGCTTTGTCTTTTAATTTGAGAATGACCTCCTTGCGACCTTCCTGATTGTTGTCGACCACATCCTTCAACACCGGCATTTTCTTCATCGCTATTTTCAGCTCATCCTTACAAGCTTCCAATTCTTCGCTGTTTTTACCCAACAACGAAATTGAAACCGGCATTCCAAAGGGGCCGCTTGAACCAAAAGTCAATTTTTCGACATCCGACATCGGTCCTGCAGTATCTCTAATGGCATTGATGATGTTAAAACTGGCCATCTGACGTTCTTCACTGCTTAAGAGAATAATGTTCAGTTTCCCTTCATGCGTACCGGGGCCCAATTCCCGCTCGACATGGAGGATGACATCTTTCTTATCTTCCCGACCGGCCTTAATCTTATTGTTGATGTTCCGGGCCGCTTCTTCCAGATGCATCAATCTTTCTTCTGTTATGTATTCTCGCGTTCCGGATGGCATCAAAAGGGGCACTTCGATGAAGTCTCGTTCTATAAAAGGAAAGAAGGTCGCTTTGATGATTCCACCTTTAAAAGCTCCGATGGTAATGATAAACATCGAAATGGGGATCATCACAGCAAAGGTTCTGTACTTTAAAACAAATCCCAGCACGGGCACATACAATTTGTTTTTCATGAAGTTGAATATCCGGTCATTCAATCGTTCAAGGGCATTTTTGTTTTCCTTCCCGTGCAAAGCTTTGCTGTGTGCAAGGTGGGCAGGAAGCAAAATCAGACTTTCAATCAGCGAAACACTTAAGGTAGCAATCACCACCACCGACATTTCTGAGAAGAATTCACCGGCACGTCCTTCGAGAAAGAAGAAGGTTGCAAATGCAACTAAGGTTGTGGTTACAGAACTAAAAACGGCCGGCCAAACTTCCAGTGTGCCATCTATAGCTGCCCTGAGCGGTGGTTTTCCGCGTTCATAGTGCTGGAAAACGTTTTCACTGACCACAATACCGTCATCTACCAAAATCCCCACCACCACAATCATCCCAAACAGCGAAATCACATTGATGGTTACACCTACCAAACCGGCGATGATGAACATTCCGAAAAAAGAAATCGGGAAAGAGGCCGCTACCCAAAAGGCAATTCTCCAATTGAGAAACATGCTAAGAAACAACAGAACCAGCAACATTCCCTGAATTCCATTGGTCACCAGCAAATCCTGTCTTTCGAGAAGGGTAATGGCTTGATCGCGAATCACATTGGCTTTGATGCCTTTGTTTTCTTTGTTGAACTTCTCAACGTACTCATTCACAAAAGCCGAGGTACCCAAGATGTCTTCGAT
>JBIIVF010000117.1:0-7663 GCA_044339595.1 Bacteroidia bacterium
TGTTGGTTGTTCGCAAAGAACGTAATCCGATGTATTGTTAGCAAATCACAACTATCTGTTATCTATCTTGTTTGCTTATGTGTTGTTCGCAAAGAACGTAATCCGAAGGATTGATAGCAAATCACAACGATTAAGATAACCAAATCAAATGACCGTGAGTTGTTCGCAAAGAACGTAATCCGAAGGATTGATAGCAAATCACAACTAAGTAAAGTCATCCATTCCCCATTGAAGGTTGTTCGCAAAGAACGTAATCCGAAGGATTGATAGCAAATCACAACTCAACCTTAAAACTTTTGAAACTGCTTTGCGTTGTTCGCAAAGAACGTAATCCGTTGATAGCAAATCACAACCTATCCAAGTTCCTGAGTTTTCTTTCGGTGTTGTCCAAATCTTGTTTGGGCAAAGCCCAAAAAATAGAATTCGAAAGAGTAGCCATTTAGGTGGATGTTTTCACACATAAAGGAATAAAATTATTTGATCAGTCAATACTGAAAAGTAACGCACAATGAAGAAAATCACTCAATGAAAGTGCCTGTCTGCTATTTGTAGAAAACGAAGCTTACGGATACGGCAAACGTCCTGTATTTTAACAAAAAAATCCCCCCGATTTCGGGAGGATTTTTTTAATATGTTCGTTTGTAAATTACTTCTTTCCTTTAGGCGCCGGTTTCGCCGGAACCAACATCTTCCATTCTTCAATGGATTTGTCATTCATCTTCACGTACTCATTGTTTTTGCTCTCCATGGCCAAAGCCTTGCTTCTTTCAGCAGCCACAATAGCATCGCTATAATTGCCCATTTTGGCAAGAATCAACGCTTTGGTGCGCACCATCCAGAATTTCTCATTGCCACCTTCCAAAGACTTATTCACCCATACCAATGCCTGAGCAAGGTCTTTGTTGTTTTCGTAATAATACGAAGCAGCCTGATAATAAGTTGAGGCAGATACGCCTTTCATCTTTTCATCAATTTCGGTCATCACCTTTTTATCCACTTCCGTTTTTACCTGAAAACGAACTTGGGTGTTGTCCCAAAGCAATTCAACATAACCTTCATCTGATTTTAAATCGGTTACATTGATGGTAAAGGTTTCAATTTTGGCCGGATAAGCCATCGGTTTAACGGTAAATCTGGCCTGATCTTCAGCCGTGGTATATTTATCTCCACCGGTTCCTGAATAGGTGGTATTTTTATGGATGATGATGGTCCACTCATCTTTGTTTGGAATGGTGTACAAAGCATATTCACCGGCAGGAACATCTTTGCCTTCGATTTTTACATCATCAGAAAATTTAATCTTGGTAGAGGCGTTGGCTCCGGTTCTCCACATTTCACCATAAGGCACTACATCGCCAAAAATGACTCTGTCTTTGGCACTCGGACGGCTGTAGCTGATGGTAACGTCTGTCAGACCGATGGTTTGGGTTACTTTACCCATGGGAGAAGGTCTTGGGATATTGATTTGAGCACTTAACAATACGGGTGCGATCAATAAAAATGATAAAAGCATTCTTTTCATATGTTGTTAGATTTAAGTTGCGAAAATACGAATTATTGTAGGTACATGTGTTTGGGAAGGATCACTCTTTCGAATCACGGTAATTACAACAGCCATGAAGCTTTTCGTAATCCTGATCATCCGCTTTGGATATGCGGGTGTCGTGCCCCACTTTATTCAACAATAGACTGATCTGATTCAGACTGATTTTTTCGGGCTTATAACTCACCGTGAGCAAATCGGTCTTCACATCCCACGCTGCAAAGGCAATCCCTTTTACATCGAGGGCTTGTTCAATGCGATCTTTACACATACCGCAATTTCCATACACGGTGAGCGTGTCGGTCTTTACTTTTTGAGCTTTGGAGGGCAATGAGAGAAAGAGCACGCAGAATATTAGAGCAATTTTTAACATATTATTCATTTTTTTTGGATTCACATTCGGGAAGGTCTTTTTCAATATTCCAACGGAAGCCGGCATAAACCATGCCACCAAACACGGGTCCCCAGATCATGGTGGTGTCAAAATAGGGATTAAATGGGTTTTCAGCAGAAACAATGGGGTTGTTTTGCCTGTAATTGGTCACGTTTTCACCCCCTACATAAACACTGAAATTCTTTTTTAGCTCCTTGGCCACCTGCGCATTGATCAAAATAAATGATTTAGAATAGGACGGCTGTTGGTACGATTCAGGACTTCCGTTGGTCAAGGGCATCCGACTGCGGTCATACCATTGCGCTGTGAGGTCGAAATTCCATTTTGATCGGGTGGTGTACGCCAGGTTGATAAAAGCCCGGTGGGGCGATAAAAGCGCCTTCTCAAGCAAACCACTGCGTTGCTCTGTTCTTACATCAAACCATCGGTAGGCGAGACGAACGTCAAATCTTGTTATAGGCTCCGTTTCAAGCATGGTCTGAAAACTGTTGGCAAAAGATCGGCCGGACAGATTGTAAAACATCACTGAAGTGCTGCTGAAATCATAATCTGCAATCACCTGATTCACGAAATCGGTTCTGAAGTAATCGAGATGAAAGGTGGTTGGACGATGCACCACTTTAAATTCGTGACTAAGGCTCAAGCCATAATTCCAGCTCACCTCCGGATTTAAACCATAGGCACCTTCAAGATTGGATGGAATGATTTGCACCATCCTTCCGCTTCCGAAAAGTTTTTGGTTTTCAGCAAAAATCGCAGCGGTTCTTTGCCCCCTTCCACCTGAAAATCGGAGGACGGTGTAATCATGGTTGAACATATATCGTCCATGAATTCTGGGGGTGAAAAACCATCCGTATATGTTGTTATAATCAGCCCGTATGCCGGTAACCAAAGTAAAATCATCCTCCGGGATATAAGAATATTCTACAAAAGCGCCCTGTACCCATTCATTTCGCAGGGATGTGTATTTTTCATTGAAACGATTTACTTTTTCCTCAAACCGATCATATTGAAAACTCAGACCGGTGGTGTATTTATGTTCGGTGGTTCCCAGGATAGATGCGAAGAGCAAATTGGCATATCCGCTGTACTGTGCGCCGCTGTATTGCGTGCTGGCTCTGTAAATCATCGGATCACTTTGGTAACTGAAGGTTTGATTTGAATTGCCATAATCTGAATTCAACTCGTGCCATTTGAACGATACTTGCGTTCCGAAACTTTGATAAGGCTTGTCTTTGAAGACATATCCGTTTTTGGTCCAGATTTCTGCGCTTTTATTCAGGATGTCTAAACCATATGCATTGGGCGATTTACGGTTATCCAAAAAGGTGTTTTGACCCCCAAAACGTTGATCGTACAGCAATTGAAATCCGGCCATGCCTTCCCATCCTGTGTTATTGAAATATTTCCAGCGATTCAAAAGGTTTAATTGTTGTCCGGTAGGATTGTCGGCAAATCCATCCTCATTCATATCGGTGTAAATAGGTCTGGCACTGGCATGTACCATCAATCCGGTATAGAGATTCTCTTTTATCTTAAAATTTCGCCCTGCGTTGATTTCGGTTCGTGCAGCTTGATTGACATATCCATCCAGAAAAAACTTTTCTTTTTCTTCAGGCTTTTTGAGCTCTATGTTGATTTGTCCCGCCATGCTTTCAAATCCGTTAATGACAGACCCAACGCCTTTGGTAAGCTGGATGCTTTGAACCCAGGTGCCGGGAATAAAATTCATACCATAAGGCGATGACATGCCCCGAATGCCCGGCATCATCTCACGGGTGAATTGGGTATAAATGCCATCTAATCCGAGCATTCTGATTTGACGAGTGCCGGTCAATGCATCGGTAAAGGAAACATCTATGGAAGGGGTGGTCTCAAAGCTTTCTGACAAATTACAACAGGCAGCTTTTTGCAATTCTTGTCGTCCAAGCTCGACCGTCAATTTTGGACTCATTTTGCTGATTTCGGCAGATTTTTTTCTTTTCCGAATCACGGTTTCGCCCAGTTCAATGCCCTTTTTTAGGACGATATACTGAAAAACATCCGGGTCCTTGATATGCAGCGTATCCGATTTGTATCCGGCGTAGCTGATGATTAAATATGGGGTGGCCGAAACCGTTTCAATTTTGAAACCGCCCGTTTCATCTGTGAGCGTCCCGGTTTGTGTTCCTAACCATTTTACTTGAGCATAAGGAAGCCCTTTATTGCCCGTTTTCGGATCGGTTTCTACTACCGTTCCCCTGACTGTTTTTTGTCCGTATCCAAGAATGGTTGCGGTCATCAAGACCCCCATCCATAAGATTTTGTGCATCATCATTGATTGAATTTGAAGTGAAAAATAAAAATTAGAAAGAAAGAAGAGAAAGAAAGATTCAATCAAATAAGGAAGCAGCCATAGACGGTTTGTCGTTTATGCTGTTCTTTTTCAGCCTTATCGGCGGAGGGATAAAATTGAATATTATGGGCCAATGAATTTGAAAATTCAGGCAAGTTGCAGGTCAGTTGACTTTCAACCGCTTTGGGTTGCAAAACACTCAAAATACCCGGCGTGGTTACATTCACCTGCAGGGCACTGATTTCAACCAGTTTATTGTCGCAACAACCCACCGGAACTTCGTTGCAACAGGGGTCTTCGTCTACAGCACAGCAATCATCGGTTGATTCTGCATGAAATAGTTCAATGGAAATTAATCGGTCACCGCATAGATGTCTTGAACCGATGATTCCTGAAGTAGAAACCAGCAGCAGCAAAGACAAAATTATGTGCAGTGACTTTCGCAAAACGTTACAAAAATAACGAATTTATTCGAATAATGTTTTAATTACTCTTGTTACCCCCTCAATCGTCTCTCGCCCATTAATTCCATCAAATAATCAAAAGTTATTTGGCAAGGACGTTGAGGATTCGCCCTTCTCTAATCTTGCGAATCCTTTAATCTTGAGAATCGTGGTTCAGACAATTGATCAGAACTTATACGACAACCCCGCACCAAAAACCCGTTTAAACTGCAACCTCGGACCTTTCACCCCGGGTTTGTTTTCAGGATCGTATTCGATGTCAATATCGTTGTCATAAATCATGTGGGTGATGATGCTCGCACCCATGTACTTGCCCAATTTGATGCTGATATTATTTTCCCAGTTCACATCCATGTTTTTACGGTTGGGTTCGTTCAGATCGGTAAAGTTGTTAAAGAGATCGAGTTTCGATTTGATGTGAACGTTTTTGTGTACGTTTTTTTGAAAAATTCCGGTAAACAAAGCACCAAACTCAGCCCTGAAACGATTGTTGGGCGATGTAGCCGGTATATATAAATTGGCAGCGGCAATGCTGTCGTCCATCACAAAAGTGTATTTACCCGTGGCAGGAGAGATGTACAACGACAAATAATCGGTTGGCTTGTAATCAATCCCCAGAGATGCCAGCAAAAAAGCCGGAGCCATAAAACGGGAAATCACAGGACGTTTTTCATCCGGATTGTTAAAATCATAACCGGGTTGAAATTGGGTCTTATAGTTGACCAAAAAAGCCCAGTTGGCATGTTCGGTGGCCCGATGACCAACCTTGCTGAATAGGTCTATTTTGTCTTCATTTTTCCTGAATTCCTGTCCTTTGTTCTTCAACAAACCGTAGGTGATGTCGAGGTTATTGTCCCAACTCAATTTGTCTTTTTTATAATTGGCAAAGGCATTTCCTAAAAAGGTAGCAGAAATGGCATCTTGCCCCCCGGCGGCCCAGTTGCTAAAGCCTACCTGATTGAAGTTCAATGCACCAAAACCACCGGTTTTCCATGCAGGATCGGGGTCAGCTTTTCAATGGATTTTTTTAGGGTCTCCACTGAAGTTTGTGCAGCTTTCAATTGCGCTTCCGCCGCTTCCAATTCTTTCTTTTTAAGTTCAAGCTCCGTTTGTGCCATAACAGACCCAAGTAACATGAAGGTACATGCCATCGAAATAATTCTTTTCATGGGTATTGGATTTTTCAAAAAAAATTAGACAAAATGAATCAAGACCTGGTTTTTCTCGGTCTTATCACCACTTTGAACCACTACTTTGTCGATGATGCCATCGGTGGGTGATTTGATGAGGTTTTCCATCTTCATGGCTTCTAACACCAGCATGGGGTCGTCTTTTTTTACTTCCTGACCGGCTTCTACCATTACTTTAATCACCATTCCGGGCATTGGCGACTTTAGTTCTTTCACCTTTAAATTGCCGGCCGTCATGCCCATGTTTTCTAGTACTTTTTCAAGACTGTCTTTGATGTGCGTGGTCATGCGCACCCCATTCACATACAGCACCGTTTCGAGGGACGTGCTCTCTTCGACACTGATTTCTAACACCCAACATTGATGGTCTTTGATCAAATGGTACGTGTGATCATTGATCGGAATGAGGTCGATATTGCGTTCTTCGCCATTGAGCAACAAGTTTCCGGCTCCCTGATCGATGATTTCGAACTTTTTTGAATGGTTTACCACTATTTCCATGCTGCGAAATTCACCATATTTTGGCATTTAGCCCTGCTTTTTACATATAAAATTGCGAAATTTCATCCAATGCTTTGCGTTTTATATCCGGAACCATGCTGTTCTCTGCAGGTTTCCCTACGGGGATGAGCAGGAAAGGACGTTCATTGGCCGGTCTTTGGAGGATTTCGGATAAAAAGTTCATCGGACTCGGGGTATGGGTGAGGGCTACCAATCCGGATAAATGGATGGCAGTGAGCAACATGCCACACGCAATTCCGACACTTTCATTGACGTAATAATTTTTATGATGTTCACCTTGTTCATCGATGTCATACGCTTTTTTTAAAACCACGATGAGCCAGGGGGCCGTTTCAAGAAAGGGTTTGTGCCAATCGGTGTCGAAAACCTCCAGATCTTTCAGCCAGGCATCACTCATGCGACCGTGATAGTTCTCGAATTCCTCTTTTTCTGCGGCTTCTCTGATTTTCTTTTTAATGTCGGGATTGCTGATCGCACAGAAGTTCCAGGGTTGTTTGTTGGCGCCGGAGGGAGCTGTCCCGGCCGTGCGGATGATATTCTCAATCGTTTCGCGTTCGATGGGTTCATTGCTGAACATGCGTAAACTGCGGCGGCGATTCATCTTTGTATAGAAATTTCGGGAAACTAATGATCGATCTTTGTCTTGAAACTTTTCAGATTGATAGATAAATTTGGGTGAATTCATAGTCTGGACTTTAATAAAATATTATGATGGTAATGAAAATTATCTGACAATATTTTTTGCAAATTTATTTGGGTAGGGAAACATTGTACCTTAAATGTGGCAATAAGCTTTTGCTAATTTATCAAATAATGTATATTATTTTGAATTGCAAGTTCGGAGTATGAAAAAACGGCTTAGTTCAAACAAATTACTGCACATCATCAGTGTTTATATAAAAGTCTCAATTCGGTGCAGAATCACGCAATGAAGATGATATTGTAATGCTATTTCTTGCTATTCTTCTCATAAAAGTCAATTCGAAAAAATATAAATCGTCTATCCAATTTTCCCAATGTCATATAAATGTCAATTATTGAATTTACTGACCAATAAATCTAAATTAATTTGTTATTTACGATTATCAATAATATATGTAATATGAAAGGCATAGTTTGTAAAAATTCAATTTTGGTGTTATTTATTGTATGTGGTGTTAGTTTTAATATTGGTTATTCTAAAAACTTGACATCGATTAATAATGGTATAGATGA
>JBIIVF010000118.1:0-7661 GCA_044339595.1 Bacteroidia bacterium
AAATTTGACCTGGAACTGGTGGTGCGTGATGAATTCAAGGGCCTAAAAATTAATACGTTGGAGGCCATAACTGAGACCTTTCAGAAAACTGAGTCATCTGCAATTGTGCATCTCGAAGATGATGTATTGTTATGCAATGATGCCATCGAATTTATCAGTTCAATTGCAGGAATGCAAAGTGATTTCGAACAGGAAATAATGGGGGTGAGTCTTTATTCACAACAAAATAACCCATGGACCTTGTTCCCGCTTCATTTTCGAACAGATTCCTTTTTTACAAGAATGGGTATGCCATCATCTTTGGGGGCTGTAATATTTAAAAATCAGTGGTTTGATTTTTATAGTTCATTGACAAACAATGAGTACCGGGTTGGAAAAGGGGGAAGACTTCATTTGCCTCAACCGATGCAAAGTTGGGATCGAACCAAATCCTGGAAATATGAATTGGGATTGTATCTTATGTCTCACGGCAAGTATTTTTTATATCCACATAGTTCTTTTACCGCACATTTGGGTAAACTAGGTACGCATGTTTCAGAAATGAGCAACTCCATGATTAATGGTTCGTTGAACAGGCCCGGAATAACCTATGATGTTAAGCAAATGTATCGGATGCCGATAGATTCTTTAGATATATATTTCGAGCCTTCCCCCTCACTTTTTCAGAATATTTTTGATCATGAAATTCTGAGCCAATTAGAAGTTGATCTATATGGTACGAAGCCAATTTCAACAGTAAAAAAATACTGGCTTACTTCAAAAAAAGTAAAGAAATCCATCCACAGCTTTGGTTATGAAATCAGAAATCCATCAGACAATATTCTGTACAATATACCCGGGGATAAATTCCATTTGGCTTTGAGTGAGGATATATTGGGTAAACCGGACTATTTTCAAAAACAATTTTTGGAAGCGTTGATCGGATCGCAGAACAAACGAAATCTACTTAAGTATTTATGGAGAAAGTTATTGAACACTTAATGTAAAATAATGTCAAGCTAAAATTCATTTAGGACTATAAGGTCGATAATTATTAAAATAACAATGATTTCGATTGCTCTAATTATACAGTTGTGTTTATCTCATCAAGTAAAGTTTGCCTACATCATTTTTAAACATGGCTTCATTGCCATCTTGGCGTAAGTCTAAAGTTTGACCATTTAGTTTCGTGACTACTTTATATAAATAGACTCCATTGGCCAATCTATCGCCAAACTCATCTGTCCCATCCCAAGCGTAATCGGACATATTGTGCCCTATTTTTAAATTTCCCAATTCCGACTTGGTGATGGTTTTAATCAATTTTCCCGTCAAATTGAAGATGTAAATTTCCATCACTTCAGGTATAGTCTCTCCGGTAAGGGTAAAAACAAAACGGGTTGATGTGGTGAATGGATTTGGGTAATTGTATAAACGACTAACCGTTGGTTCATTGATTACGGTGAAAAGTATAGAATAAGGATTTACTGAGGAGAGATTCTGGGTCTTGTCTATTACTTGAACATCCATTCGGTAATCTCCATTTGCCAGCTTAGCAGGTCTGTATATTAGTTCTGCTTTTTCGCCTTTACTTCCAGACGGTTTGAAAGTAAATTCCGGTAGGGTTGTATTCAGGGTTGCAAATGTGTCTTTGCCTGGGTATTTAATTTTAATTTGAAAGAGTTCAGGCTGATCTATAAATCGGTAAGGATTGTCATCTTTCGCCAAGATTTGGATGGTAGGTCTTGGTGATATGATGTCGTGATTCATGATACGCATTCCATCGAATGTGACATCAAAAACAGGGTTTTTTTCATCCTTTGAAACGAAGAAATATTTAATAAAAGAATTATTAGAGAAGTTTAATTCAGGCGCAGCCCTGTCATGATTAACCGATATAAATAGTTCATTCAATCCTATTTTATCTAAAGTCGGAATGTTAACGAAAATATGAAAGGAATCTCTGGCATTAAGTTCTCGGTATGCAGTATAAAGCAGTGTGTCTGTTTTTTGTTTGATTATATTTCGAACCGAAACAAATACCTTTAAGCTATCCATATCATCATTTGAAATATTTTGGAAACCCGCTTTGAAAACATAAGGTTCGTTTTCCATGATCGTATCCATTTGCAAGGCAAATCCTTCAACAGGAACAATACTCCCTTCCGGCACCCCATCAAATAAGGCGGTCCAACTTACCAATTGGGCAGGATTTCTTAATTCATTATCGTAAAAGTTTACTTTTAGTTGAATGTATCGATACAATTTAGCATCAATAAAACTCAGGTCAACGGAATGGGAGTCAGCATTTTTAATCAAAGTTTGTACAGCTCCGTTTTCATCTATCCCTAAAATATCAAGTGTAACCGAATCTTGAATTTCTTGGTCTATTTTGAGGTAAACCTTGTTCCAATTAGAAGCGGGGCCAATTTTCTTTGAAATCATCGATCCTGCCGTAAGTTTAGGAAATACTTGAGTAGTATGTGCGACACCTTGTTTTTCTGGGGCAAGTGTGCTATTCGAAAAGTCAGGAAAAACTTCTACAGCTTCTCCGGGTAAAATGCCTTTTTGACCTTTAGCGAGATACGGATGACCGTTTTTATTCTGTTGAATTTTATTAATACCAAATCTTGATAACTCTTGATAAAGGGCGCTTTCCCATGAGTCTACCGCCATCACCAGACCACTGTATAAAAAGATGTGATAATTCTCCGGTATCTTGGATAAAATGAGTGCCATGGAATCCCTGTCTGCTTTGAAACGAGTATCGAATTGATAAACCCCTGATTTTTTTCCAATAGTATAGTATTTATTTTTGTATTCGCCGGGATAAATAGGATACCAATTATCCGCTACTACAGTAAGATTGTGCTTAGAGGCATCCGAATACCGATCTTCATTATCCGGATCTATCGCCATCAATCTTAAGCCATTGGAAACAAACCATTGGTAATAATTAAGTGAGGCATTTTCAATATCAATAATAATATTTCTTCTGAATGATGTAGCTTGATTGCCGAAAGTGTAGGTAGCATAATTGCCCGAGATGATTCTACCAAAATCAAGGATTCGTTTACTGTAGTCTAAAGTAATGGCTTGCAATGTACTCTCCCCAAACTTATTAAAATACCCTTGACTCCATCCATTCGGACTTTTGAATATAAATCTAAAAGTATTTGTCACCCAATTGCCCCCTTCATTTTCCGGTAAATTCAGTCGGGCTCTCCAAAAAAAGTCAGTACTGTCAAATGGAGGAAGTGAATACGCATATTCAATGATGTTTGAACCCCTGATGACGGCCGATTTATGCAATTCAGAACTACTGAATTCAGGCGTGGTATCAATTTCAAAGATGACCTCCAATTCGGGTGAAAATACATTGAGTGCCTGAACTTGAAGTTTGACTTGTGAATTACTTACAATTTGATCTTTTAATGGGAATAAAGTTCGAATACCATTAGCCGCGGTGAAAACATAGCCGCTTAAAATATTATTCGACTCACCCAATGGCAATAGCTCGCTGATTTTATTCTCAGGATCAAGTTTGATTTCAAAATTAATGAGCCCACCTAATTGAATAGGTAAAGCCGACAAATTAATTACCACCGTATCACTGGTATAAATTTTCTGTTTCCTGATGATGGGTAAAAGGAGGTTATCCCCATTCTGTGTTTTTAGCGTAACTTCTATTTCGAGTGTATCATCTATGGCTTTGCCCAGGTTGTCAATTCTAAAGGTTACAAATTTGTCTGAAATATTTCCTTCTACAGAAAGGAGTTTTAAACTCGACGATAATGCGCGATAATCAGGTCTCTCCGGGCTATATAATTTAATGGCCGGGTCACCCAAATATATGAGCTGCCGGCACTGATTTCTGTTGTAATCATTTCCGGGTTGTTGGTATTGGCGAATCGTTTCTCTTTTGCTGACTCCAATACTATTACCATATTGATTGTAAAAGATGTTTTTGTGAAATATATCTCCATAGAAATACAACTCATTGGTGAATCCAAAATTGGTGCTCGCAACCCAACTGATACAACCTAATTTAGGCTCGAAAAGAAATGATTCAGGAACCGAATACTGCTCAAAACTGTTTCCCAAGGCGCATCCATTGAAATAGAATAATGGATACTTTCCTTCATTTTTATATTGACTGGATTGTCCGATATCAATTTCAAGCACTTGTGCCGAACCATGTCCAAAATAAGTAACCATAGAAACACCTGCATTGATCTGATCTTGAACTTTTTGAATTAAAGACCCGTCAACCGGGAGGGCATCGGCTTTAGACAACAAGACTCTTTTCCCTCCAAAATATTTTCCTGATAAAGTGTTTGCGAAATTCTGTAGGTAATTCCGGAATTGTACGTTTTCGGAACCGTCTTTACCTCCTGCCAAATGCAAAACATTTTTTCTCCAATCTTCATTTCCGGATCTTTCGTGCAGCTTAACTTTATCAAGATAGTCGAGTATTTGACGATTGCTTCTACAAGGAATTCTACCGGTAGCTAAGGCCGGTTCGAGTATCGTTCCGTTTAATCCGCTGGTAAGGGCGTAATCCGAAGGTGGAACTCCAAAAGTAGGAACCAAATCTTCAAACAATCGGTTGGTCGTTTCAAGGGTTATTCTGTTGTATGTCTGACCCTTGCCAATCAGCATCAAATAGGTGGGTTTTTCTGGCTGTTTGATGAGCATTTCGTTGATCAGGTTTCGAATGGCCATCGGATGATGGATGCCATAATAATATTGATCATACAGGTTTGGAAAAAATCCTGTAAATACATTGTGATTGCCTCCTTCCGGGCTGGATCTATAATTCTTATAAGCCTGCACACCGGAATCAAGAATCACATGGGATAAAATGATATAGTCGTAGGCTGTTTTTGAAAAATCAAAGGGGGTAAAAGTCACCGGCAAAATTTGGGCAGCCGAAATATTCCGTATATCAGTACTATCGATAATCAACAGCTCATTGACCGGAAAGGTAGAGGGTAAATTCAGTCTGACAATGTTGCCGTCCAAAACACAAACTATCGATACATGATTGCGGTAATCATAAACCCTGGGTGCTTTTTTAGACGCGGGATAATTCATGAATTCTAAAAATCGATTCGGGGCTTCGTATCTAAAATTGAAATTGCTGTTATTTCCCAGATTAAATCTTCTTTGATACGTCATGGAAACATAGGCTATGGAAAGTCTTCCTCCACTTATCGAGGATGAAACCCGATAGAGCGTGGCATCCCTCAGAAATGAAAAAGGGACCTTCACACTGTCTAGAACGTGAGCATATCCGGTAAATTTCTTCTTAAATAAAAGGGAATACGTCGGTCCTACGAAAACGGAAGCCTCCTGATTAAACCCATCGCCATCAAGGGTAGTATTGCTATTTTTTCCGTAAATACTGAAGTTGAATTGTGCATCTTTCCCATCGTTAAAAGCGAAGGGAGTGCTGATGGATAAATTTCTGTTGCTTCCGTTCGGAGCTCCCATCCAACCTTCGCCATCCGTATATTCAGAAAATTGACCTAATCCGCTGCCAAAGGGACTCCCATCCGACCAAGCTTCTCTGAAATAAACGGTGCTTTTGAATAAGAAGGAAGAATCTTTAGTTTTACCCGAATAGATGGTGTCTGCGTAAACTGAAATCCGTTTACCGTATTCGGTCAATGACCAGGTAAGAAAGTATGGGAGACTGTCTTGATACAAACTATGCGCACCATGTGGTTGTTCATTTGAATTTCGATATAATATATTGTCTAAAGTGCCGTCATTGTAGGTCCCGTAAAATTCTATGAAATCAGTACTGTCGAAAAGTCCGTCTTGTTCTCCTTCAATTTTTAATGGAATTTCTAGACCTTTAGCAAACACAGAAATTTTTTGAGGGTCAATTTGTTGAATGGGTACACCGGCTTTATTCAATTCTGTAAAAGTAAGGCGATAAAGGCCCTCCTTCGGAATCATAAATTTATAGTATTGCTGGACAAATTTGATCCATTCGTTGCCAAAGTTTTGAGCCTTCAACAAGGTTGAAATGAAGACAAAACATGAAAACAAAAGATAACGTTTCATAGTTTGCTTATATGCATTTGGCGAATATACACCATTGACCATAATCGAATCTCGATCGAGTAAATAATTGCCGAAATGTGATACAAAATCTTCGGCATATTTTCAGTCAAAATCATGTAGGTTTGCGAGAGAGAATCGATTATGAATAAAGTTGTTCGAAATGCAGAGGAGGCCATCGCTCAAATTGAAGATGGTTCTATTTTAATGCTCGGTGGATTTGGATTGTGCGGAATCCCGGAAAATTGCATCACCGCAATGGTAAAAAAAGGGGTTAAGAATTTAACCTGCATCTCTAACAATGCCGGAGTCGATGATTTCGGTATTGGGCTGATGTTAAAACAGAAGCAAGTGAAAAAGATGATTTCTTCTTATGTTGGAGAGAATGAAGAATTTGAGAGACAATTGCTCAGTGGCGAGTTGGAAGTAGAATTAATTCCACAAGGCACTTTAGCAGAGAGATGTCGGGCTGCGGGTGCAGGAATTCCTGCATTTTATACCCCTGCCGGATTCGGGACCGAAGTGGCGGATGGAAAAGAATCTCGTGAATTCAACGGTAAGATGTATTTGCTGGAAAAGGCATTTGAAGCAGATTTTGCCATCGTAAAGGCCTGGAAAGGCGATACTTTAGGCAATCTTATTTTTAAAGATACCGCCCGAAATTTCAATCCGATGATGGCCATGGCAGGTAAGATTACCATAGCGGAAGTAGAAGAATTGGTAGAACCCGGCGATTTGGATCCCAATTTTATTCATACGCCCGGAATTTTTGTGAACCTCATTTTTCAAGGAAGTAATTATGAAAAGCGCATCGAACAACGCACCGTTCGGATCAGAGAATAAGTACCACAAATTACAGTAACATGCTCAATAAGAATCAAATAGCTCAACGAATCGCACAGGAATTGCGCGATGGATATTATGTAAACCTGGGAATTGGTATACCTACTTTGGTAGCCAATTATGTTCCTGAACACATGGAAGTAATCCTCCAAAGTGAAAACGGTTTGCTCGGTATGGGACCTTTCCCTTTTGAAGGCGATGAAAGTGCCGATCTGATCAATGCCGGCAAACAAACGGTCACCACATTGGCGGGATCTGCCATTTTTGATTCGGCCACCAGCTTTGCCATGATCAGAAGTGGCAGGGTAGATTTAACCGTATTGGGTGCCATGGAGGTGAATGACAAAGGAGATATTGCCAATTGGAAAATACCGGGTAAGATGGTGAAAGGCATGGGCGGAGCCATGGATTTGGTGGCTTCTGCTAAAAATATCATCGTGGCGATGCAGCATTCGAGCAGAGATGGAGAATCAAAAGTGAGAAAGGAACTGACCTTACCCATTACGGGATTGGGATGTGTGAAAAAAGTAGTAACGGACTTATGTGTGATGGATATTACAGAACGTGGTTTTGAGCTTCGCGAAGTCGCACCCGGAGTGACGGTAGAAGAAGTAATCGCAAAAACGGATGGGCGGTTGATCGTTGAAGGGGATATTCCGGAAATGTCCTTCCATTAACGATTGATTCTATATCCACCGGTGCGCTTAATCTTAACCGGTATGACTTCTTTTCCCTTCAGAATCTTCATATCTATGTTTTCATTCCAG
>JBIIVF010000018.1:0-26004 GCA_044339595.1 Bacteroidia bacterium
ATTAGCTTCTTTAGCACTTTTGCAATTTTACCATAATTGACTTAATTGCTAAATCGCTTTCCAGGGCCTTGCCCAAACAACATCCCGCAATGAACATATATACTATACCCCCAATTACTTTTTTTGCTTGATCAAAAAAAGTAATCAAAAAAAATCAAGGCTTCATTTCTCTTTTCTATCCGCTAACGCCATGTAGGCGAATGCCACGATGGGAGCCACTTCTTATATTTACTAGAGTGATCTAGATTGGTTTGCCAGCCGATATTAAGAAAGGTACTGTAGTTCGATCGGCGTTCGCCCATCGCTTTCTTATCTGCTTAATGGGATGGTCTGTTTTCACGCCTACATAACCAAGCGGATAACGAAAAGACAAATAAGGCCATTCCCCACACGCAGGCCCGATGCTGCCCATATTCAAGACTCATTTATATTTTCAAAAGCCGGTTTTTCTTTGAAAGCCGGCTTTTTTTATACATTTGACTGAAACAAACACTGAATATGTTCGATCAAATCAAAAAATTAGGTCCCGGATTGCTTTACGCCGGCGCCGCCATCGGCGTTTCTCACATCGTTCAATCTACCCGCGCCGGAGCAGATTACGGCTTTATCCTCCTCATCGCCATTGTTCTGGCCCATGTTTTTAAATACCCGTTTTTTGAAATGGGACCCCGATATGCAGCAGCTACGGGCAACAGTCTGATCGAAGGATTCGCCAAAACAGGCAAATGGGCTATCTGGACCGTGATGATCCTCACCGTAGTTACGATGTTCATCATCCAATCGGCCGTGACCATTGTAACCGCCGGACTGGCAGAAAAACTGACCGGCATTCATCTCGAAGGATGGGTCTGGAGTGCCATAATCCTGGTTATTTGCTTGCTATTCCTTATACAAGGCTCCTTTTCTGTCCTCGATAACCTCATGAAAGTCATCATGGTGGTCCTTTCGATTACCACCGTAGTTGCGCTCATCAGCTCCTTTTATGCCGTAGTGCCCAAAGACACCGGTTTGATGAAGGAATTCAGCCTGTTGAACAAATTGGATGTGATGTTTCTCATCGCCTTCATCGGATGGATGCCCGCACCGCTGGACCTTGCCATCTGGCATTCGATCTGGAGCATCGCCAGTTTTGAGAAAAACAAGCACCTCGCCAATATGAAAGACGCTTTGTTCGATTTCAAAGTAGGTTATTGGGGAACCGCCATCATGGCCGTTTGCTTTCTCATTTTAGGGGCTAATATCCTGTATGGTACCGATACAGTGCTTTCTGCTAACGGTGCCGTTTATGCCGGACAGTTAATCGACATGTACAACACCTCTTTGGGCAACTGGTCGTATTGGTTCATCGCCATTGCAGCTTTCACCACCATGTTTAGCACTACCATCACCTGCCTCGATGCACAACCCCGAGTACTGGATAGCATTCTGGCTGTGATGAATAAAAAAGAACATATCCACGGAAAAATCACCCGCAATTACCAAATGGGCTTGCTCTTGCTTTCAGGTGGCACCTTAATCATACTTGGCTTCTTTGTTGAAAATATGAAACAGATGGTCACCCTAGCCACTACAATTTCCTTTCTAACTGCACCGCTGATTGCCTGGATTACGTACAAAACCGTTTGGAGTCAGCTGACTGCACCCTGGCTACCTTCGCCATTTCTGAAGCATTTAGCACATGTCGGCTTGTTGTTTTTAAGCGCCTTCAGCCTCTATTATCTCTATGTGGCTTATTTTTAAATCAATATAGACTGACTTTACCGATTTTTAAAGCATAACCATGAACAAAATCAGGATTTCAATCCTTATCCTTGTATCGGGGTTTTAATCCCAAATACATACCACCCAACATGTCACCCCTCAGCGACGAAAAAATAATTGCCCGCATTGTTTCTACCGGTGCCAGCAACCTGTTTAACACGTTGTATGACCGCTATGCAGACAAAGTTTTCAGAAAGGCGGTGCTAATGGTGCATGATCAGGATGTAGCCCAAGACCTCGCCCACGATGTGATGGTAAAATCCTTCCTCAAACTGAGCACTTTTGAAGGCAAAAGCTCTTTTAGCACCTGGCTATATCAGATCACATATACCCACTGCATTGACTACCTGCGAAAACAGAAAAAAATGATCGAAGAGCCCATCGATGAAGATACTTTTGACTCAGGCCCCTGGCTCGAAGACAGCAATGATGCCATAGAAGAAAAGGAACTCTTTGAAATGCGCCTCGAATACCTCAATGAAATTTTGGAAGAAATCAATCCGCAGGACAAAATTCTGCTCATGATGAAGTATCAGGACAACATGGCCATCAAAGAAATTTCTGACTTCTGTCAATGCGGCGAAAGTGCTGTTAAAATGAAACTCAAAAGAGCCAGAGACAAGGTGAAAGAAATTTATCAGGAGAAATATCTCTCGAAAGACTCCTTGTGATCTTCACTCCTATCCTTTAATTTTTTTAGATCTACTTATTCTATCGAGTCTTTTTACTCCATTATGTACGGATTTACGTACATAATGTTGTATCTTTGTTTTCATCAATAAAAACAAAATGAAAGCGGTTACCATCACAAAGTTAAGAAAGGGCATTAAGGAATATTTCGATTATGTTTCAAAATCCATGGAAGTAATTATTATTCCAAGAAATAAAGATGAAGAAGCCGTAGTCATTATGTCTATCAAAGAATATAACTCGCTGTTGGAAACTGAGCATTTGCTTTCAACCCGGTCAAACATAGAAAGACTGGAGAAATCCATCAAACAGATCAACACCCATGAAACGGTTCAATATCATTTAGACTGAGCTATTCATGATTATTGAGTTTACGCAACTCGCTTGGGAAGATTTTACCCATTGGATTGAAAATGACCAGGATGTGGTGATAAAAATTAAGGAGCTTCTTCAATTCATTAAACAAGATCCATTTAAAGGAATTGGAAAACCTGAGCCCCTAAAATTTGGTTTGAAAGGATTTTGGTCAAGACGCCTTACCAGCGAACACCGATTGGTGTATTGTATAACAGGCCAGAAGGGTAAAGATCAAAAGTGTACCATCATTCAATGTCGATTTCATTATGACATTCCAAAGTAAATACGCTTATTAATTTATTCACTTCTAATCAATTTGTATTTAAAAACCAAGACAAAACCTTGTTTTTGAAATAAACATCTGTCACGAATATCTACAGAATCTGGCCTGCGGGTGGGAAATGGCCTTATTTGTCTTTTCGTTCTCCGCTTGGTTATGGAGGCGTGAAAACAAATTATCTCATTGAGCAGATAAGAAAGCGATGGGCGAACGCCGTCCGAACTACTTTTCCTTTTCTTAATATCGATTTACTACCGAACTAAGGTAACCTAAATAAATATAAGAAGTGGCTCCCATCGTGGCATACGCCTGCATTGCCTTAGCGGATAGAAAAGAGAAATACAGCCTTGACTTTTTTTGCTTCCTTTTTTTTGTCAAGAAAAAAAAGGAAGTGGGGCTATCGTAATTATGTTCATTGTAAAATGATGTTTGGGCAAAGCCCTGAAATGCAGCTTAACTTTTAAATTAATCATAGTAAAATGGCAAAAATGCGGATACAAGTATTAGCCAATTCTCACAAGCGTAGCTTATGCATCCATTCATTCCATTCATTTGGATATTGTCATATTCCAAGTACTTTTGTTCTGAGGCGAGAGGCAAGAATTATTGAATGATGATTTTATGCCCGAAACCTCACAACAAAAATCCTATGCAAGAATCTGTTCCACCCCAAGCCGGAAAAGTGCTCATCAGCGATCCGTTTCTGCCGGACGCGAACTTCAACAGAACGGTCATCCTCTTGCTCGAACACAATGAACACGGCACCTTCGGACTCGTGCTTAACCACAAACTCGAATCTGCCTTATCAGATGTACTGGATGATTTACCATCCGGAAAATCAGTACCCCTTTTCAAAGGAGGGCCGGTGCAATTAGACACCCTGCACTATATCCATTTAGGACCTTCTATACTTCCCGGTGCGAAAGAAGTCATACCCGGGCTTTTCTGGGGTGGCGATTTCGATATGGTAAAAATGCAAGTCAGCCTTGGCATGGCCCATTCCGGAAATTTTAGATTCTTTTTAGGATACAGCGGATGGGGAGATGGTCAACTGGACGAAGAGATAGAAGAAGGCAGCTGGATCCTAAGCAGCATCAACCCTTCCGATTTATTCGAACTCGACAGCCAAAGCCTTTGGAAAAAGTGTATGCTGCGTTTGGGGGGTGAATATGCGCTGCTCGCCAATGCTCCCGGCAATCCGCACTGGAATTAATGTCCGCGGTAAAAACTATCGCGATACGGGAAACGACGTGCAAATGTGCGCGCCAGTTGTTTCACCACAATCTCGGGTTGATAATCCCATTCGCTTTGCGCACGGCGATCGATTCCCCACAAAACCAACCCATCTTTCGCTTCAATAATCTGTGCCGAAGCAATCACATCATACGTGCGGGCCAAATTCTGACCTTCGGTGGGTAATCCGACCGGAATATTCACTTTCCCCCTTAGAATGGTCAAAATATCTTCTGCCAGACTGATTCCATAAGAGGCCAGGTCACTCATAAATCGCTCCATTTTCAAACTCCCTTTCACCACTGCATCCACTCCGAGCAAACGAGCCAGTGAATCAGGCGCCATATCCCAACTTTGCTCAATGCTGATGCCTTTTTCTTTCAACATCAGATTGGTTTTATCGAGCGATAGAACATTGATTTTGATATCCTTTTTGCCCTGTCCGCTCTGGCGAATGATTTCATTGTAAATCTCCTTCTGAAAGACCTGACTTTCAGCCACTTCTACAGCTTTTACCTGTTCAACGCTCATTCCTTTGGGCAAGTTACCTGTATATTCAGCGCGTGGCGGCACAACGGCAATCACTTTATGTCCGGCAGCACGACTTTTATACGCCGGCAACAGATACTTATTGCTGCAAGACTGCACGATAACAGCCAATCCAATCAGCCACATTGCATTTTTAAACCATTTCATCGGTTGCAATATTAACAAAATTAGCAAAATTTTGAGGCTTGAATTTTCCGGGCGTTCCCCCACGCAGCGCAAACAAAATGCTTCACTAATAGAATAAACCCCATGCGCTTGCTTTGGGGTCGGGTCGTCCGCTTATAGTCCTCATACGCCCGGGCGTATTGCGGGCTATCCGCTTCCACCCCTAACGCGAAATTTCGTTAAAATTCATTATTAGCATGGGTTTTCGTTTTTCTTTGGGCGATGGTTCAATGATAAAAAGTCTATATCAGTCCTTCAAGGTTCCCGCGATTTTGTTGCGGAGGAGGGCGGGAAACCTCAAAGGCATTTCGGTATTTGAAAAAGCATACCCAACCATTCCGCGTAATCCTTTCATCCGCATCTTCTGCGATTATATCACCATCAATGTCTCCTGCGCATTCATAAACATAATCTTAAACCATTTATTTTGCAGGGACGTTGATGACGCATGATATCCTCAACGTCCTCGCTTGCTCCAAACCTCGCTTTGGGTCATGAAAGTGCACAAGCGAGAGACGTTGAGGGGGAAGAAATTCATTAATTTGCGCATGGATGTCAGAACCACTATTGATTGAGAAAGCAGAGACATGGTTTAACAGCCGGGGCTGGCAGATGCATGCATTCCAGCGTGATTGTTTTGATGCCTTAATCAGCGGATATCACGGTTTGCTCAATGCGCCAACGGGTAGCGGAAAGACTTATGCCATGGCGATTCCGGCATTGCTAGCCGAAGACAACAACAAAGAAGGCATCCGCTTGCTTTGGATTACACCCCTTCGCTCTCTGGCCGTGGAAATTCAAGAAGCCATCGCCTCCGCTTCCCGGGATCTTGGGTTAAACTGGCAAGTGGCCATCCGCAATGGAGATACTTCCACCGCGGAAAGAGCCCGGCAGAAAAAACAAATCCCTCAATGCCTCATCACCACTCCGGAGAGCCTCCACTTGATGTTGGCCGAGAAAGATCATGCCCGAAAATTCAAGCATATCAAAGCCATTGTGGTAGATGAATGGCACGAATTGCTTGGATCAAAAAGGGGCGTACAAACCGAACTGGCCATCAGCCGACTAAGACATATCCAACCCAAAATGCGTGTTTGGGGCATCAGCGCCACCATCGGAAATCTGCAGGAAGCCATGCATGTGCTCATTCCGTTTACCAAAAAACGAAAACTGATTCGGGCAAACATTCAAAAAAGGATTGAAATGCACACTGTATTGCCGGATACGATGGAAAAGTTTCCTTGGGCAGGACATCTCGGCATTCGATTATTGGAAAAAGTGTTACCCATCATCGATGCTTCTACCACCACCCTCATTTTCACCAATACCCGATCTCAGGCTGAATTGTGGTATCAATATTTATTGGAAGCCAATCCGGATTTAGGGGGAAAAATGGCGCTGCACCATGGCTCTCTCGACCGGGAAATCAGAGATTGGGTAGAACAGGGGCTTGAATCAGGATATTTGAAAGCCGTGGTTTGTACCTCGAGCCTTGATTTGGGGGTCGATTTCCGGCCGGTAGATACGGTCATACAAATTGGGAGTCCGAAGGGAGTAGCTCGTTTTGTGCAACGCGCCGGACGCAGTGGTCATGCGCCCGGCATGCCGAGTCGGATCTATTTTGTTCCCACCCATGCCTTAGAATTGGTGGAAGCAGCCGCCTTGCGCGAAGCCATTGCAGAAAACAAGGTAGAAAGCCGCATTCCGCAGGTGCGGTGTTTTGATGTGTTGGTGCAGTATGCCGTCACCTTGGCGGTTGGCGATGGTTTCGATTCAGAAAAGCTAAAAAAAGAGATTCGCACGACCCATGCCTTTCAGGATGTAGACGATGATGAATGGGCCTGGATGCTGGGTTTTGTGACCCACGGTGGAAAGAGCCTGGCCAGCTATGATGAATATTGTAAAGTTCAAAAAGTGGAAGGCCTTTTCAAGGTCACGAGCAGAAAAATCGCCATGCAACACCGCTTAAGCATAGGGACGATAGAATTTGACGTAAGCATGCACGTGAATTACCTCAACGGCAGTAGAATCGGCAGCATTGAAGAATATTTCATTTCCAGATTGAAGGTTGGAGACGTATTTCTTTTTGCCGGAAAAACCCTCGAGCTGATCAAAACTGAGGGTGTCACGGCCTATGTACGAAGAGCCACCGGCAAGAAAAAGCCCAATGTTCCTTCCTGGATGGGAGGACGCATGTCCTTATCTTCTGAAATATCCGATTTATTGAGAAAGCAACTCAATCGTCCATGGGCAGGCAGTGCAGCCATTGAAATGCAGTGTTTATATCCATTGTTGAAACTGCAATCAGAACGAAGTCTCTTGCCCCGTGCAAGTCAACTGCTTATTGAAAGCTATAGCACTGATGAAGGACATCACATCTTTATTTTCCCGTTTGAAGGTCGCATGGTTCACGAAGGGATGAGCATGTTGTTGGCTTACCGATGGGCGCAGTTGCACAGGAGCACCGTCAGCATGGCCGCCAACGACTATGGTTTTGAGTTGTTAAGCGATCAACCCATTGATGTGATGGAAGCTTTGGAAAATGACTGGTTTGGAACGACCCATCTCGAAGACCATCTGGTGCGATGTACCAATTATTCCGAAATTGCCCGAAAACGATTTTCGAATATCGCCTCCATTGCCGGATTGATGTTTAAAGGATATCCTCATAAACAGCAGAAAAGCAAGCATCTCCAGGCTTCAGCATCGCTGATCTTTCAGGTGTTCAAAGATTATGACAACGACAATTTACTGTTTAAACAGGCATTTGACGAAGCCCTCTATTTTCAGCTTGATGCAGTGAGAATTCGCAGCGCATTGAATCGCATTTCCGGTCAGGAAATCAGGATACATACTCCGGTCGCTTTCACCCCATTCGCTTTTCCTATTATGGCGGATCGTTTGCGCGAACAATTGAGCAATGAGAAGATTGAAGACCGGATGAGGAAAATGATGAAATTAGAAATCTAAACGCCATTGGGTTTTCCGGCTGGATAGATATCCGCATTATTGCGGGGACCCCGATGATCAATCTACCTTCACCAATGGCGGACCTGCCTTAAAACGGCCGATCTCAAATACAGAAAGTCCATTTTCTGCAAATAGGCTTCTAATACTGCTCAGGGAGGTAGGATCTGCAGTGATCAAAAGCGGACCATTGGTTTGCGGATCACATAAAAAAGGAAAAGCTTCATCTACGGTGCTTTCTACCCGTGCAGCACAAGCATTCCAATTGCGAAATGCATTATCGGGAAGGATGAATTGTGCAGCCAATGGTTTTGCTTCTTCAATCAGCGGTACCGACGACCAATCCAGCGCTGCGGTTAGACCTGATGCGCTGCAAATCTCCAGTAAATGTCCGACTAAACCGAAGCCGGTGATATCGGTCATGGCATGAACGCCCGGCAGATCGGAGAGCATCATCCCGATAGAATTCAGTTGTAGTATTTGATTTTTGAAAGCCTCAAAACCCGCTTCATCCAGCACATTGCGTTTGTATGCCGCCGATAAAATTCCGGTTCCCAATCCTTTGGTTAACAATAAAATATCTCCCTCTTTGGCGTCTGAATTGGTTTTAAGTTGATGCGGGGCGCAAGTTCCCGATACGGAAAGGCCAAACACGGGCACCGGAATATCGATGCTGTGACCACCGGCCAAAGACACCCCGCTGCGATTGCAGATTTCTGTGGCTCCATCCATCACCTTTGCTGCCATGTCTCCTCCGAGTTCATCCATGGGCCATCCGAGAATGGCATTGGCCATGAGCGGCTTCCCTCCCATCGCCCAAATATCGCTGAGCGCATTGGCCGCTGCTATTTGTCCATATAAGAATGGATCATCCACTACCGGTGTAAAAAAATCGGTGGTTTGTAATAGGTAAGTTTGATCATTGAGCCTGAAAACAGAGGCATCATCGGCATGTTCATTGCCCAAAATAAGCTGTTCGCTGCGAAATCCGGGTCTAATTCCTGACAGCATGGAAGACAATGCAGCCGGTTCTATTTTACACCCGCATCCCGATGATTTACTGAAAGTGGTAAGACGTTTGGTTTCCATTTAATGAAATTTTTGCAGTATTTCTTTGATTGTTTTGAGGCCCTTTTCCGCTTGTTGCCATTCAAATGAAACAGTGTATTTTTCGGAATTACGAGCTAATTTGAGGTGGTCATACGATTTATCATAATAACCCAGCATGATAGAAATCCATGTCTCATGCCGACTTTCATTCAAAGCTTCGATGGCCTCTTTCATGCGCTGATTTCCGAGGCGCTTTTCGAGCCGTTGGATGGCTTCTGTTAAGGCCTTTTTATCGAGTTTAGCGTATTCTTCCTTGATGCGATCAATCCTTTGGGGGGTTGAAACTTCCAGAGAAATCATCGGCATTTGTTGCATGCTACGAAAAATGGTTTCAGGAATGCATTTGGTGCCAATCATGCGGCTTTCGTCTTCCATCAGGAATTGGGTTCCGCAGGGCCATTTCATGCATTCTGTAGCCAACACATTTTCAAACATTTCCTGCGTGCGAAACATTTTGCCGATGGCGCCAAAACTGCTACCCCGATGTTGCGCCGCTTCTTCGAGATCTATGACCGGATATCCTTGATCGGCTAGAACTTTCAGTATTTCTGTTTTTCCTGAACCGGTAGGACCGCTGATTAAAACACCTTTGATCGGTTGAGCGATGATTTCTAAGACATGATGCCGGAAAGTTTTGTATCCCCCTTCAAGGATTGAGACATTTAGTCCGGTCAATTTCGCAATCCAGGCCATGATTTCGCTGCGCATACCGCCCCGCCAGCAATGAATCAAAATCTGTTGATCTACGGCCCGGGCAAGCATGGCGACGGCTTTTTGTTCAAATTCCGGACCGGCGAGTTGAAACCCTTTCAATACCGCTTTTTGCTGCCCCTCCTGTTTATACACCGTACCAACGATGGTGCGCTGTTCGTTGTTCAATATGGGGATGTTGATGCTACCGGGAATGTGTCCTTGCCGGTACTCATCTTCACTCCTCACATCGATGATAGGAATGCCTGAAGCGCTCTTCAAAAAATCAGGAAGAGGCAGTTTTTTCATTTAGGCAGGATTGGCGAGGTGCTTGTATTTCTCTTTTATAGAACCGGCGATGGGTGTTGGATCTCCGCCTTCATCGATGCGCACAAAAGTGATATGGGTATGGCACACCACATCTTCATCGCCGCTGTAAACACTTTCTTTGCGTGCCTCGATGAACAAAGTAATAGAGGTATTGCCCATGCGGGTTACTTCGCCGTATATTTTGATGAGAAAGCCTTCCTTTACTTTCTTTTTAAAAATCAATTCATCCAGTTTAACGGTGACCATATTTGGACTCTTACAAACCTGAATGGCCATGGCACTTGCCGCCTCATCTATCCAGGCGAGCATGATACCGCCGAACATGTTTCCATGCACTCCGATATCTTTGACCATGCAAATGTGGGTGGTGATTAATTCCATGCTGCAAATATAAACGCTCCGGGTTGAGTAAAGGTTCAGGTCATCTACGAAATACTCATGTATTGCAGGGTTTTGGCATAGGGATGGAAGCGGTTAGCCCTTTTTTGCACCCGGAATCAGCATTAGAAATGCTGAAACGAATAAGAAACTGTAAATCAATATTTTGCAAATATAGATTACATTTTCTATCTCGGGGTTAAACCCAACTAACGGCTACAATTTTAGTTCCTAAAATTCTATCGCGTAAGTTGGGTTAAAGCTGCGTAGTGAAGGCAGGCAGACAGCAGGCTTCCGCTGGTCGCCGCAGTCTGCCTTGCCGGAACAGCAGAGGCAAAAAAGGCTATCAGCGCAAAGCCCGCCATGCCCCTAAGCTATTTTTCGGGCGATCATCAGGCCATCGCGCACCGGGAAGAGTACGTTTTCGACGCGTGGGTCTTCGTGAATTTTACGGTTATAGGCATCGAGTGCGGCGGTTTCTTCGTCGGTTTTGAGTTGCTGGGGATCGATCACTTTCCCGCTCCAAAGAACGTTGTCGGCAATGATGATGCCGCCGGGCGTGAGACGATCGATGACCAAATCGAAATAATGGCTGTAATTTTCTTTATCGGCATCGATGAACACGAGGTCGATGGAGCCGGGAATTTGAGGGATGATGTTCAGGGCGTTGCCGATGTGCAGGCTGATGCTGTTTTGCATGCCGGCCTCATAAATATAGCGCTGAATCATGGGCGCGAGTTCTTCGTTGATATCGATGGTGTGCAACATACCGCCGGGTTGAAGTCCTTCTGCGAGACAGAGCGCCGAATAGCCGGTATAGGTGCCGATTTCGAGGATGGTTTTGGGTTTTAGCATGTAGCTAAACATGCTGAGGATGCGGCCTTGAAGGTGACCGGATAACATACGGGGAATGAGCACGTTGGCCCAGGTTTCGCGGTTGAGTCGGGCGAGCAATTCTGGTTCAGAAGCGGAATGTGCTTCGGCGTAATCCTGTATTTTTTTATCGAGAAAATCCATGGGGCGAAGGTAAAGGAAATGTCCTCAATGTCTTCACATTTGCCAAGACTCACTTATCGTCTTGAAAAAGTTCTTTCCATTCTCCATCTGCGTCTCCTGCCATTGATATTCATAATGAACATCCAATAATAAGACGCAGGGACGTTGATGAATCGCTATTGTCCTCAACGTCCTCACAATTTCCAAGCCCAACTTAATGTCATGAAAAAGTTCTTGTGAGAGACGTTGAGGGGGGCAGAAATAACCGCTTATTCACCAAAAAGTGGCTAGATTTCCGAGCCTTAACTCATTTTATTCAGCAAATATTATTGAACTTGTTGAAACATCTGTTTTCAGGGCTTTGCCCAAATATCATTTTGCATTGAATATAATGTCGTTAGCCCCACTTCATCCCGCAGCACACTCTGCGGGACGAAGCAAAAAAAATCAAGGCTTCATGCCGATACCAAGTTCAATATAGTCCAATTTCGGCTATGCCTTATCGTACTATTTTTACTTTGGTTCGGCACTTTTCTATCCGCTAAAGCCATGTAGGCGCTTTCCACGATGGGAGCCACTTCTTAAATTTATTGGGGTTACCTGAGTTTGGTAGTCAGCCGATATTAAGAAAGGAAACCGGAGTTCAATCGACGTTCGCCCATCGCTTTCTGATCTGCTCAATGGGATAATTGGTTTTCACGCCTCCATAACCTAGCGGATCACGAAAAGACAAATAAGGCCATTTCCCACCCACAAGCCAAATTTTGCTTTTGATCATATGAGTACTATAGTGTCAAAATTGTTATTGCTCATGAATTCTCCATTGAATAATTCACAACAACAATCCAATCCCTATTGCCTTAAAATGCGGATTAACCGTTCGATTTAATTTTTTAGCGTCAGATATTCATACCATCGACAACAATCAAATCAAATTGATTGCCATAGAAGTCCCTGCATCCCTCACTTCAACAACACTACCCGCTCTCTATAAACTTGATGTTGATGGGAAACCTGTATCCAATAGATGCCGCCGCAGAGTGCTTCAAAATCAAGAAGATGCTCCTCGTTAACGGTATTCAAGCTCTTCAGTGTTTTTCCACCGGCATCCAGGATCCGTATCTCTGCACCAATCGGCAATCCGAAGATGCGTATCATACCGGTATGGGTTGGATTCGGGTTCAGATAAACGCCCTTGAGTTGATTCTGCGAGATTCCCAGTTTTTTGAACATAAAATCATCCGAGCGGTTCGAACAGCCTGAATCGTTGGTGGCCACCACATAATATAGACCATCTGCCGAAGGTTTATAGGTAGAGGCTGTTGCCCCGGCAATCATTCCGTCTTTGTTATACCATTGATTGCCATTGGTCACACTGGAACTTAGGATGTTATTGGTCACACCGATATAGGGTTTAGGTGGTGCTTCATTCACCCAAAGGGTACTTTGGGCAGAATCGGCACATCCATAGAAATTAACCACCTTGTATTGTATGGTGTAAAGTCCTTTACCTCTCTGTGCCGGATGAAAGCTATCAGATGGAACACCGTTGATGCGATAAATACCGCTATCAGAAGGTGTGCCGCCCACCAGCTTTAAAGAAGGCGCATTGCTGCACAGGCTTTTGAAAGAGGCCAAGGTAACCACCGGAGACGGAATCACATCAATGGTTGCGCTGTCTGATCCCAAACAATTGTTTTTATCTGTTATGGAGTAAACGATGACATTTCTACCGGTGGTGGCAAATGCCGGAATGAAGTTTTTACCGGCAATGGCAGCATGGTTAAAGGATCCTCCGGTTGGAAAGGCATGCACAGACACGGGCTCACTATTCGCACAAACCCATTCTTGAATGCTCAAATGGACACTGTCGGGACGGTGCACCGTTATTTTGAAAAACGCATCGCTTTTACAACTGTTTCCGTTGGTGAGTTGATATTGAATCGGGTGGACACCCGGACCTGCCTTGCCCGGATCAAATACACCGGAGGAAACGTGATTTCCGGCATAACTACCTCCGGTTGGACTGATATTTTGAAGCGAGAATGGGCCGATTTCGGGACAAACCGGATTGATACCGGCATCCGATAAGGTGGTGGTGTCAAATACCACAAGGTTGGAAGATACGCGGCCTATACAACCGTCCTTATCGGAAACCTGATAATAAACCGGTATGGTTCCACTACCTGCAGTCATTGGATTAAATTTTCCATTGGAAACGCCTCTGCCGCTGAAGGTTCCACCAGATGGGGCACCTTCGGGCAGTGAAATTTCAGACGCATTGTTGCACGTATTAAGGCTATAATTCCAGGTCACGGACGGTCTTTTATCCGTAACCGTGTAGGAGGCACTGGAGAATGTGCAGGAGGTGCCTTTTCGGTTAAAGGTTACCTTATACTGTCCGGCAGCATTGGCCCAAGCCGTATTTCGTTCGATACCAGGCATAACTTTTCCGTTTTTATACCAGGTATAGGTGAATGAATCATTGCCGGAAGCGATAAGCAAAACACTGTCATTAGCGCACAACCAGGGATTAAATATTCCCGCACTGATGAGCCGGTTAGAATCTGTTTCAAAAAATGCCGGGATGAATTCTTTCAGCGTTTGATTAAACACCACGAGACTGTCCTGGCCATTGTATAATTTGTGGGGAGTGAAATTCCAAAGCCCTTGATATCCGGCTGTTTTAGACAACATATGCACGGCACATTTTCTGGTTCCCTTGATAAACGCATATTGATCAAAACGATATTGAATGTTAAAAGTGAGCGATTTGTTGTCTTCATGAAAGACCCCGAAATAATGCGTTGAATCTACATAACCGGTGACGTTTTTAGACAAGGCTTGTTCTGTGGGGCGTTGAATGGCATAAAGGTGTAAAATATCCGGTGTGGTGTTGAATTTATTCACGGTAAAAACATCCCCTTGGGAGGTTTGGAGAGATAGTTCCCCACCGGCATATGAATGTACACTAGCATCGCCGATGGCAGCTCCGGAAAGCCCCCATTTCGGTCCTTTTTGCAGTGTACCATGACTGGCATGGGAAGAGCTATCAGCAGTCGTAGCTCCACTTCCTTCATCGAGTTTAAAATATCCACCTAAATAGGCAAATTGCGGGTGATTGTTGTTAATTTTTTGGCACATCCAGTCTCTGATATCCGCCTGGCTGAGCGCCTTTCCCCATATTCTCACTTCGTCAATTTGTCCGTCGAAAGGTCTGGAGCCGCCGGTAGTGTAGGCCATTTCTCCAATTTTAGCATTCAAACCGGTGGAGGGTTTGATAGAACCGCTGAAATACTCTGTAGCCTCTAATTTGCCATTGATATAAACCTTCACGGCACTTCCATCATACGAACCGACCACATGATACCAGATGCCGGCTTTAAGAACAGCGCCTGAAACCGCCTCGAACCATTTGCCGCCCACATCCGCCAAGTTAAAAGACACCTGACCATTTGCACCGCATCGGAGCACATATCCTTGATTCCCGCTTCCCCAGCCGTGTTTACATACAATGCTATTGGAGAATGAACTCGTTCCGAAGGCATCGGCTTTAATCCAGGCTTCCACCGTAACCGCATCGGTCGGGTTGATGGCCGTATGATCCGGTATTTCAACGTAATCGTCACTGCCATCAAAATCGAGGGCTTTATACGCTCCGGGCGCCTGCGCTGAAACATCAAAAACGCCTACAAAAGAGATCCATATGGTTATAAATAAGAACGATAGTTGTTTTTTCATGGTAGAAATATAGGATTGATTTCAAACAAAATTTCAATTCTTACAAATTTATAAGAATAAAGACCGAAAAATACAAGGAAAATTAATGGATGGATGCTTTACTCAACCAGCTCACCCTGAGTCATGCTCAGGTATTTTAATTCATTCTCATAAGCGAGCGTCAACTGAAGTGGTTAAACATAATAGCCTTTTAAACAACCCATTATTTCACTTGCAAATTTCATTATGTTTCATTTACCTTTACTTGAGAAATTCACATTATGAAAACACTTCAATGGCTTCTTGTCTTCGGATTTTTGTCCCTTTTTGCCTGCAAAAACACTAAAAATATTACTGCTTCTTCCTCTAAACAGCCTTTTGAATATGGACTTAACACCTTGTTAAAATTCAAGGTTAATTATTCCGGATCTGAATATTGGCTCAAAGTAAAACTTCGGTCGTATGGCGATAGCTGTAATTTTCTGTTTTCTATGACCAACGACAGCAGAACAGAAGGCAGTGTATCCATCGGAAAAAAAGCCCTTGAATCGGCTAATGCGCATGACAATTACTTTTACTCAGGACATAAGGAACTTCAACAAAAAACCACCGTTTGGATGAGCCGGAATTCTTACCGCGAACTCAAACAAAACGGCAAAACGGTGATTGTTCCTTCTTATCGCGACTCTGTTACGATTCAGGTTCAAACTACTGAAAAAATCAGCGTGAACATCGATGATAAGCCGGTGATGCTCAGTGTGATTAAGGCCAAAGGAACTTCCAAATCAGGTGAAAAGGAATATTGGATCCTCGATGATCCCAATTTCCCTTTGATTATGTATATGAACCTGGGTTGGACTGTTCAGCTAGAGAGTATTATACATATGGAGGAGTTGAATATGAAGCTCAAACCATCCCTTTTCACTTTTAAGCCAGGCGTGAAACTATTTTATTCGCTGGAAGAATATGGTTGTGGTCGAGATGTGGTGCTCGAATTGAAAGAAATGACAGACACTGCCTGGACTTTCACCTATGACTATTACAAATACGCCTGTTTATATGGCAATGAGGATGAGCAATTTCAAGGGAACTTAATTATGTATTCAAAAGCCGTGAAAGAACCAAATGATTTCGAATTACTCTATCCTTCTAATTTTAAAGATGTAAAAATGATAGGCGGCAATCCAATTCTGTTGGATGCCAAAATATTTGCTAGTTTGTTTAAACAAGGAAATGCCGTGTTTAACATCAGTCATTTTGTATATGAGCCCATGGAAGAAGACTATGAATACATGGACAGTGCCGAAATTGCCGAATCTAACGAGGCCTTGAAGAATTCCGGGAAAACCCGATTTATCTTGAAAGAAGCGGATGTAGAAACCGGATATTACATGTACCCGATTGAAATCAATGGAACAGAAAAAGTGATTGAAGCGGTGAAGCTAGAAGCAGCGGATATTGATGACAAAACTTTGTACGTGGTGCCTTCAAACGAGTGGCCGCTGATTCTAAGTTTTTATGATGAAGATTTTGGGATAGAATGGAATTTGGTGGCGATTGAGTATCCGGAATAAATTTTTTAAAGAATTTTCTGCATATCCACATTATTACCCACTAAATCCAATATTGAGATTAAAGGTATTGCGGTACAATTTGGTTTTCAGGGCTTTGCCCAAACAACTTCCCACAATGAACATAATTACGTTAGCCCCACTTCCTTTTTTTTCTTGACAAAAAAAAGGAAGCAAAAAAAGTCAAGGCTGTATTTCTCTTTTCTATCCGCTAAGGATATTTCGGCGAATGCCACGATGGGAGCCACTTCTTATATTTATTTAGGTTATCTATATTCAGTAGTCATTCTATATTAAGAAAAGAACAAATAGTTCGGTCGTCGTTCGCCCATCGCTTACTTATCTGCTTAATGGGATAATTTAGTTTTCACGCCTTCATAACCAAGCGGAGAACGAAAAGACAAATAAGGCCATTCCCCTCCCTCAGGCCAGATTCTGCTCATTATCCTGGTAGATTTTAAACTTCAAATGAAGCAACTTCGACTGGGGATTTTCCTATTAGAATTGACTCGTGCCAAATAAGAGAATTAGCAGAAAGAATTTTACTTCTTATCCTTCTCACTCGCCCTGAACAAAATTTCCTTCTCTTCCCGGCTCAGACTGCTGTAGCCACTTTGAGATATTTTATCGAGAATGGCATCAATTTCTTCCTGATGCGGGCGACTGTTGCGAGTGCGTTTTGCATCGCTGTGATGAATTCCTTTAAAGATTTTTCTTTCATCCGGCTTTCGAAAGGTGTTCAACCAATTCCACTTCGGCATTCGGAAATCGAATTTATTGCGGTTGTAGGCAAAAAGCAGTCCCATTAAAGCCCCTCCGATATGTGCGATTCTGCCTCCTTCATTGCCATTGGTAAACATCACCACATCTAACCCCACCATAATCAACGCCATCCATTTGAGTTTCATGCGCAGAAATCCAAATAAAAAGACTTCATAATCCGGCACCATGGCTGCGGTCCCGACCACCAAAGCAATCACCGATGCACTGGCGCCCACCATGGGAGCAGCAACCCCCAAACGGGTGAAAACCGGAAAAATATTATACGCCAGCATAAACAACAACGCGCCGGCAATCCCCCCCAAAAAGTACTGTGTATATATTTCACGTGGACGATAAAAGTCTTCTGCGATACGACCAATAAAGAACAAGATCAGCATATTGAATACGATATGCCAAAGTCCGTTGTGCATGAACATATACGTAAACAACGACCACGGGCGATACAACAAATATTCAGGAGAAGAATAGAGCGCCAGTTTTTCAAGCAGCGGATTGGTTACATATCCGTTTAATTCAGGGGCAAATCCAAACAGATGATAAAACACCCTGACCAAAACAGCCACCAAAAAGAAGGCTAAATTGATGATGAGCAGTCGCTTTACAGCAGACGAATTGATGTTCCAGTTATACTTTAATTTTTCCCAGAAATTCATATTCAATAGAACGTATTTCTGTTCGTTTTGTTCCAATAAAAGACCAAAATTAATCCAACAATCAAACCACCGAGGTGGGCAAAGTGCGCCATATTGTCGCCCGCATTGTTGGCCACGCCCAACCAAAGTTCAGCAATCCCATAAAAAGCCACGAAATATTTGGCTTTAATGGGGATAGGTAAGAAAATGAGAAGCATTTCGGTATTGGGAAACAGCATGGCAAAGCCACCCAACACCCCGAACAACGCACCTGAAGCACCTACTACCGGGGTATACAGGATGCGCTCTACGGAACCGGGCAAACCCATGTCCTGAGCAAAAGGCGTGAGGGTGCCCATGATTTTATAGACTTCAAATCCGTTCCAGGCCTGATGCATGAGTGCGGCGCCTAAACCGGTCACAAAATAAAAAAACAAGAACCTGCGCGGCCCCCAAACCATCTCCAGTTTGCTGCCGAACATCCAAACCGCAAACATGTTAAAAAAGAGGTGCATTAAATCGCCATGCATAAACATGTGGGTGAGTATTTGCCAGGGCCTGAAATAGGATGAGTCGAAATAAAACATACCGAGATACCCTTCTAAAGCGATGCCTCGAGATTTAAAAAACAATTTAGCCAGAAAAAACAGCACATTGATGATGAGCAAATTTTTTACAACCGGCGGTACGAGTCCCTGATCTGAAGCTCTGAATTGCATGTTTACTTATTGAATAATTGTTCGATGGATTGAGAAGCAAATTTAACAAATACCTGCTTACCATAAGGAGTAAATGCAGGTTCTGAACTTTGAAATAGTTGTTGAAGCAAGAGAATGGCTTCGGGTCGACGGATGGTGGTACCCGCATCGATGGAGGCATTTCTGGCCATACTTCGAATGAGGCTTTCGCGCACATCGAGCCGCAGTTCCTTTTGGTTGATGAGGTAGTGTTCGAGCATCTTTTCTACTACCTTTTGGATATCCGACCTTTCCATATCCGGTGGAATGCCGTTTACGATGAAATCATGTTGTCCGAAATGAGAAATATCAAATCCCAATTTGTTGATTTCTTCCAGTACTTCGAGCATGACTTCGGTATCTGCTTTATTGAAACGCAGGGTGCGTGGAAACAACAACTGCTGACTAGGCATTTTTCTTTGTCCATGCACCGCCTTCATGCGATCATACAAAACCCTTTCATGGGCGTGGTGCTGATTTACAATGTACAAAATGCCTTTCCATTCAGCCACGAGATAGGTTTGGTTGAACTGAAAAAAGCGTATATCACCATCGGCATGTTCGAGGGGCAAAGTGGGCGAAGAAGCCGGCATGTCAGGAATCTCTGAGATGGGTGCATGCTCTTGATAAGGGTCATACAATTTTTCCCAATGCGTCAATTCTCTGGGTTTGCGGGTGCTTGCGCCGAACGGATTGTAATCCGGATTGATGGTGATGCGCGGTTCCGTGGGCCATTGTGCGAGCGGATCAGAGGGTTTTCCAGAAAAAATGGGATGATACGTTTCCGGGGCATCCTCTTCTCTTTGAACCGTAAGCCCGGAGAGGGATTTTCGGATACTGCTGCGCAATACTGCATAGATATCTTTTCCATCTTCAAACTTCACTTCCGTTTTGCTCGGATGCACATTCACATCAAGACGATCGGGCTTCACTTCCAGAAACAATACATACACCGGAAACTGGTCTGAACCAATCAGCCCTTCATAGGCCGACATGAGTGCATGGTGAAAATACGGCTCGCGTATGAACCTTCCGTTGGCAAAAAAATATTGATCTCCGCGGGTTCTTTTAGCAGAAGTTGGACTTCCTACAAAACCATTGATAGAAACAAATCCTGCATCTTCTGACACCGGCAATAAATCTTGTTTATCTTTTATTTCAAGCACCTCTGCAATGCGTGTAAGCAGATCGGAGGCAGGCAACTTGAATTGAACCGTATCATTGATCGACAACGTGAAAGAAACCGAAGGATGCGACATCGCCACGCGTTGAAATTCCTCAATGATATGGCGGGTTTCTACGCTGGCTGACTTCAGGAAATTTCTGCGTGCCGGTATATTGAAGAATAAGTTTTTAACGGCGATGGACGTTCCGGCAGGGCATTGCACCGGCTCTTGTTGTTTAACTTCAGAAGCTTCTATGTGGATAAGGGTTCCAAGGGCTTCATCGGCCAATCTGGTTTTTAGCGTTACCTGACTTACCGCCGCGATGCTGGCCATGGCTTCACCCCTGAAACCAAAGGTTTGCAAGCTGAACAAATCGTCCGGTTTCCTGATTTTAGAAGTGGCATGTCTTTCCCAGCACATTCGGGCATCGGTTTCGGTCATTCCTTTCCCGTTGTCAATGACCTGGATAAGTTGTTGTCCGCCACCCAATATGAGCACAGTAATGTCTGATGCACCGGCATCCACGCTGTTTTCCATCAATTCCTTTACCACGGAAGCAGGGCGTTGCACCACTTCACCGGCAGCAATCATATTGGCAGTGGCATCAGGTAATAATTGAATGATATCGGGCATGGTAATAGCCTGCAAAGGTAAGTGATATGTAAAGGATTAATGTCTATATTTGTTCATATCATGCGACGGGATATGAAGAATTTTCTGCCAAATTACCTGAATTATGTTTTGATGCTGACCCTCATGGCCGCTCAGTTGTCTTGTAAACCGAAACTAACGGATAAGGATGTAGATCAGACTGTGCGTCATTACTACGGGGGTTTATCTACCCTAGACGGAGGGGGAAATTACGATGTATCTGAGGTCACGGTATTGGAAAAATTTAAAACCATGCACAATGATACCTTAAAACTGATCGTAGCCGTTTCGGGCGTTTATGAAAACGAATCCATCGCAGGCGATGCCGGTCAAGCAAGGGATTTTACGGATACGTTGCCATTTTTGATTTATAAAAACGATGCCGGGTATTGGGAAGGGAACAAGATGGAGGATTTTGTGTCTCCGCTGGAGGAATAGTCCTCAATTTCACTTAATGTACACTTATAATATTTAGGAATAATCGAATATGTTGAGCGATTTGATTTTCAGGGCTTTGCCCAAACATCATTTTACAATGAAAATAATTTCGTTAGCCCCACTGACTTTTTTTGCTTGATCAAAAAAAGTCAGCAAAAAAAATCAAGGCTTCATTTCTCTTTTCTATCCGCTACGGCCATGTAGGCGAATGCCACGATGGGAGCCACTTCTTATATTTATTTGGGTTACCTAATTTCGGTAGTCAATCGTTATTAAGTAAAGGAAAAGCAGTAGAGTCGTCGTTCGCCCATCGCTTGCTTATCTGCTCAATGGGATAATTTGTTTTCACGCCTCCATAACCAAGCGGAGAACGAAAAGACAAATAAGGCCATTCCCCACCCGCATGGCCAATGCTGCTCATATTCATGTGAGGTATTCAACTTTAAATTCGACTGTTGATTTACCTTTTCAAATAGACTGACAGTCATTCAGCAGTTATGCAAAAAATAATAAGTTCCATTTCACTTCACTTAATCACCCCCATCTTCACCACTTCAAAGTCGCTTGCTTTTACTTTTTTCAAAGCATTGAGGTTATCGTTGTTCCATCTTTCATCCGGAGCGCCGGTGATGAACATATCTGAACCAATATCCGCCAGGATGATGCCATAGGTTTTCATCGCTTTTAAAATAACCTGTGCCTCAGCAGGATAGGTACTGATGTCGAAAGATGCCTTTAATCTCAATCTTGCTCCCATCGGCAGCGAAGTGCCCAAAGCTCCGGTTCCGTTTACTTTATGACTGGCCGGGGCGGTATATCCCTTGTACACTTTGGGTTTGCTCAGGGTGAAACGGATGGCATGATCGATGGTTCTGGAGGCCACTTCTTCATATCGGATTAAGCAAGGTAATATCGCCATTCCGGAAGCATCGGCTGAGGTCCATCCTTCGGTTCTTCCGACCGTTGAATTCAAGTCGAACATCACCCCGCAGGAAGCTTCCCAACCATCGGTACTTCTGCTGGCATTGTATAATTCATATACCTTTTTGTTGTCGAGATCAACCGTGATTACGTGACTGTCGCCATTGCCATTGCCTTCAATGGGGGCAGTTAATGGAATGGGAAATGGACCGGGATCACTTTCATTTCCATAGTTGTTGTCGTAGCTGTTTCCGCGATACACAATCGGCACTTTGGGTTGATTACCGCACACCACCACATAGGGGATTCCGATGGGAGCGCCATTCCAGGTTCCGCTGCCAAAATCCGGATGCAATCCGGGTGATCCGATGGCTGCAATGATGGCCGCTGAATTGGGGTCTATCGCGCTGCCACTGATATCCTGATTGATGGGATGACTCATTGGGAAAATTTGAATTTTTTCGAGGTCTGCAAGTTTCGGTTGCGTGCAATTCTGACCAACAGGAAGGTCCGGTATATCGGTGGATTTATCCTTGCAGGTGCACAGCATGATAGAACAGGCAAATAAAAGGGTGATTCTTTTCATAATAGAAGGTTTGGAACTACTAAAGTAATGAAAAACACATCAAGCAGCTAATTTTCTATTTAATAACTTTCAAACTTGCAGATGCTAAAAAAGACTTTAATCAATAGAGAATTCCGGAGCATGAATGGAAAAACAAAACTTTCGGAGGACTTTTAAAATCCGTAAATTAGAAGATTCGATCTTTCAACTCGATATCACCTCATAAAAAAAATAAAAAAGCGATCAATCAATCCGGAGTTGAACATCAAATAAAAAATGGCTCCTAAAATAAGGGCGATCAAAGCGATCCGTAAGGTCGATTTACCGCTTGAATTGTAAACATTGTTATAGGCCCGGTTTCGGAACTGAAATCCATTTCTGATTCGATTTTCAAACCCTTGGATATTCGATTCTCCATTCACCTCTGCCTTGGTCCTGTTCACCCTTTCGTTAAAGGCTTCTTTATCCGCATCATAGTAGCGGGGGATGTAATTAAACCGGCGATTGCTTGTTCTGCCGAAACCAAATTTCGAGAAAATCATGGGTCAAAGATACAAAGGGAACCCTTGATTTCGACCTGTTACCGGAGACGCACACCGATTTTTTTTGGCATTCGGGGAGTTTTTGAGGAAATTGCATCCTCATTTGTCCAACCTCATGGTAAAACTACGTCGTTTATTCATCCTATTGCTCTTTGCACTTCCGGGCATTCTGAAGGCACAAAGCTCTTCTGAAATTTTGCATGAAATGGAGCGGCTGCAAACCGGTTTGCGGGTTTTGTATGTGGCCGCCCATCCCGATGATGAAAATACCCGTTTGATTTCCTGGTTAACCCATGCTCAGAAGGCCGATGTGGCCTATCTTTCTTTGACCCGTGGCGATGGTGGCCAGAATCTCATAGGGGCAGAAATGGGCGATGCACTGGGCATTATCCGCACCAATGAATTGCTGGAAGCACGTCGCATTGATGGAGCCAGACAATTTTTCACCCGTGCCAGGGATTTTGGCTATTCAAAAACGGCTGCCGAAACCATGGAAAAATGGGATGAGAAATGGTTGCTTGAAGACATGGTTTGGGTGATCAGAACCTATCGACCGGATGTGATTATCACCAGATTTTCGCCGGTTGAAAATCCTGAAAGACCCACACACGGACATCATACCGCCTCCGCTCAACTCGCCCTGAAAGCCTTTGACTTGGCGAATGACCCGAAAGCCTATCCGGATCAACTGAAAAAACTCAAATGCTGGAAAACGACCACCCTCGCCTGGAACACCAGCACCTGGTTTTATGGGAGTCGCGAGAAACTTGAACAAACTCTGAAGGCAGAAAATCGCAGTTATACCCGCATAGATGTGTCCGACTATATCCCATTGTTAGGAAAGGCCTGCACAGAAATTGCTGCCGCCAGTCGCAGCATGCATAAAAGTCAAGGATTTGGCTCCTCCCCATCTTTTGGAGAACAATTTGAATACCTCGAATATATAAAAGGGGCACCTTTGAGTGAACCATTCATGGCCGATATCCCCGGAATGTATGCCGGCCATTCGGAGTATAATCAAGTAAAAGATCAGCTGGAGAGAATCGCATCCGGTTTTAATCCCTTTCAACCAAAGAACAGTGTTTATGCTTTGAATGATGTCTATGCCAAATTTTTGAAATATCAATCTATAGAGCCAAGATTTGAAGCAGAAAGGGTGTCGCGCCTTATTCAGGCATGCATGGGAATTAAAATTCAAGCCGGGAGCTCCGTTCGATTCGTTGCCCGCGGTGATTCACTCATGGTAAAACTTGAGATCCGAAATTCAGCATCAATACCTATTCAGGGCATGATTATCACCTTGCCCGATGGGCAAAAAATGAACCTTGGAATACTCGAACCGAAAAGTTTCTATCAAAAGGAGTTTCACATATTGATCCCGCAAAATGCAGCCATTACCGAACCTTATTGGTTGCAAATGGAACATTCTGAAGCCCAATATCTGCACCAAAATGGTCTTAAAAGAGGAGAAACGGTGGTCGAAGAATCCGTGGGTGCAATCAAACTGCAGCTGCAAATATTATCCCAGTGGCACGAGGTTTCAGAAACCATCCAATACCGATATACAGATCCTGTAAAGGGAGAGGTTAAAAAACCTTTGGGGATTTTACCCAGGGTATCCTTAAGTACTGAATTTCCCGTATATCTTGCAAAAACAGAAGGGACCCCTGTAAAACTGAGTTTGGTTGCCCATACAGACATCCCCAACGGATATGTAGAAATATCCTTACCGAACGGTTGGGTATCTGAACCTAAATTTCATGCCGTTCAACAACTCAAAAAAGGACAAACTTACACCTACAATTATTTGATCAGGGCCAATCCGGCTGCCGGAGACGGAATGCTCAAAGCCATGTTGAAAGAAGATTTGCTCATCACCACTTCACAAACCCATGAGATCAATTATGACCATATTCCGGCGCATTACTGGTTTGAAGAAAGTAAGGCCAAACTGATTGCTACGCCGGTGGTCTGTAAATCAAAAAAAGTGGCCTATATCGAAGGGGCCGGCGATAATGTTGCCGATGCTTTGGAGCAATTGGGTTGTCAGGTTGATCGCATATCTCCATCTGCGTTAGGTGCCACGAAATTCACCGGCGCCGGGTATGATGCCGTGGTTTTGGGGGTGCGCGCTTACAATACCCTAGAAAACATTGAGACCCTCCTACCCCAGCTCTATGAATATGCCAAACAAGGCGGCATTGTGATGGTTCAATATAACACCACCGCCAACTTAAAAACCAAAATGAGCGGCCCGGCTAATTTCACATTAGGAAGAGGAAGAACCACCAAAGAAGACAGTCCGGTTTTGTTCAATTTGATCGACCATCCCGCCTTGACCAAACCCAATACATTGATTCAAAAGGACTTTGACGGCTGGGTTCAGGAGCGCGGACTCTATTATGCCTCATCATGGGATCCGGCTTATCAGGCTCCTTTATCCTTTACCGATCCGGGCGAAAAGCCGGAAAGCGGAAGTTTGTTGGTTTTGCCTTATGAGAAAGGGTATTTTATCTATACCGGTATTTCCTTTTTCAGACAGTTGCCGGCCGGAGCACCGGGGGCTTATCGATTGTTGGGGAATTTGTTGTCGTTGGGGAAGGGATGAGGATTGTTTTCGTAGCCATTGATCATAAACGATGTAATGATTTAGGGATGTATTGATTTAACGATGAAATGATTTAACGATGTATTGATTAAAAATAACTTCTTTTATACAAGTGGGGAAACATAAAATACCCTCACCTTCAAGTCATCCACTCATCATTCAAT
>JBIIVF010000019.1:0-25896 GCA_044339595.1 Bacteroidia bacterium
AACCGGCCGGAGCCAATTATTACCCGGCTGACATGACCAAAGAGGAACTGGAGGCGGCCAAGGTGGTAGACAAAAAGGGGCAATATTCGGTCATTCGCCGCGACAGCGCCGGTAAGCTCTACAGCATTCCGTTTCATGTGGTTTATAAAGATAAACTCACCATCGCTGCCGGTCATCTGAGAACTGCTGCCGGTTTGTGCAAGGATGCCTCCCTGAAAAAATACCTCAACCTGCGAGCGGATGCCCTCCTCAATGATCAATATATGGCCAGCGATGAAGCATGGCTCGATATGAAAAGCAATGGCATCGACCTCATCATCGGTCCGATCGAAAACTATGAAGATCACCTCTACAATGCCCGCACTGCTTATGAATCGTATGTTCTAATCAAAGACAAAGAGTGGAGCAAAAAACTCGACCGCTATGTGCAATTCTTGCCTGAGTTACAGACCAATTTGCCTTGTGATGCGGCCTATAAAAAGGAGAAAATCAATTCTTCCAACGCACAACTCAACGCCTATGATGTCGTTTTTTATGCCGGTGATTGCAATGCGGGCAGCAAAACCATTGCGGTAAATCTCCCAAACGATGAAGGATTACAACAAAGAAAAGGCACCCGCCGGAGTCAACTTAAAAATGCCATGCGTGCCAAATACGACAAGATTCTTCTGCCCATTGCCGATGAATTGATCGACGATAGTCAGCGCAAACACATCACCTTCGACGCATTTTTTGCCAATACGATGTTTCATGAAGTTGCCCATGGATTGGGCATTAAAAACACCATCAATGGTAAAGGAACGGTTCGCGATGCATTGGAAGAAGAATTTTCATCCCTCGAAGAAGGCAAAGCCGATATTCTTGGATTGTATATGATCACCAGCCTGTTCAATAAGGGTGAAATTAAGGAAGGTGAACTGATGGATTACTACGTGACCTTTATGGCCGGCATCTTCCGTTCAGTTCGTTTTGGTGGCGCCAGCGCTCATGGAAATGCCAACATGGTGCGTTTCAATTACTTTAATGAAAAAGGCGCTTTTGTACGCAATCCGCAAACCGGAAAATACAAAGTAGAAAAAGAGAAATTTGCAGAAGCCGTGAACGACCTTTCGGCCCTTATCCTCAAACTTCAGGGAGAGGGTGATAAAGCAGGGGTTCAGAAGCTCATGGCAGAGAAAGGAAACATCGGAAAGCAATTACAGGATGACCTCAACCGATTGAAAAACAAGCACATACCGGTAGACGTTGTATTTGAACAAGGACTAAAAACCCTCGGACTCGAATGAAAAATCGTATCTTAACATCAGCATTGTTATTGGGATTGTTTTTTTCGCTCACAACCCGTGCACAACCCATCGTTGGGGGAACCAATGCTGCAAAGGGTGAATTTCCGTACATAGCAGGATTGGTAACCAAATCGGTGCAGGATTTATATGAAGGCAGTTTCTGCGGAGCTACGCTCATTGGCCCGGAATGGATTCTTACAGCAGCCCACTGCTTGTATGACGATGCCGGACAAAAAATGACCGCAGGTGCACTGGATGTATTTCTCAACGTATGGAAACTCAGCGCGCCGGGCACCGGATTCGAAAGAATCAGCGTGAGTGAGTTGTATGTACATCCCAATTACAACGACAATACCGTCGATAACGACATTGCGCTCATTAAATTGAGTAAAGCGTCTGTTCAACCTTCTGTAAAGCTGGTGAGTGCCTCGCAATTGGCTTTTTATCAGGCCTCAACCCCGGTGACCATCGCAGGGTGGGGTGTTTATGATGAAAAAAACGAATTGTATGCCGATGTACTCCGAAAAGCAGAAATTGAAGTGATTGCTGAAAGCACCTGCAATGCGGCTACGGCATATAATGGCGAAATGACTTCCAATATGTTTTGTGCCGGAAAAATGGATGGCAGCAAAGATGCTTGTAGTGGCGACAGTGGTGGTCCGTTGGTGTATTATGACGGAGCTACTGCCACTCAAACGGGCATTGTGAGTTGGGGAGAAGGTTGTGCCCTGGCCGGTTTTCCGGGGATTTATACCCGCTTGGTAAACTACCTTGGATGGATTAATACGATTACCGGAATGGCATCCGGTTCTGAAGTTCAAAAACAACAGATGGGCTACGTTCGGCACACTAACCCCGAATCCTTTCGAATCAATTTGCCCCAGGGAGATAATCAATATAAAATCTATGACCAGGCAGGAAGAATCATAGAAACCGGTCGTTTTCAAACATCCTTTACCATTCGCTACGCTGCTTTCCCTTCCGGGATGTATTTCTTGGAATGCATCAATGGCCTTGGAACCGCAATGGATAAAATATTTATTCCATGAAGATTCACCATTATTTAGCCCTCTTTTCATTGATTTTGTTCATGGTTGCCTGCAAACAAAAAAAGGCTGTGGTAGCAAATGCGCCCAACCAAATGCCATCTCCAATCGGCATCTGGGAAGCTCCGGTAAAAGCCCCCGATTCCATCCATTTACGCTTTCAAATCATGGAAACAACGCTCTTTTCAGACAGCTTGGTTTTCAATTTAAGATACGGTGGCGGATGCATCAAACCGCATGTATTTCAGTGTTATACCTCCGGCATGAAGGATGGGAGCGGCATCGCTGACCTATTTCTGAGTCATCATACACTGGATGACCATTGCAAAGCACTGGTGTTTACCCGGCGAACCTATTCCTGGACAGGCATATTTCATCCCGGTGATCAGATTCGAATCAATGGAGGACCGGTAATGACCATTCCGAATAAAACCAAACAACCATGAACCGACGACATTTTATCACCACCACCGCGTTGGCAGGATTGACCTTATCTTCTTTGGCTGAATGGTTAGAGCAAAAGGAACTGCTTGAAAATGCCAAAAACCGCACTGCAGAGCCGGAGAAAGATGAATCTTACTGGGCCATGGTGCGAAATATGTTTGAGCCGGATCCTTCCTTTACCAATCTTGAAAACGGGTATTTTTCACCACAGCCCGTGAGTACCCGAAATTTCTTTGGACAACGAACCGCCTATATCAACCGCCATACATCCCGGTATATGCGCTCTGAGCAAGATGAAGAGCGTGAAAAAGTGCGCACGGCTTTAGCAAAAATGGCAGGTAGCGGTGTCGACGAAACCGCCATCGTGCGAAATACCACTGAAGCCATGAATGTCATCATCATGGGTTATCCGTGGAAAGCAGGAGATGAAGCGATTTACAGTGATCAGGATTATGGCAGCATGGTCGAACAACTTCAACAAGCGTCTGCCCGCTTTGGCATCGTCTTGAAGAAAATAGCACTGCCCATTCACCCTAAGAGCGATGAAGAAATTGTGGGTGCTTATATGTCCGCGGCCGGACCCCGAACAAAGCTCCTGCTCCTTACGCATCTCATCAACCTCAGCGGACAAATTCTACCCTCAAAAGCGATCATCGAAGCGGCGCATCAACGAAAAATCGAAGTTTTGGTGGATGCTGCGCACAGTTTTGCCCATGTATCCTCTGATTTCAATGACATGGGGGCCGATTATCTCGGATGCAGTCTTCACAAATGGTTATGCAATCCCTTAGGAGCCGGCATGTTGTGCATAAAAAAGGAGCACATCGAAAAAATCTGGCCTTTGTTTGGAGACACCACCTGGGATAAAGGCAATATCCGCAAATTTGAGCATTACGGCACCCATCCCAACGCGGTTTTTGAGAGCATCATCAGAGCCATTTCCTTTCACGAATTGATGGGGGCCGACCTTAAAACCCTGCGATTGCGTTATTTGCAACGCACCTGGACGGATGCATTGCGACCCAATGAATCCTTTTATTTCAACACCCCCGTTGAACCGCATCGTTCTTGCGCTCTGGCAAATGTCGGGATGCACCAATGGAAACCGGCCGAAATCAGTCAGGCCCTGATGAAGCAGCACAAAATCTTCACTGTAGCCATCGATCATCCTGTGATTAAAGGAATCCGGGTTACCCCGCATTTGTACACTTCGATAGAAGAAATCAATACGTTTACAGCCCTGCTGCCCACCTTGAAGAAGTAAATGCTCTTTTCATACTCATTCAAAACCTCGGAGGTTTCCCGCCCTGCAGCATAAATAAACCAGCGGGAACCTCGGAGGACTTTAGAAACGCAAAAAAATAACATCTACACGGATAAATTTCCATTTTTAGAACCCTTCAAACTTGCGGGAACCTCGGAGTAAAAAGGGAGCGCATGTAATTAGAATCCCAAACGGTCTTCTCAAGCCAAAATTTATTAAAAGTGTAAGTATATGGTCGTGTCCTGGAATGCATTATCACGGAGATGCTAAAGTTCACAGATATCCGGAAGTTACCGTGAAGAGAGATCCGGAGATGCCTTCGCATATGATTTTAGACAGCGATAAAAGGTGGTTGTATATCGCAGATGCCGGAAATAACAGAATTATTAGAATGGACATAAAATCCGGCACCAAAACCAAAGATTTAGAGCTCATCAATGAAGAGTTGACCGAATATTGGGAGATGGGCGGCGTAGTTTGGGAGGAAGTGCTCAATGCCTCGAAATTTTAAATTTGGACAGGCCGTTATTTGCTAAATCAATATTTATAGTTTGTTCGCCAACTGACCGCAAGCAGCGTCGATGTCTTTGCCCCTGCTTCTTCGGATATTCACAATCAGCTTTTTGCTGACCAGATAATCCGCAAAGCGATAAATTTTCTCTTCCGCTGAACTCTGAAATTCTGCCATTTCAATAGGATTGTACTCTATCAGATTGATTTTACAGGGGAATTTTCGTGCAAAGGCCACCAACTCTTCCGCTTCTTCCGGGTGATCATTGATATCATTGATCACACAATATTCAAGGGTAGGCCGATTGCCCGTTTTTTCATAAAAATACCCCAAAGCGGTAGCCAAGTCTTCCAACGGATTGCTGTCATTTATGGGCATGATGGCGCTCCTTTTTTCATTGTTGGCAGAATGCAATGAAAGCGCAAGATTGAATTTCACTCCTTCATCCGCCATTTTATGAATCATCTTGGCTATACCGGCCGTTGAAACCGTAATGCGCTGTGGAGACATGCCGAGACCATCCGGTGCCGTGATGCGTTCAATGGATGCCATCACAGCTGCATAATTGAGCAAGGGTTCTCCCATGCCCATAAATACAATATTGGTCAATGGCAAAGCATAGGTTTCGAGTGACAGTTGATGGATGAGTACAACCTGATCGTAAATTTCAGCAGCCTCCAGATTTCTTTCGCGTTTGAGATATCCCGTAGCACAAAACTTACAATCTAGACTGCAACCGACTTGTGAGCTCACACAAGCTGTGATTCTTCCCCTGGACGGGATGAGCACGCCTTCCACCAATTTTCCATCATACAGGCGAAATGCCAGTTTGATTGTGCCATCAGCACTCACCTGTTTGTGGGCAATCTGAACGGCTCTGATTTCGAAATTCTCCTTCAGCTTTTCGCGAAGCTCCAGGCTGAGATTCGACATTTCATCCAATGACCGAACGCTCTTTTTCCAAAGCCATTCATACACTTGTTTAGCACGAAACGCCTTTTCGTTGAAAGAAGTCAAGGCTTCAGTTAATGCGGGTAAACTCAATTTACGGATGTCTTCCAAAACGAACGGGATTAATGAACGGAAACAGAATTTTTATAGTCAGAAACGAAGGATTCCCAGTCGTTGGCAGTTTCGCCTTTGAGCACCCGAGGAAACTTTTGTTGTGCACCTTCTTTGCCTTTTTGACGCATCCAATTCAGAAAAACGGAAGGTGGGAGAACATCCACCACCACTTCCTTCAGAGCGTGCTGCCGCTCTATCCTATAATCGTCGTTCAGTTTTTGTAAGCAGGTATCTAGTTTTTCTTTGAACAATTCCTGATCCACATTCGGACCTTCATACCCTATATACCAGTGATGACCGAAATTTCCATCATCCGTTTTTCCGATGACCGTGAATTCGTTCATCTCTGCATTGAATTCAGAAGATAAATGTTCTATAGCACAATTCATATTGTCTACCGACAAATGTTCCCCTACCAAAGAAAGGAAATGCTTGGTTCTTCCGGTAATCTCAATTTCTTGCCGTTCGAGGTCCGTGAAACGAACGGTATCTCCAATCAGATAACGCCAAGCCCCGGAACATGTGCTGATTAAAAGGGCATAATCTACCCCTTCTTTTACTTCCCAAATCGGTAACGCTTGAGCGTCAGCCTTCAATACGCCATCATTGAAATTATCTTCGTTAAAGGGAATGAATTCGTGAAAAACACCATTTTTGAGCAACATCCTCATGCCTTCAGATTCAGGCCGACTTTGAAAGGCAATAAAACCTTCTGAAGCCAAATAGGTTTCAAAATACTTGATGGGCCGGCCCATCAGTTTTTCTAAACTCTTTTTATATGGTTTGATCGATACCCCTCCGTGAACATACACTTCAAGGTTTGGCCAGATTTGGTGAATATGGTCGAGGTTATAGTGTTGTATAATTTTTTCAAAAAGAATTTGTATCCATGCAGGAACACCGGCCACCATACCCACATTCCATTTACCGGCTTCGAGGGTTATTTTTTCAATCTTTTCTTGCCAGTTTTTGGCACTTTTGATCTCCGGTTCCGGCTTAGAATTGCGTTGAAATACCAACGGAATTTTACCGGTCGTGATTCCACTCAAATCACCGGCATAGTAGGTGCCATTGAAATCGAGTTGGGTGCTGCCACCCACCATAAGCCAATCTCTCAACAAATGGTCTTTGGGGATATCGGTGCGGGCAACGCTCAGTATCTGTCTCACGCTGGCGCGTTGTATGTTCCGAATCATATCCCGGCTTACCGGAATATATTTGGTGCTTCCATCTGAAGTTCCCGAGCTGAGTGCAAAATAATCGATCTTTCCGGGCCAGGTAACGTTTTCTTCCCCTTCTCTACATTCTGTCCACCAAGGCAACATATTCAGGTAGTCGCCCATGCCCACCTTGTTTTTGTAGGCACTATAAACGTCGTCAGAAAGCAGCATCTCCGAAAACCCGTGAAGTCTTCCAAACTTGGTGTCGCGCGCTTTGAATAGCAGCTTTCTCAACGTTTTCTCCTGTATCTGACGCACAGCATTGCTGTTAAACCTCAGATTGAAAGTCAGGTTTGTACTTCGTTCAAATAAACTTCTAATTCCGGCCATGTTTACACTGCAATTTACAAAGTTAGCAGGAAAAATGACAAACCTCTCCCGAAACGATGTCAAGAGATCGTTTCAATGCCTTTAAACAAAGGAATAATGGGTGAAAAAGTTACTTTTTCAACAAGTCGCGAATTTCCCCGAGCAACACTTCTTCTTTGGTGGGTGCCGGCGGTTCAGAAGGTGCCTCCGCTTCTTTTTTCTTCATTCGATTAATCGCTTTGATGACCATGAACATCACAAAAGCGACAATCAAAAATTGAATGCTCACAGAAATAAAATTGCCATACTGAATGGCTACTTCGGCAGCGGTTTCTGCACCTTTGTCGTCTACTACGGCGTCTTTAAGCACCAGTTTCATGTCAGACATATCTTTGCCTTGAATCATTCCAATAGCAGGCATAACCATGCCATCGATAAAGGCGGAGGCCACTTTAGAAAAAGCAGCACCCATCACAAAAGCCACTGACATGTCAACCAGATTTCCCTTGAGCGCGAAATCTTTAAATTCTGTAACCATACCCATAATGTATCGGATTATTTTGTCCGAAAGTATGAAAACAAATGATGAATCAAAAACCCAATTTTTGTTTGATGTCTACAGGAACCGCGTTTTTGTGCACCATGATGCTCACAGTTTTCATTTGAAAATAAGTGTCACTCATGTATAAAAATCCGTTGAAGGAAATTTTCTCTCCCCATGAGTTTTTTACTTCATAATAGGCATCTCCTACTTCGTTGGTATAAGTGCCGGTGATGTGCATCAGATGATCATCGGTGGTTTCATGATTGTCAAAGGCAGCTTGCCGGGCAGTTACGGTTACGGGTTTTTCGACCGGCAGTTTTTTCAGCTGAACCAAATCTTCCTTTTTGTTCAGGTACATGGCTACCCCCAGGTCTGCTCTAAAACCGGGTTCACTCACATCACCATCCCATTCAACTGAATATTTGTTTTGAAGAGCGTTGTTCACCACCAACATCATTTCAGGCAAGGGAAGATTATAAAAGGAACCATGGCTCCAATTATCCGGAACTTCCAAAATAAAGGGTGCATAGAAGGGATGATGTTCAAACGAAGTGATGCTCACGTAATCGTCGGGATTAATACCCAACCACTTTTGAGCGTAGGTGAGGGGATTATAAATTCCCTCTTCTAGTTGAAAAACAGCAGGAACTTCACCCATGTGTTTATCCAAAATCGCCTCATAACTTTCTTTCCAGTGTGGCTCGATTTTCTTGCGGGCGAGCATGGTGTCCAAAAAAGATTTGAGTTCTTTCTCCAGTAAAGTATGGTCGTGTTTTTCACCGGATTTTTTGCCGCTATAGACCGATTCAGGCACCGCGCCATATTTCTTGAGGGTGTTCAAAAAGTCGTGCGCCAAACTGCCCTGTGAAAAGTAACAAGTTCCTTGATGGCGCAAATATTTCTCGCCTTTTTCCAGATATATTTTCCTCACAAAGTACATTTCTGAAAGATCGGTTGCGGGTTTTCCCATTCTAAGAAGTTCACTTTCTATAAACGAAGCGGCCGAGAAACTCCAACAGGTGCCGGTATTGCCCTGATTTTTCACCGGAGTATATTTAACGGCATTTTGTAGAAAGAAAGGTTTTTCAGTATTCTGTGCAAATAAGGAGAGCACAGACAGACCCAAAATGCCGGCTAAGGCGATCATGCGATTCATAGGATTCATATTATTTGAAATTATTTAATTTAATCGTGGTTTGGATATAAAGGTAATTCAATGGGTTGACTCAGGGTCAATTTTTTCTACAGGAGCGTGTTTTTGAACGAGGTAATAGCGTTTATTGGCCAAATTCAAACAACGATAACGGGTTCGTTGCAAAGGACCCTTTTCGAAAATCATATGACCGATTTTAAAAACTTCACCTTCATCGATTTGATGCAGTAAAGTACCCAGTTCTGTCTCGCCTGAAAGGGCTAAACGCAGCTCAGGATCACTGCAACTGGTAGCACCCGGGGCCTTTATATGTCGGATGAGGGCCGGTCTGAGATCCTCATGAAAAAATCCGAAATGGATGGCGTCAGACATCAATCCTGAATAAATTTGTTTCCATTCCCGTCCATGCGGATTTACTTTGTGATGATGTTTCTCAAAACAAATCAAATGGGCGAGCTCATGGATAAACGTTAGAAGAAATTCTTCCGCATTCAATTCAAAATTCACACTGATGCGATGACCTTTTCCACCGTGAGGTGCCCGGTAATCACCAAGTTTAGATTTTCTGCCCTTTTTGATGGTGAGTCCGATGCCGTATTTAAACACCATATCGGTCACCCATGCGGCACTGTTTTCAGGCACATATTTCGCGATACGCATGGCAAAATCTGCTTTCGAGATGCTCATAAATTAAAAAAGGCCGCACTGCAGTACGACCTTATTTTGTGAAAGTTTTATCCGAAAACTATTCTTCTTTTTTGATGGCTTCGGTTTTCTTAGAGCAACATGACTTGCCACTTTCAGCACTGCAAGCTTTTTTACTCTTTTTCTTCGCTGCTTGAGCTGAAGATGTTTTCTTGCTGCAGCAGCTAGATTCCGGTTTGCTACAATTCTGTTTAGAAGCAGTAATTACTTCTTTGCCTGGTTCTTGTTTTTCAGCTGGTTTGGCATCTTGAGCCATCACTGAAGTGAACATAATTCCGGAAAAAAACAGTGCGGATAGAACGATTAACTTTTTCATGATGTTTAATATTAATACGAATGTACGAACTTAATGCGAAAATTGTGCCAGTATGGTCTCTCCTCCCACAGTTTTTTCACCTAATTTGACATTAATCTGAGTTCCGGGTGGTAAAAACACATCCATTCTTGAGCCAAATTTGATAAAACCCATTTCATCTCCCTGTTTAACGCGCTGTTTCTCTTTCAAGTAGAATCGAATCCTGCGTGCTACAGCTCCGGCTATTTGTCTGAACAGCACCTCTCTACCCAGGTCGTCTTTAATCACCATGGTGGTGCGTTCATTCAACTCTGATGATTTGGGATGCCAAGCTACCAGATATTCTCCGGGGTGATATTTAGCATAAGAGACGGTTCCTCCAATGGGATTGCGATTGACATGTACATTGAGCGGCGACATAAAAATAGACACCTGTATGCGTTTGTCTTTGAAGTATTCATTTTCAGTGACTTCTTCGATCACCACTACTTTTCCGTCGCAAGGGGCAATGATATGCCCGATGTCAATCGGGGTAATGCGGGTTGGGTTTCTGAAGAATTGAACCACCAATACGAAAACAACCACGCTGAACAGCAGTACAGCAACTTGCAGCCATCGGGCGACATTGAAATAAATCAAACAAGCATTGATGACTGCCAAAAGCAGCATCGTGCCCAGAATGATGCCGAATCCTTCCCTGTGTATCAATTAAAAAATCCCTCTTAGTTTAGATGTGTTGGCAACCTTCTCAATGGCCACGATATATGCGGCAATTCTCAAGCTGACATTATATTTCAACGAAGCTTCGTAAACGGTCTCAAAAGCCTGCTTCATGATGCGGTCTGCACGACGATTAACACGCTCTTCTGTCCAGAAATACCCTGCGCGGTTTTGAACCCACTCAAAGTAAGAAACGCTTACCCCTCCTGCATTGGCCAAAATATCAGGAATAACCAGAATATTTTTATCGTTGAGGATTTTATCTGCGGTGGAAGCCGTTGGACCGTTGGCGCCTTCAACAATCAGTTTTGCTTTGATATTGTGGGCGTTTTCTAAGGTGATTTGATCTTCCATAGCGGCCGGAACCAATACGTCCACATCTAAGGTCAACAATTCTTCATTGGATATTTTGGTAGCATTAAATCCTTCCAAAGTGCCATTGTTTTTAGTGGTGTACTCGATCGCGGCTTCTATGTTGATACCATTTTTATCGTAGTATCCACCGGTAATATCACTGATGGCGACTATTTTCATTCCCTGCATTTCAAGCAGTTTGGCAGAAATAGAACCTACGTTACCAAATCCTTGAACGGCACAGGTACATTTAGAAGGGTCCATTTTCATTTTTGACAAAGCAGAGCGACATGAAACCATCACCCCACGACCGGTAGCTTCCACGCGACCTAATGAACCGCCCAAAACAAGGGGCTTCCCGGTTACAACCGCCGGACTGGATACGCCTTTTATTTTGGAAAATTCATCCATAATCCAGGCCATAACCTGTGCATTGGTTCCCATATCAGGAGCCGGTATATCTTTTTCAGGGCCAAACACATCCTGCATCGCTGCAGTGAAAGTTCTGGTTAATCTTTCAAGTTCTCCCTGACTCATTGCCCGGGGATCACACTTAATCCCACCTTTTCCACCGCCGTAAGGTACCCCTACAACAGCGCATTTCCAGGTCATCCATGCTGCCAACGCCTTTACCTCATCAAGGGTAACGGTGGTGGCATAACGAATGCCTCCTTTTGAAGGTCCAAGTTTAGATGAATGCACAACGCGGTATCCTTCAAAAACTTCGATTCTGCCATCATCCATGTGTACCGGTAAGGATACAATTACAGTTTTTTCGGGTGATTTGAGTGCATTGTAGGTAGATTGATCAAGGCCGAGAATATCTGCAGCCACTGAAAATCGCTCCATCATTGAATCTAACGGATTCAAATGTTCTTTGATAGGAGTTGATTCATGATTCATTGCCATGTTCGACTTTTTATATTTTGGGCAAAACTATCAAAAGTTACGCTTATTCAAGTCATGATAAATTAAGAAATTCTTAAAGTGAATATTACAATAGACACCTACGGGCTTTTTTGACATTCATGGATGAGGTCTGCCCCATATTGGATATGAAATGAAACGAAGGAAAGCGTATAAAATCATCGATCTTTTCCTCCGATATGTAAATAGAGTCCATCTTCATACTATTAAAGTATCTTTGAAGGATGGATTATAATCTAAAAGAGTCTTACGGTACCTTGTCGGAGACCATCAATGGATTGTCTAAATTGGGTTTTACACACGATTTTAATATTCAGGATGACTGTGTGGTTTGTCATCAAACGAATACAGTTCTTTCTCCGGTAGATTTTCAAATTGATAAAGTGTATCGATTTGAGGGGGATGCTGATCCGAACTACCAGTCTATTTTGTATGCAATTTCTTCTATAAAATTCGATATCAAAGGGATTTTGGTGAATGGATATGGCATTTATGCTGATGAAACCACGTCTGAATTGATCGTTAGACTTAGCACAAATCAACCAGATCATGGAAATGAGATCAGATGAACCCAATCCTCAACGTCCGAATGGCGATCGAATTTTGATTGCACCTTTGTTAGATTCAGATTTGAATTCCTTCATGGAACGATAAAAGGAGAAGATACCTGGTTAAAAAATGACCGAAATGCAGTTACGATTTTTAAATCTGATACCCTGAGAATTGTACTCATGGGGTTACACTCCAAGGCCGAACTCAAACCACATAAAACAAAAGGGGCGATCAGTGTTCAGGTTTTGAAAGGCGAGATTCAATTTATTACGGAGCAGAAAAGTGTTTTAATGAAGTAGCAACAATTGATGGTCTTGCATGAAAGTATCACCCATGGCATTAAGGCGCTCACAGAGATTTTTATTTTGCTCACGGTGGTGATGATTAGTCAAGATGCCACAAGCAATGAGCGCTTGGCAAATAGCATTTATTGAAATAAGATTCTAAAAGAAATTAAGAATTGGCTTTTTTGATATACGACTCCAATGCAGCCACCATCGAAGGGGCTTCCGGGGTTGGAGCGTAAATATTGTTGATCAAATCTGCCTGAATTATGGCATCATTGGTAGTGGTACCCCAACCTGCAATGCGGGTATTGTTTTGTTGAAAATCCGGGAAGTTATCAAACAAAGATTTGATGTCTGCCGGACTAAAAAACACAATAATATCGTAATAAACATCCGCTAAATCGCTGAGGTCGGCATTTACCGTGCGATACATGATGGCCTCTGAGTGACTGATGTTGTGACTGTCTAAGAATTTTGGTATGGAATCTTTGCGAATGTCTGAACAAGGAAACAGATATTTTTCTTTCGAATGACTCTTCATAAGATTGAGCAATTCTGTTTCGGTGCCTTTTCCGAAAAACATTTTACGCTTTCTAAGCACGGTGTATTTCTGGGTGTAAAGAGAAATCCCCTCGTTGATGCAGAAATATTTCATGGTGGTCGGCAGTTCTACCCTCAATTCTTCGACAATCCTGAAAAAATTGTCTACCGCATTGCGTGAAGTGAGTATTACAGCGGTATGATCAAGAATATCGAGACGTTTTTTTCTCAAATCTTTACCCGGTATACTTTCAACCTGAATAAATGGCCTGAAGTCAAGTTTCAAATTGAACTTGTCTGCCAAGATATGATAAGGTCCTTTCTTATCCCCGGGGTCAGGTTGAGAAACAAGAATGCTTTTTACTTTCAAACTGCTTACTTCTTAAAGGGCCCAAATTCTGTAAACCTGAGCGACAACAGCCCAAGGCAGAATTTCAAGGCAGCAAAGATAAAGAAATAAATAGAAATTTGAATATGGAAACGACATTGCCATGGCTTGAAGGGTTCTGACAAACCGGATGATAAAGAATATGACAGCCAATGCGAAGGCCAACCACCCTAGTGCTGTATGTATCCAATCGGTCGGGTTGTAATTCCAAATCAGCAATATGGGCAACCAAAGCAAAAACAAAGAATAGGTGATCATGATAAACTGACTGAAAAGCAAATCTGACAAGTCACGAATCCGGAGGATGGCGATAACCAAATAGTAGAAAAAAGCCTTGAGGGCATAGATAAAAATGACCACGGAAACCCAGAAGAAATACTTCGAAAAAGTACTCTGGAAAATGGTTCCTATCGGGATGGGTAACCACATCAACAAGGCCAGTCCGCCGGTGAAAGCGATGATTAAAACGGCCAGGATCTGATGCACAGAAAGCTCTTTAAATACAGCCTCATTTGACTTGATGGTCATGCCGGAAACAGAGCCGAACAACAATTGATCATGGCGTTTGATGTTCAAAATTCGGTTGAATCCCAATAAAATAATGATGCCACAGGTAATAAAAAACACCCAACGGTTGGGTTGTCGTTTTCTGAAATGAAGGTCATCAATCTCGGGCAAAGGAATGCCCGACTTATTCAATTGGAGATTTGTCGAATCCGTCCGGAATGTACTGTCTGCATTGGCTGCACTGTCTGCCGGCACTACCGAAAGCGTATCCGCCACCGAATTTTGAGGATTCAAGCTATCCGCCCAAACGGACAGTCGGATACATATAAACAATATGGTTAAACCCCACTTCATCTCAAATAGTTGATCAATCCAAAGTGGAATTTTGCATTTCGAAGCGAGATGGGTTCACCCTGTGCCGTTCCCAAGGCATAGGCCAATTGCAGGGAAGAACGACCCGTATTGATTTGAACATGGGCGCCGGCGCCGTATAAAAGTCCGGATAGTCCGCTCATTTGCTCCGAACGATTTTCGGCGAAAGCGGCATTCACAAAAATGCCGGCATAGGATGCCTCGTTCAGGAGATAGCGGTATTCGGTTCTGAGCATGCTGAATGAATGTGCAAAAATAGCCCGTTCATCGAAACCCTGAAGGGTCGAAAATCCTCCCAAACGATATAATTCATTTAAATATACTTTTTCACTGATCAGATAATTGCCCAAAAACCGGAATGCAAAGGCCGCATTTTTAAATGCCGGAACAAAAACCGTGTGGTCCATCAGCACTTCCCCTCTCAAACTTCTTTTCTCTAAGGTGTCATAAATAGAAATTCCGGATGGATAGAGGTCGCTATAAAAGATTACCTTATCGATACCCGGGTCTCGTTTCAGGTTTCTTACGCCCAACGCAATTTGGCCGAAAAGTTTGAAACCGGAGCGCGGATTGATGGCGCTATTGGTTTGATTCCAAAGCAGATTGATCCCATAGCTCGAAATCTCCATGGGGTTGTTCACGGGCAATCGTCCGGACTTTCTCACAGTGGCGGTATCGACCGTGATCAGTGAGGTATTTTGTTTGCCGTATTGTAATCCCCATTGTCGGTTTCCCTGCTGAAAAACGCCGACTTTCCAGTTGATTCGGCTGTCAATAAAAAGGGAATCAAAACGGGTGATATGGCCATCCACCCCAAAAAAGAGCGGAGTTTTAAAAAGATATGGATATAGGAATGCAATGCCCAAATCTTGCGAAGCGGCGAGGTACTTTCTCCAGTTCACCGCACTTTCTATTCCCCGGCCAAAGAGGTTATTCATTTCAAAATTGACTTCACCGGTAAAGAGAATTCCCTGCCCTGTGGCCTGTGCACTGTTGGGTGCAAAACCCACAATCCCATCAAACCGATCTGTACGCCGGTCTTCTAAAAAAACCTTGATGACGGCGGAATTTTTCAACAAAACCACTTGCGTGTTGCGGGTTCTTCTGGCCGTTTTCAAACGGTCGAGCCATGCATCAATCTGTCGGATGGCTTTTTCATTGTAAGGATCTCCGGCGGCAATGCCTAGATACGATGATAGATAAACCGGGTGCAGATTGGCGCCTCCCACAATCATAATGGTATCTATAACCACGAAAGATCCCTTTTCGAGCGAAAGCATCAAGTTGATGCTGCTGTCTCCGGCATGAAGTACCTTGCTTTCAATCATGGCATAGGGATAGCCGTTGTTTTCGAGTTGTTGTATCACTCCCATGACCTGTTTTTGCAGCCATGAAGGTGTAAAGGGGGCATTTTCCGAATGCCGGAATCGGGTTTCGTAGGTTTTCAGATCTTCTGAAAAGACGATCGTTGCTTGCCGATAACACTTTCCCGGGGTGATGTGGTAGCGATCATATAAGCTATCGGAATCGGTTTTTTCTATGGAGGAGGCTAAAAATCCCTCATTGGCCAAAGCCCATTGCAGGGTGTGCATCCATTTGGCGTTTTCTCCTGTTTGCAAGAAAGTAAGGGTGTCATTCCATCCCAGCTTTTGAAGCGTTTGAGCCACCTGAATGTTTTCATATTTTAAAACCACACCGCGCTGTTGTGCGTTCACAAGCAAGGGCGCGATGAGCAGAAAAACGATGAAATAGCAGATTTTTTTCAAACTTGTCCGAATATAGTTTTTCTCTCGATAAGTCACGTCGCTCATCCTACCTTTGCATCATGGCGGGTATTTATATTCACGTTCCTTTTTGCAAGCAGGCATGTCATTATTGTGATTTCCATTTTGCCTTAAACACCGACAAAAGGCAGGAGATGTTGTGGGCTTTTGAAGTGGAATTAGAACGATATCGCACCTATTTGGCAGGCGAAATACCCGATACGCTTTATTTTGGTGGGGGCACACCTTCCTTGCTTCAAGTCGATGAAATCAGCCGTTTGGTGCAGAAAGTCCGCGAGGTATTTGGCCTTTTGCCCGATGCAGAAATCACCCTCGAAGCCAATCCGGATGATTTAACGCCCAAAACACTCGATCAGCTGAAAGAAGCCGGCATCAACCGACTCAGCATCGGCATACAATCTTTTCATGAAAACGAATTAAAGTGGATGAACCGCGCCCACAATGCCATTCAGGCCGCTGAATGTATAGATCACGCTTTACAGGCGGGTTTCGAGCGCATCACCCTTGATTTGATTTATGGCATTCCGGTGAGTACGATGGAAAGCTGGAAAGAGAATTTAAAGCGATTTTTCGATTTAGGAATCACCCATTTATCGGCCTATTCGCTCACCGTTGAAAAAGGAACGCCGTTGCATCGCCTGATACAAAAGGGTCAAAAATCGAATGCCGACGACGGTTTATCCCTGGCGCAGTATCAAGTGTTGCAGGAAGAGATCGCAAAAAACGGATGGGAACAATACGAGATTTCGAATTATTGCACGCAAAAACACTACAGCCGTCATAACACTGCATACTGGAATCAGATTCCTTATCTCGGCATCGGTCCCTCTGCCCATTCTTTCAATGGAAGCACGCGAAGCTGGAATCCCCGCAACAATGCCTGGTATTTGCGAAGCATGCAGGAGGGGGGCGATTGCCGTGAAACAGAAGTGCTGACACCAAGGGATATGTTCAATGAAAGATTGATGACCGGCTTGCGTACTTCCCGCGGATTTCATTTGGCCGAAGCGGAAAAACTAACCGGAATGAGGATACATGCCCCTACTTTGGAAGCGATGTTAGAATCCGGCCGGGTGATTCAAAGGGAAGGTAGATTGTTGTTGAGTGATGAAGGCAAATGGTTTGCAGATGCCATCACGGCGGAGCTTTTTGTGGATTAGGGGGGCGTACATTGTCTGAATCACGGATGATGCGGATGAAAGGATTACACCGAGAGGGGGTGCACCTATTCATGTTTCCGAAATGCCTTTGAGGTTTCCCGCCCTATTCCGCGTCAAAATCGCGGGAACCTTGAAGGAGTTGATCAGACTTCATGTATGACAGAACAATCTCGAAATAAAACGAAATCAAATTTCAGAATCAACGGGGTCCCCGCCCGGACTGAGATGTTTAAACGATAATTTTACAAGCGGGAGACCCGGATGGAGAAGTTAATATTAATAGAAACTTGATAACCATCATACCATTAGTCTTGAACAACAATCAATTTGAAGTGATTTAACAATATTGATGAATCATCAGAAATGATTTTTAAATAATAAACTCCTGAAGAAAGCACCGGCAGTGCATAGCTGTGACTGTTTTGACTGATATTTTCTAATCTGGAAAGAAATATACCATTTGATGTATAAATTTCAACTATGGCTGCTTGATCAAAACCAAGAGGAAATACCTGAATAATTTGTTTGGTAGGATTAGGAAAGACAGAAAAGGCTTTTTGGGGATCGTTAACTCCAGCACTTATTTGAATTTCCTGGCATGATTTAGTTGAGCATCCATCAGCATTAATAATTTCAAGACAAACAGTATAACTGCCGTTATCGGAAAGATATTGATGCGTTGGATTGCGGACTGAACTGCTGTTCCCATCCCCAAACAACCATTGATAGCGCAGGTCGTCAGAAGAATCGTATGCAAAGAATTGGTATGTTTTTCCCATGGATGAGAAGTAGAAATCAGACAGTGGGTTCGAGAACAAACTTAACGCCTCTGTAACACTATCAGAACAAAAGTCATTGTAGGCTTTTAAGGAGACTAAATAGGTTTTACTTTCATTTTGATAGGAATAGGCATATTTTAAATTTCTAGTAAAAGCAAAGTTTCCATCACCTAGTTTCCATGTCCAATTTGGTTCCAAAGTATACTGGCTTTGATTTGTGAAATGAACTGAGTCGCCCTGGCAGACATTTTGTCCATTAAATGAAGTTTTAATGTACCTTCCTGTTGGAATATTTGACGTGAACGTGTCAACGCATCCTGTAAATGAATTTGCAATTACAGTAAGAGGAACCCATTCCGCACCCTTAGGGGTATACCGAATAGAATCACCTTGTAATAAAGTATCCGCAATTCTCCATGTAATATTATAGGCATTTCCTTCAGGTCTTGTTCCATTGTACGTAAACTTCATGGATGCAGGATTACACACCTCTTCAAAAGCAAATTGAGCCTTTGGGATTTCTCGGAAAAATGCCGTTACGGTATCTGCATGGACACAATTATTTATTGTATCCATTACGGTTAAAGAATACGATTCCGGAGAATGAATCTTTAAAATAGAGTCTATGGTCTCGTTATTCCACTTTCTTGGAAAATTCATCAATGGAGATGGCACTTTCAGTGTAATGGTGTCACCAATGCAAGCCTGAATTCCTTCAAAAGGGAATTCGAAATATGGAGTTTTGCGAATTTCAGGTATCAAACTGTCTGTGTATTTACAGTTATTGCTATCAGTTACGGTCAAATAAACAAAACTGTCTTTGAGGTTATCAAAAATCAGATAATCAGATGTATCGGTTCTGAAAGACGTTTTCCAAAAATACTTTAAAGGAGGTTGTCCCCTAAGATTATTGGGGGTTATCCTGACTTTTTCAATAGAACAAAAACTTGTATCCGGAATATCGAATGTTGTAAATGGTTCAACTCTAATGGAGTCTTCTTGAATAAATGGACAATTAGAATAAGAATTGCTTGCCAAAAGGCGAATGGTAAATGAACCGGGATATGGCAAAATAAAATTTGAATTTTTTGAGCTTTCAGAAACCACGACATTTCTAATAGAATCCAGAATTTGCCACTGAAAACTCCATTTTCCCGGAAGTTCATTTGTGCTGTCAATAACTGTTGATATTTGTCCGCAAGTTTTGACTTCAAAGGAAGAATAAACCACGGGTTTGGGTCTGACATATATTAAAAAAGTTCTTGCATGGATAGGATAATTCGGAATAGCTCCGACATGTGAATAAACAGTGAAGCGATAGGGTTCAATTCGAAGATGCACTGAATCCGGTTTCCATGAAAAATGGGCACCTTTCAACCGGACAGGAGGAAATCGGATCTGAAATTGTCCGCCTAATTGTAAGAGGTTTTCATCCCAGAAAATAGTGCTGCTATCATTGCTTGAGGATACCGATGTATGAATAGGGATAATTAATGAATCTCCAGGACAAATAAAATGCTCGAATTGGTCTGCATGTATTTTTGTGTTGCGGCTTGAATAAAAACCAGATTTAAATTCGAAATACATCTCATTTAAGCCTATTAGTTCATACTTGCCATTGAATTTTCTAAATTCTTTGCAAACAATATGGAATGGTGCATGCTCATCTCGCACAGATTCAAACAGCACTTCTCCGGTTCTGGGATTCATATAAAATCCAATGGGAGGCTTGTTGTTCGGATATGGCGTACATGTGTAAATGCCGGGAATACCACATTTAGATGAAACCGGCATCTTGTATGAAAATGGAGATTGCCAATTATCATTAAAATTATTAAAAACAGTGGGGTCAAGGGTGTCAAAATTTGGAATAAATACATAATGATCAATAGGAGCCAAATAAAATATTATTGAATCTCCGTCAGATTCTAATGCACCCGGATTGAAACAAAATCCATCTGCAGTGTTAATATAACTGGAATTAAAGCCAATTTTATTAAATGTAGGACTTTGATTCTGTAATGAAGCAAGGTTTTTATTTTTAGGATAAACCTTGCATTTAAGTATGTATCGTCCGGTTCCAGATTTGAGTGTATTTTGATTGCTTGACATAACAAGCCTTACCTCGTCGGTACGATAAAATACTGCCATAAATGAATCAGAAATTTCCAATTTTAAACCGGCGTAAAAGGTGTCTTTTAAATTGATGGTAAAATCAAAGGTCGCTCTCGAATGGTAATTGGATTTTAAGAAATGAACCGGGTATTCATCTACATTGGAAAATGTATTTCGCATGAATTTATATACCGTATCTGGATGTAAATTGAATTTTGAACCGTACGGACTAATTATAGCCACTCTGGTTGTATAAGTATTCAACGAGGAATCTTCGCTATCGTCAAAAAAAGTAAATTGAAACTTTATTATTGAGTCATTGAGTTTATTCCATTGTGAGTAACCGGCAAACATGGTATGGTGGTCTGCAATACTTACCATATACCACTGAAGGCCAATTATTAATAAGAAAAATTTCCTTAGAAAGTGCTTTAAATCTGAAGTCATCAAATTATGGAAAAAGTCATTCTTCACTTTGAACAAATTTTAAAAGTAATAACCCTCAATTATTAAATCCAAAGGTTGATGTACTAAGTTATTTTTATAACCGTGAATTTATGGATATTTACGAAGTTAAGGAAATTTGATTCGAAAGATCTAAAAAGGATTTGTCATATTTTGTTTCGGAGATATAGTCTCGAAGCATAAAAAACGCATTTGTGATAATTTCGCCATCATCGGGGTCCCCGCCCACACTGCGGTTTAAATGGTAAATATAGAGGCGGGAGACCCCGATGGAGCACGAAGATTGTCACTTCGGGTAGCGTGGAACGAGTGTGTCGAGCAGGACAATCAGAAGAAACCGTTGACCTCATATCGTTCTCGATACAGTGTTACCCTCCACTGCATTGCAGGACGCTTACTCGAACTGACATGAGGTCATGATGCCCGCTATTCTGCATCCTTCCACTTCAGCCTTTGAGGTTTTCCGCCTTCTTCCGCGTCAAAATCGCGGGAACCTTGAAGGACTGTCTGAATCACGGATGATGCGGATCGAAGGATGGCACGGAGAGGGGGTGCATCTATTCTGAATGATTGTCACTTCGGGTAGCGAGGAACGAGTGTATCGAGCAGGACAATCAGAAGAAACCGTTGCCCTCATGTCGTTCTCGATACAGCGTTACCCTCCACTGCGTTACAGAACGCTTACTCGAACTGACATGAGGTCATGAAAAATCCGATACTTCTAATTTCTACCCTCTAATTTCTAATTTCTAATTTTGTCATTCATCCCAAATAGACTCGCCGGACCCAACTTCTACTGGTTCTTCTTCTTTTATACCGGTCTTGAAATCCTTTTTGATGGCTTCAAAGAACTCCTTCCGTTCGTTCTTGGCTTCTTGTTTGATTTTCTGACTCACTTTCTTTTTGTCGTAGTTGAATTCCAACTTATCTGCCGGTCCGTGAATGTGCAGGTAAGCACTGAGTCCGCCTTTTTCTTCCTCTACCTTTTTCTCTTTTTTGCGTTTCACAAAATCGTGTTTGGCGGCAATCAGGTCAGACAAATATATCTTCATGTGGTAATCGAGCACATTGTCGAACGTGTGGGTTCCGCTGATTTCGAGGTTCAAAGCGTTGTTGACGATTTTCATGTTCGGAATTGTAATCGTCTCATTTTCAATTAATATGGTGTTTTTAAGGTCGCTAAAGCGGATGTCTTTGAGTTCATTGAGATCAACAAACTTGGAGAGCGATTCAAGGGTTTGATAGTTCTTGAGCCGTCCTTTGGTGATTTCGATGATGCCTTTGCCTTGGATGGACGCCATGTCTACTTCGCCGTTCGGAAGGAAAAGCTGTTCATACACGATCTCTGACTTCAACAGACCCTCGAGGTTTTTGTGGGTGATTTCCGTTTGATCAAAATCATTGAATCGTTCAAAGAGTTTTTGAATGTCTACCCCATCGGTGCTCAGCTTCATGCTCAGTTTTTTCTGTTGATCTTCGGTATCTTCATACGCCAGATCTGCACGGATAGAGCCATCCATGGTTTTTAAGGTGAGATCGGTGATGAGCAGGTTTTCTCCTTTCAACGCCAATTTGCCTTTCAGGTCAGTGGCTTGATGTTTTCTCCATTCAGTTTTACCGATGACTACATCGAGGGAAATATTCGGAATGATGGGAGTTGCGGTCGATTGATCAACTGATTCCCTCACAGGCAAGGCGTGGTTAAAATCCAGATGGCGGCTTACGAGGCTGCCGTCTATTTTTAAAACATGTAAACTGTCGTTGAGCCAGGGAATAAAACCTTCCCAGGTGGCTTTGAGCAAGGCATCATTGTTGAGCCAATTGGCCGAGAGGGTATGAATGAGCAAGTCATTGTTGCGGATGGTAACGGAGGTTTCGGCCCCATAAATTTTAAAGCTGTCTTTTTCGAGGAGTAGCATGCCATCGCGGGCGTTCAAATCTCCGTCGAGGGTCAGAAAATGATAATTCCAGCCTTCGCTGTTTCTGTTCAATTTCACCGCTCCAGCAAGGTTGTATTCCAGGATGCCGGCCCAATCGAGCAGGTCTTTGTGATAGAGGATGTTTTTAAGTCCGGCGAGATTGAGATTTCCGGTTGAAACGAAATTCAATTCGGGATCAAGTAGTGATTCTAAGGTGAATTTGGCGGTCACATTTCCGTTTCCGAGTTGCAAGCGGGTAATTTCTGCTTGAAGGGTTCCTTCCGGTTTGAGTTTGCTTTTTTCCAGCTTTCCGTTGAAGGTGAATTCCTTTAAATCAACCGGGGAATTTTCTTCTGAATAGGAAATTTTATCGCCACCAAATTCAATTTTCATATCGGGCAATTGATCGGTGCTGAATCGACCTTTGATGTTTCCTTTCAGAAAGAGGGTGCCGTTGGTATGTTCCTGTTTGAGTCCGCCGAAACTTTTGTTGGGTAGCAGCGATATCAGGCTATTGAGCTGCATGTTTTTGCCATTGAAGGTCAGGTCTAGATCCGGATTTTTACCGGCCATCAGCACATCGCCTTTCACATCGAGCTCCAGGTCTGAGAATTTGAGATATCCTTTGTCGATTTGATAACTGTTTAGCTGACTGTTTACCTTGACGGCCGTTTCAAGAAAGATTCTTTTGCCCATAAAAAGGGTATTTCCGTTCAGCTTTAGATGGTCAAACAAGGCATCCCCTTCCAGTTTGAGGCTGTACTTTTCCTCATTCATTTTGCCGTACGCCACCAGCGATTCGGATTCGAAGTTGGCTGAATGACCTGAAGAATCGTCGATGTACCAAACCTTGCAACCTTCAAACATGAGCTTTTTGAGTTCGAGGTTAAGGGGAGATTCCGATTCTTTTTCAGTGGGTTTGAAGAAGTTATAATTCACGCCGTATTTTCCTTTGTACAGTCGGATGTTGGCCCCCTTAAGTCGAATTTTGTCGATCGCCACATCTTTTGCCAACACATCAAAAATGTTGAATACCAGCGACAGTTCATCCGCTTCTACCGCATTGAGTTTGTAAAATGGCCTTGATTCCTTGATTTCAATGCCGTTTGCGCGGATGTTGATATTGGGAAAATTACTCCACAACGAAATATCGAGTGAATAGATTGACACCGGCACGGCGAGGGTTTTAGTGAGTTCTTCAATGAGCAGACTCCGCACTTTTTTGGCAAGCAGATAAGATCCCGCCAACATAAGGGGCAATAACACCGCAAGGGTCCATATTAAAACGGAGATATATTTTTTCAGGCGTTTCAAGCGGGGTAGTTCTCTGAATTAACTTGCAAATTAAGGCTATCCTATATGCAAGCCGCCGGAAAGCAATGAACAATGCGGGGGCAGGTGTTTGGTGGAGTGGACGGAGTGCGGGAAGTTGATTCACTGAAAGAACTAAAAATCAGAGCCATGGTCTGTCTGATTTGATAATAAAACAGAAACATCTGTAATTTGAATAATGATTGATCCCTTTGAACTTGATTCCTACCCCGGCTCACACAACAGTGCACTCACTTCCACAATTTACCGTATTTTTGACCGTTCGTCTCATATACATGAAGCTTTCAATCGTCATTGTAAACTATAATGTGAAGTATTTTCTGGAGCAATGCCTGCTTTCAGTTTTCAAGGCATTGAAGGAAATTGAGGCGGATGTTTGGGTGGTAGACAACAATTCGGTGGATGGATCGGTGGAAATGGTAAAACAGAAATTTCCGCATGTAAAAATTATCGCCAATCAACAAAACACCGGATTTTCTGTGGCCAACAATCAAGCCATTCGTGCTTCCACGGGCGAATACATGCTCTTGCTCAATCCGGATACGGTGGTGGAAGAAGACACCTTTGAAAAATGCATTCGATTTATGGATGAACATCCCGAAGCAGGTGCATTGGGGGCGAGAATGATTGATGGAGAAGGCAAATTTTTGCCGGAAAGCAAACGCGGACTTCCTACACCGGAGGTGGCATTGTATAAAATGTTTGGCCTGAACAAGCTTTTACCGCACAGCAAGAAGTTTGGGAAATATCATTTGGGCTATTTGCCCGAAATGGAAACGGCTGAAGCAGATGTGCTGGCCGGGGCCTTTATGTTTATGCGCCGGGAAACGCTCAACAAGGTAGGATTGCTCGATGAAGCCTTTTTTATGTATGGCGAAGACATCGACCTGAGCTATCGCATCACCTTGGGGGGGTATAAAAATTATTATTTCCCGGAAACAACCATCATTCATTACAAGGGCGAAAGCACCAAAAAGCAAACCGTGAATTACGTTTTCGTTTTTTACAATGCCATGATTCTGTTTGCCCGAAAACACTACAAAAACAATCATGCAGGCGCATTGATATTTTTAATTCAAATGGCCATTTATCTGCGGGCCGGATTGGCCGTGGTGCAGCGATTTTTCAGCAGCGCTTGGCTTATGCTCGCCGATGCTGCCTTTATTTTTTCAGGGATGTACGCCCTAAAATCTTATTGGGAAGAACACATCAAACTGATCGTAAAATATCCTGCTGAACTGATGACCATCCACGTGCCATACTACACACTTTTGTGGATCAGCAGTGTTTATCTCAGCGGGGGATATGAAAAGCCATACGCATTCAGAAGGGTCTTTCGTGGGATTGCCATTGGAACGGTGTTGATATTGGCCATTTACGGGTTGTTTCCGAACGATCTGCGTTTTTCAAGAGCCCTGATTATTCTGGGGGCCGGCATTGCACTTTTCGGGATGATGTTTTTCAGGATGTTGGTTCATTTCAAGAAAACGGGCAGCCTTCAACTCAGCGAAGATGGTGGATTGGAAACCATTGTGGTGGCCAATGAAAAGGAAAGAAAGCGTATTCGCGAGATATTAACCACGTCTTCCTTTAAACCTGAAATCATCGGATATGTATCTACCGAAAAGGGCCATCCTTCCGATGAAGGGTTCTTGGGTGAACTTTCTAATCTGGATGAGATCGTGACCATCTACAAGGCAAAGCAAATCATCTTTTGTTCGGCAGATATTGCTTCAAAAGACATTATTTATTGGATGCACCGAATCGGGAATAAGGAAATTCTGTATAAAATAATTCCGGAAGAAAGCCTTTTCATCATTGGCAGTCATTCTAAAAACACCAGTGGCGAATTG
>JBIIVF010000121.1:0-7228 GCA_044339595.1 Bacteroidia bacterium
CGGAATTCTTAATCCCTTGAGCACTTCAGCTTCATAACCCTTCACATCAATTTTGATAAAGGCCGGTTTTCCATATAACCGAATGATTTCATCCATGGTAATAATTTCAAGAAAAACACCTTCACTCCAATGATGAAGAGGAAATCTATTTGATTAACGGACCGCTTTTATCCAGGTCTCCGAAAAGGAACCCAGCGTTGAAGCCGAAGATCGATAAAACAATTTCCTTTCTTATTTCTTCCCTACCCCAAAATTAAAAATTGTAATATCCTCCCCAAAATGATGATTGAGATAATCACAGCAGGCAGTTTGTGGCTCCATGGCTATAATTTTGATGCCTTTGCCAAGGAGTGATTCTAATTTTCGTCCGTAATTACTTCCGATATCAAAAAAAACATCTCCTTTCTTTAAAAATTCGGTATATAAACGAGCAGAGTTGTTTCTATTTGCCTTTTGCTCACCGGTTTGCAACACAAATCGCAAATGCATAGCAACTTTTTGGCCAAATAAATATCGCCCCCCTCTCACAACAAATGCCTTCATGCGTTCTATCATCCCTGATAATCTTAATATCACCCATTGTCTGTTCACCCTCCAATTCGCTACCTTCGCAACATGCACATAGCCGTTGAAAATATTGCAAAGTTAATCAGAACCATAGGACAAAATTTGTTGAGAGAAAGATCTCAAATCAAATCGCTCCACAGTTCAGAAAAATCTGTCAATCAGCTGGTGACCGATTTTGATATTCAAACGGAAAGGACCCTAATCGAACAGCTGCAAAAGGAAATTCCCGATTCCGGATTCATCACAGAGGAATCACAAATCGAACAAAATTCTAATAAAGAATACGTCTGGATTATTGATCCGATCGATGGCACCACCAATTTTATACATGGATTGCCGGTTTATAGCATCAGCGTGGCGCTTATGCGAAATAATGGGTTGATTTTGGGAGTGGTGTACGAACTGAATCAAGATGAATTGTTTTACGCCGAGAAAGGGAAAGGAGCATTTTTGAATGGGAAGAGCATTCAAGTAAGTGGAACCCTTCAGCTATCTAATTCATTGATTGCCACCGGCTTTCCTTATTACGATTATAAACGGATTGATCCTTATCTCGCATCTTTAAAAGAACTGATGCGCACCACACGAGGAGTGCGTCGCATGGGAAGCGCAGCAGTCGATCTGGCCTATGTGGCAGCCGGCCGTTTTGATGCATTTTATGAGTACAGCCTGAGTCCATGGGATGTGGCTGCCGGTATTTTGATTGTGCAAGAAGCAGGAGGTACGATTTCAGGATTTCACCAAGATAAAAATCCACTTTTCGATAAGGAAATCATCGCTTCTTGTCCGGGGCTCATCGCTGAAATTCAACATATAATTCAAAGCTCGGGATTATGAAAAAATGGATTTTAATGTTTTTCTTAGGTGCTGCGTATTTCTTACAAGCGCAAACTTTTCGATCGGGGTCGATGCTAGTCCAATTAAAACAGGGCGAGCATACCGTACATTTCGACCAGGCCATCACAGCCTGTATTCTGGAAACCCAAGATGATCCCATACGTGCCGAGTTGCATTTCTATGCCAATGATGCCTGGCGTCAACCCATCCTTTCACATGATCCATCAGAAATATGGCGAAGTGAACCCATTGTTTTTCAAGGTGTTACAGACCAGGTTTTGTTCCGAAGCACCCAGTCCATCCTAATAAAAATACACTTTGTTTTTGCCCCTCCATTGAATGTGCTCTCGTGTAAAAACAAGCTCATTCCTCCGTTTTGCCAAAAACCAAATGTCATAAGTCCTGCCATTTGGCGAAGTGGGCTGCCTGATCCAAAACCGGGAAGGGTTGAAACCGAAGTAAATCATTGCATTGTGCACCATTCTGCCGGAAACAATTTCAATACCGACTATGTGAACGTGATTCGAAATATTTACTTGTTACATACCCAGTCGAACGGTTGGGACGATATTGGTTATAATTACCTCATTGCACAAAACGGAGATTTATTCATAGGACGAGATCCACAAGGTGTAGCCGATGAAGACAATATTGCCGGGGCTCATTTTTGTGGTAAGAACACCGGAACGATGGGTATTTGCTTGCTCGGTTCATACAATGATACGATCCCGTCAGACACTACTTTCGGAACATTGAAGCACTTACTCACCTGGAAATTGATCAAAGAAGATCTTATGCCGAATGAAAGTTTTATTCATCCCCTAGGTGGTTCAGAATTGTTGAAAGTCATTTCAGGACATCGGGATGGATGCAATACAGAATGTCCCGGGGAGATGGTTTACCAAAAACTGAGCAGCATTCGGAGCGAGGTCACCTCAAGAATCGACTCATGCGCTGCTTTTACCGGAATTGAAAGTTTGAAATCCGATTGTATTTCTATCCAAAAAACAACCGGTAATCTCGCTATCTCATGCCTAACGCCGTCTACTTCAACGCTGACTATTTACGGTGTTCATGGTGGTCTGATTCAACAATATACATTCATAAAAGAGATCTCCATCACGAATCTTTCTACCGGACTCTTCTATTGCGTGGTACAATCTGAAAATTGTGTTCAAATGGAGAAAGTGGCCATTTTGGAATTCACAAGGTGAAGCCAGAAATTATTTAGATTTTATTATTTGTTTTGAACATTGCTGATGACTTTCATTAATACTACTTTTGCGGACTTTTATGTTTGAAAGGTTTGCGAATTTTGTTTTAAGACAACGACTCATCTGGGTGATTTCACTGGCTGTTATCACGGTAGTGATGGGATATTTTGCGCAAAAAGCGCAACTCACTTACGATAATCCAAAGTTTATTCCCGACGATGATGCCGATTACATCGCCTATCAAAATTTTAAAAAGGTATTTGGTGAAGATGGCAGTGTGATGGTTATTGGGATTGAAACACCCAAAATCCATCAATATGAATTTTTTGGTGACTGGTATAATTTAACCAATGATCTTAAAAATAATGAGGGCATTGAAAGGGTGCTGTCTCTTTCTAATGTGCCTGAACTCTTGAAGCAAGAGAAACCGATGGTTTACGAAGGGGATACCTTCTACCAAGAAGTACTCGCTTTAAATCCTGTATTTCAAAAAGCGCCTGAAAGTCAGTTAGAACTGGATACGCTCTTGCGAAAAGTTCGCAACATGAAATTTTATGAAGGATTGCTTTATACTGATTCGAGTGATTACACTTTGATCGCCATCACCATCAATAAAAAATTGCTCGATTCATATAAACGAATTGAATTTGTTAAAACGCTGCAGAAAAAAGCCAATGCCCTGGGTAAAAAGCATCAGTTGTCTATTCACTATTCAGGTTTGCCATTTATTCGCACGGAAATGAGCAACCGGATCAAAGAGGAATTGAAATTTTTCACTGTACTGTCTCTGATCATTGCCGGATTAATTCTACTCTTCTTTTTCCGATCATTCCCCACCTTGGTATTCTCTCTGCTGGTCGTGATTATTGGAGTGATTTGGAGTTTGGGTTTTGTGGTTTTGTTCGGATACAAAATCACTTTGTTCACCGGCATTTTGCCTCCATTGATTGTAGTTATAGGTATCGCGAATTGTATCTATCTATTAAATAAGTATCACGACGAATTCCGAAAACACAATAATAAAATGAAAGCCCTTCAACGGGTTATTTCTAAAATAGGAATGGCTTTGTTGATTACCAATTTGACTACGGCGGTCGGATTTGGCGTTTTCGTGCTTACCGGAAGTAAAGTACTTCAGGAATTCGGATACGTTTCATTTTTTAGTGTGATGTCGGTGTACATCATTTCACTGGTACTCATTCCGGTAATCTTCAGTTATTTAAAAAGTCCTTCAGAAAAACACACCCAACATCTCGAAAACAAATACTTAAACCTCATCATCGACAAAATTGCGTTTACGGTAACCACTCACCGCAAATGGGTGTATGCAGGTACGATATTGGTCGTTGTTTTCTCAGTGGTCGGAATGCTCCAAGTTAAAACCATTGGATACATGGTTGACGACATCCCTGAAAAAGATCCTCTATTCAAGGATTTGAAATTTTTTGAGAAAAACATCAAAGGGGTCATGCCTTTTGAGATTGTTATAGATACCAAGAAAGACGGTGGTGTTAAAGATCCTCAGGTACTCTCCAAAATTGACGCCTTAGAGCGGAAATTAGGGAAGTTTGAAGAATTCTCAAAGCCGGTCTCCATTGCCCAGTTGATCAAATTTGCCCGACAAGCCAATCACGATGGAGATCCTCGTTTTTACAGAGTTCCTGGCAATCTTGAATTGGGTGAAATCATGAACTTGTTGCCCAATGACAATGGCGACAAAAGCACCATTCGCGGGATGGTAGACAGCAATTATCGCAAAGCTCGCGTCAGCGTTCAAATGGCCGATGTTGGTTCTGTGCGCATCAAAGAAATCAAAAAAGAAGTTGAACAAATCGCCGATACGATTTTCCCAAAAGAGCAATATACCGTCAACATTACCGGCACATCGGTCATTTTTTTAAAGGGCAATGATTATCTGATCTCGAATCTGATGCAAAGTCTTTTGGTCGCCTTTGTGTTGATCGCTGCTTTGATGGCCAGTATTTTTTCTTCTGCAAGAATGATTGTCATTTCATTGATTCCCAATTTAGTGCCGTTGTTTTTTACAGCCGGCATTATGGGCTATTTTCATGTAAATCTAAAACCATCCACTGTATTGGTATTCAGCGTTGCATTTGGTATTGCGGTAGATTATTCCATTCACTTCCTCAGTAAATACCGCATGGAAATGAAGAAAACCCAATCAGATATTAAAAAGTCTGTAAATCTGGCCTTAAGAGAAACCGGCACCAGCATGATTTACACCGCGGTGGTTCTATTTTTTGGATTCATCATATTCGCATTCAGTAACTTTGGAGGCACCATCGCATTGGGTGTCTTCACCAGTTTAACCCTCATTGTCGCCCTCGTATCCAACCTGATGGTTTTGCCCAGTTTGCTGCTTTCTTATGACAAAGCCATTCAAAAAAAGAAAAACAAGCAAAAACCGCTGATCGAATACCCCGACAACGAAGCCTGATTGCCTTAAAAGCGTTCATTTTCTTTGATTTTCATTACTTTTGCCGCTTCGTTAAAATCATGGACAAAAAAGCGGAAGACCTACCTAAGTACCGGGAGTATAAACAAATCGATTTCCCTGCATTTGAGAAAGAAATTCTTGAAGGCTGGAAAACCAATCATATATTTCAAAAAAGCATCGACAAAAGAAAAGATGCTCCTGCTTACGTTTTTTACGAAGGACCGCCATCCGCTAATGGAATGCCCGGTATTCACCATGTTATCAGCAGAACCATCAAGGATATTTTCTGCAGATACAAAACACTAAAAGGCTTTAACGTAAAAAGAAAGGCCGGATGGGATACGCACGGATTGCCCATCGAATTGCAGGTAGAGAAAAAGCTGGGAATCACCAAAGACGACATCGGACATAAAATTAGCATTGAAGATTATAACAAGGCCTGTCGTGAAGATGTCTTAAAATTCAAGGATAAGTGGGATGAGATCACAGAAAAAATCGGATTTTGGGTTGATTTAGAAAATCCTTACATCACCTATGAAAACGATTATATCGAAACTTGCTGGTACTTATTAAAGCAGCTCTACGAAAAAGGATTTCTTTACAAAGGATATACTATTCAACCTTATTCTCCTGCCGCAGGAACCGGATTGAGTTCACACGAACTCAATCAGCCGGGCACCTACAAACCGGTAAAAGACACCACAGTAGTCGCCCAATTTCTGTTAAAAGATACTGATCAAAAAAGACAGCTTTTCGGCAATGACGATGTGCACATTTTGGCTTGGACGACCACGCCATGGACACTACCTTCGAATACCGCTTTAGCAGTGGGGCCGAAGATTCAATATATTTTGGTGGAATCTTACAATGCTTACACTTTCAAAAAAATCAAGGTAATTATAGCAGTCGATTTGCTGTATTCCCATTTCAAAAAAGAAGATGCTTCAGCTGAAATAAATGGCTATACTCCGGGTGATAAACACATTCCATTTCGGGTTTTAAAAATATACAATGGAGAAGATTTGGTGGGACTCACCTACCATCAGCTCATACCCGGATTGCTTCCGGCTGAGAATCCTGAAAAAGCATTTGTCGTGATTCCCGGTGATTTTGTTTCTACGGAAGATGGAACCGGTATCGTGCATATTGCGCCCACTTTTGGTGCTGATGATGCCAGGGTTGCGAAACAAGCCGGGGTGCCACCTATGTTGATTTTTAATCAGGACAATAAATTAATTCCATTGGTGGATCTTCAGGGTCGATTCATTCCTGAAATGGGTGAATGGGGCGGCAAATTTGTCAAGAATGAATATTACGCAGGTGAAGCGCCTGAAAAATCAGTGGATGTAGAGATTGCCATAAGACTGAAAGAAGAAAATAAAGCTTTTAAAGTAGAAAAATACGAACACAGTTATCCGCATTGTTGGAGAACTGATAAACCATTGCTCTATTATCCGATGGAATCTTGGTTCATTCGCACCACGGCCGTTAAAGATCGTTTGGTTGAGTTGAATAATACCATTAATTGGAAACCGAAATCAACCGGTGAAGGACGATTTGGAAATTGGTTAGAGAATCTGGTAGATTGGAATTTATCAAGATCTCGGTATTGGGGAACACCTCTTCCCATATGGCGCAGTGAAGATGGCAAATACGAAAAATGCATTGGTTCGACAGAAGAATTGCGCAATGAAATCGAGAAATCGATTGCTGCCGGACTGATGGAGAGCAATCCATATTTAGATGCCGATGCCGATTTGCACCGACCCTTTATCGACCGTGTCGTTTTAGTTTCAGACAATGGTGTTCCTATGGTTCGGGAGACCGATTTGATCGACGTTTGGTTTGATAGCGGTGCGATGCCCTATGCCCAAGTTCATTACCCATTCGAAAACGCAGAAGAAATAGACCAACGCCAGAACTTTCCGGCAGATTTTATTGCTGAAGGCGTGGATCAAACACGCGGTTGGTTTTTTACCTTACACGCCTTAAGTGTCATGCTTTTTGATTCAGTGGCCTATAAAAATGTGGTTGCCAACGGATTGGTACTCGATAAAAATGGCAACAAAATGAGCAAGAGACTTGGTAATACCATCGATCCTTTTGCAACCGTGAATCAATATGGGGCAGACGCCGTAAGATGGTATATGCT
>JBIIVF010000122.1:0-7133 GCA_044339595.1 Bacteroidia bacterium
CCTACCTCAAATACAATTACGATGTATTTGGCAGTTGGAAAAAAGCCCGGTATGCCTATGGTCGCGGACACTGGAAACCGCCTTCTCAATGGACAGCCCTGGAAAAGAAGTTTATGGGAAAGATTGACTGGAGTAAATACGATAAAGGGTGAAATCAGCCCTCCCCTTTTTTTGATTACATCGGCACTTTATGTCTCGCCTCTGCCAATTCCCTCAATAAATCCGGATTCTTCTCAAACGCATTTCCCACCACCACAATGTCAGCACCTGCTTGCCAGGCGTCCTGCATTTGCGCTACGGATCGAATTCCACCTCCCACAATGATGGGTACTTCTACCAGCTTGCGAACCGCCCGAATCAGTTTAGAAGGTATAGAATACAAGGCACCACTCCCTGCATCCAAATAAATCAGCTTAAGCCCGAGTTGAACCCCTGCCAATGCTGTAAATGCAGCAATTTCCTCCTTATCGGCAGGAATGGGCAAGGTATGACTGATGTACGACACAGAGGTCCCTCTTCCGCCATCAATCAACATATATCCGGTAGGCAAAATTTCGATTCCGGCTGCTAACAATTTCGGGGCGGCTTCTACATGACGACCTATCAACAAATCAGGATTTCTTCCTGAAATCAAAGACAACAACAAAATCCCATCGGCATGGTTACTAACCTGCGCCGGACTGCCCGGAAACAACAAAACCGGTATCTCGCTGTGTTTCTTCAAATACATAACCGCACGATCGGTGTGTGCCTCTTTTAAAAAGCTTCCTCCCACAAAAAAGAAATCTACGCCGCCCAATGCGGCCTGTTCAAGCAAACGATCGAGATATTCTACATCCGATTTATCCGGATCTACCAATACCGCCATTTGTTTGATTTGCAATTTTTTGCAGTTATAAATGGAATTGATTTGAGATAGATTCATATCAGAATTTCTAATACTCTTGACAAATAGGTCAAGTATTATTCTCGTCAAAAATGCAACATTTTTCGTTAATTTTATGTTATCAACATGGCAGAATCCCATAAAACAAGACACAATATTCAACACTACACACTTGTGTGGAAAAACTGCTCTGTCAGCACAGTGTAATGCACGTTATTTTTGAGCAAAAACCCCTCTGTTTTTTTAAGGGTTAGTAAATATAACAAGAGTTCAACTCGTAAGTAATTAAAAATGAGCCAGAAAAAAGAAATCGCAGCGAAAAAGAAGAAAAGCGGACTACAATTCAACCGTTATTTCACCGTTGAAGGAACCCATCCATTCGACCTGTTTAAATATGATTACCGCACTTCGGTGATTAAAAATCCGGCCGGAGACAATGTTTTTAAAATGGACAATGTCGAAGTTCCGGAAAGTTGGTCGCAAGTGGCTACAGACATTCTGGCTCAAAAATATTTCCGTAAAGCGGGTGTTCCACAAGCAGATGGCACCACCGGTGGAGAAACCTCCATTAAGCAAGTGGCGCATCGTTTGGCCAACTGCTGGAGACAGTGGGGAGAGCAATACGGATATTTCGCTTCTTCCAAAGACGCACAAATATTTTATGACGAATTGGTGTACAGCATATCGGCTCAGCACGCTGCTCCCAATTCGCCACAATGGTTTAACACCGGCTTGCACAGCAGCTACGGCATAACGGGTAAACCACAAGGACATTATTTTGTGGATCCGCTTACCGGCGAATTAAAGCAAAGCACTTCAGCTTACGAAAGACCACAGCCACACGCTTGTTTCATCCTTTCGGTGGATGACGACCTCGTAAACGGTGGCGGCATCATGGATCTTTGGGTTCGCGAAGCCCGTATCTTCAAATATGGCTCCGGAGTAGGAACCAATTTCTCCAGAATTCGCGGAGGCGCAGAAAAGCTTTCCGGTGGAGGAAAAAGCAGCGGATTGATGTCTTTCCTAAAAATTGGAGACCGCGCTGCCGGTGCCATCAAATCCGGTGGAACCACCCGCAGAGCTGCCAAAATGGTGTGCCTCGACCTCGACCACCCTGAAATCATGGAATTCATCAATTGGAAAAAAGACGAAGAACTGAAGGTGAAAGCTTTGATCGACGCGGGTTACTCCAATGATTATGAAGGCGAAGCGTATGCGACCGTTTCCGGACAAAATTCAAACAACTCTGTACGCATCCCGAATTCATTTTTCGAAACCTTGAAAGAAGGCGGTAACTGGGACCTCATCGCCCGTACCGATGGCCGTGTGATCAACTCCATTCCGGCTGAAAAAATCTGGAACGATGTAACATACGCCGCTTGGGCTTGTGCTGATCCCGGCGTGCAGTACGATACCACCATCAACGAATGGCATACTTGTCCTGAAGGTGGAAGAATCAACGCTTCTAACCCATGTTCAGAATACATGTTCCTCGACAATACCGCTTGTAACCTCGCATCACTCAACCTTCGTCATTTTTACAACGAAGAAACCCGTGAATTCGACACCGCCGGTATTCAATACGCCTCAAGATTGTGGACGGTCGTGCTTGAAATATCTGTTTTGATGGCACAGTTCCCATCTAAAGAAGTAGCCCGTTTGAGCTATGACTACAGAACCCTGGGTCTTGGATATGCCAACTTAGGTTCCGTATTGATGCTTGCCGGTATTCCATACGACAGCGAAAAAGCTTCTGCCATCTGCGGAGCGATTTCTGCCATCATGACCGGTACTGCTTATAATACTTCCGCGGAAATGGCTTCCTTCTTAGGGCCCTTCCCCGAATATAAAAAGAACAAAGAACACATGTTGCGCGTGATCCGCAACCATCGCTATGCGGCTTATAACACACCGGATGCATGCGAAGAATTGTCGATCCTACCGGTGGGCATCGACCCAAAGCATTGCCCGGCCGATTTGCTCGAAAAAGCTTGCAATTCCTGGGATGAAGCATTGCGCAACGGAGAAAAATACGGATACAGAAATGCGCAGGTGACCGTAATCGCCCCCACCGGAACCATCGGTTTGGTGATGGATTGCGATACCACCGGCATCGAGCCCGATTTTGCCTTGGTGAAGTTTAAGAAACTTTCAGGAGGCGGATATTTCAAAATTGTGAACCAAAGCGTTCCTTTCGCCTTGAAAAACCTGGGTTACCCTGAGCCACAAATCGAAGCCATTGTGAATTATGCCAAAGGCCATGCTACCTTGGTCAATTCTCCTTATATCAACCATGAAACCCTCATGGCCAAAGGGTTTACCAAAGCAGAACTCGACAACATCGAACTCGGCTTAGCCGCTGCTTTCGAAATTGCATTTGTGTTCAACAAATGGACTTTAGGAGAAGAAACCTTGCAAAGACTTGGTATCCCTGCTTCACGTTACAATGCCGACAACTTTAATTTGTTGCGCGAACTTGGTTTCAGCTATGAGCAAATCAATGCCGCCAACGATTATGTGTGTGGCACCATGACCATTGAAGGCGCCCCTTATTTAAAAGAAGAACATTATCCCGTTTTTGATTGTGCCAACAAATGCGGCAAAAAAGGGGAGCGCTACATTCATGCTCACGGACATATCCGCATGATGGCAGCAGCACAACCTTTCATTTCCGGTGCCATCAGCAAAACCATCAACCTGCCCAATGAAGCCTCGGTTGAAGACATTGCCTCTTGCTATCAGATGAGCTGGGAACTCGGTCTTAAAGCCAATGCATTGTACAGAGATGGTTGCAAACTCAGCCAACCCCTCAGCAACAAGAGTGAAAGCAAGGAAGAAGAAGAAACAGTGGCCGAACGCAAACCGGCCGATAAGATGGATATGCGCGTTGAAGACCTCACCCCTGAAATGGTGTTGGAAGCGGCCCGCGACATCATCAACAAATCTACCGACACCAAATTTAAGCGTCAGCTTTCCAACATTGTAGAGCGCAAAAAATTACCGCATAAACGACGTGGATTCACCCAAAAAGCGAAAGTAGGCGGACAAACCATCTTTGTGCGCACCGGTGAATACAACGACGGGACCTTGGGAGAAATCTTTGTAGACATGCACCGCGAAGGTGCCACCCTGCGTTCATTGATGAATTGCTTCTCGATTGCCGTTTCTATCGGATTGCAATACGGTGTGCCTCTGGAAGAGTACGTGAACAAATTCACTTTCACCCGTTTCGAACCGGCCGGTATGGTAGAAGGTCATCCGAACATCAAGAATGCCACCTCCATCATTGACTATATGTTCAGGTTGCTCGGATTTGAATACCTCGACCGCACCGATTTGGTGCAAGTTAAACCGGCAGAAAATGAAGCCAAAGACGAACCTTTTACGATGGTTTCTGAACAAAGCCATCAACCTGAACCACAGCGAATCACTGAACCGACTTCGGTAAACGAAACTGCGCCGATGAGTGAAAACTCAAATTCGGGTTTAGGAAACGCCGACAGCTATATGCGATCCCTGCAAAGCGACGCCCCAAGTTGCAACGTTTGCGGGCACATCACCGTGCGCAGCGGCACTTGCTATAAGTGTTTGAATTGCGGTAATTCGTTGGGTTGTAGTTAACAGGGCAACCCTCATGAACTCTTTCAATCCCGTTCCATCCAATTGGAACGGGATTTTTTTGTTTATTCTCCTATTACTCCGCTTCAAAATCGCGGGAACCTTGAAGGAGGATCTGAATCACGGATGATGTGGATCAAAGGATGGCGCGGAAACGAAGTGTGCTCCCTTTCAAATGAACGAGATGCCTTTGAGGTTTCCCGCCTTACAACGGTGGCAAACAAGCGGGAACCTTGAAGGGAAATAACAACGTTCGTGGTTTGAGAAGACATACTAAACCCTAAACCCCTCTCTCAATTTTGGCGTGTCTTTTCAATTCAAGCCGCGTTTATCAAAATAATAACAAAAACTTTTATAGACTTCATTATAATAATCGGTTTTATTACTTATTTTCGCAAAAAAAAAAAGCCATGAAAGTATTTACCAAACTCTTTGTACTATTATTTCTTCTAACGGGTTATGCCCATGCTCAAAAAAATGTGCTTTACTTTAATGATTATTCTATAGGTACAGACCAAATGACCGTGGCTTTGACCAATTTAGGCTATAACGTAACTAACACAACTGACAATACAACCTTTCAAACCCTCATTTCAACTCCCGGTAATTATGATTTAGCCATATATTTTCCCCAAAATAATAATCCAGATTATAATTCAGTTCTTGCCCTGGCTAATTTTGTTAATCTTCCGGGCAAAAAGGGAATCTACACCGATTGGTCGGGAGCCACTTCGGAGGCCAACTTAGTAGGAATTCAATGGACCGGCAGTTATAATCAAACCCAAGTTCTAATTACAAACAGCGATTTTGCAGCAGGAATAACCACAAACCCTTTGACATTAACCAATACAAGTTGGAGTGTTTTTTCTGCGGGAATGACGGTAAACACCGGAGGTATCAGCCTTGCCGAATTTACAGACAATGGTCAAACCGCCATTGCGCATACCATGAATCGCAAAATGATTGTATTTGGATTTTTGGGAGATGTGGTGCCCAATCCGGAAGTTCACCATAAAGCCATATTAACACTTTTCTCATTGGAATCCAAGACTGCTTGTGAAGGATCTAACACATTTTTTGAAACAGATACAACCGGCTCTGACAGTACTTACTGGCAGGTAAACGAAGGTAGTGGATGGTCTGCAGGCACCAGGGGGGGCGATACGCTGTTCCTGAACAACGTAACCACCGCTATGGATAGCAACCTATATAGAGCATTAATTTATAAAGGCGCTACAATAGATACGGTTTCAGGTGGTTTATTAACTCTGCTTTCACCAGGTACCATTACCTCTGAACCCTTCAATGATACCCTGTGCGCAGGAGGAAATGCCTTGTTCGGGCTTCTTGCCACCGGTGCAGATAGTTTTCACTGGCAACGAAATATTTCCGGCACCTGGTCCAATCTCAGTGGTGAAAAAAATGACACCTTGATATTGACGAATGTGGATGTGAGCATGAATGGATATACCTATCGTTGTGTTTTATTTTCATCCTGCGTCAATGACACCTCTGCTGTGGATACCTTAACCGTGCGCGCCAACCCGGATATAACCGGCATCACCTCTTCACTTAACCCCAACGTAAACAGCATTTATGTGCCTAAACAATGCACCAACCTCACCGCTTCAGTCACAGGTGGCAAAACACCCTACACCTACTCCTGGACACCCTCCGGCTCTGTCAATCCCCTTAACGCTTGCCCAACTTTAGGTGCTTGGTATAAAGCCACCGTTACCGATTCTTTCGGTTGCCAGGATACCATGAGCATCAAACAATATGTGATGGACGCCACAAGCCCATATCCAGGTCGTGTGACCATGTGCATTCAGAGTGGAAGAAGATTGACCACCGCTAATGTGCAACTTTCTTTGGTGCCTTTTTATCTCAGCAAAAATTTCGCCATGGGTGCCTGCGGTGCTACACCAAGCAAGCAAGGAGGATATGTTTTTGATGAAATGGAAGACCTCTACAAAGTATATCCTAACCCTTTTGCCCATGAGCTCAACATCGAATTCTTTAACTTGTTTGAAGAAGAAGTAAGCATCAACCTCACCGATATGACCGGCCGGGTAGTGAAAGAAATCTTCAAAGGACAAATGTTTGAAGGTGATTACACCACCTTCACCGTAGATGCCTCTGACCTGCCAAATGGTATGTACCTGGTGCGTTACTCTTCCAACTCAGATATGAGAGTCAATAAAGTGCAGTTAATGAGATAATATTTCTAATTTCTGCCTGCTAACTTCTAATTTTAAAAAAGCCCGTTTTGCTGATGCAAAACGGGCTTTTTAATTTCTGCCTTCTAACTTGGTAAGGCTTCTCCCCTCATGTCGTTCTCGATACAGCGTTTCCCTCCGCGCTGCTCCGGGACGCTTACTCGAACTGACATCAGGGAAAAACGTTTGTCACTTCGATTAGCACCCTTATTAAATCTTGAAAATTCTATTCTGATGCTCATAGGCGCGTATCGAGAAGGGCGTCCACTTCCACCTCAACCTTTGAGGTTTCCCGCCCTTCTCCGCGTTAAAATCGCGGGAACCTTGAAGGACAGTCTGAATCACGGATGATGCGGATGAAAGGATTACACCGATAGGGGGTGCACCTATTCATGTTTCCGAAATGCCTT
>JBIIVF010000123.1:0-7051 GCA_044339595.1 Bacteroidia bacterium
GGGCATCCGCACGAAGGTTGAGATATTTTTTCAGGGAGGCATCTTTGCAAATGCGGGCAGCGGTTCTCAGATGGCCGGCAGCAATGATGAGTTTATCTTTATAAACCACATGAAACGGAATGCTATAGAGTTTACCGGTGCTATCGCGGCGAATGACTGAATATTGTCCCTTTTTGTCTACCACCCTGGCCGCTTCCAGTTCCTCTTTGGTCATGTCAGCCGGGTAATAATTGGCTCCGGCCGGTTTAGGACCTACGCCCGGTATAAACGGTTGGTTGTTATCAAGTCGGTTCCATGGACCGTAATTGATCTCTGCAAATCGACGCAGTTTTTCATCTTGAATAGACGATAAAAGGGCGTTTTTGTCGCCATAACTTTGTTCCCAGAACAGCCCATCCATCACCATGGCCGCTTTGATGAGGTGCGGCAACATAGCTTTTTCATCTTCAGTCAACTTACCGAGATCAGTAGTCAGAGATACGGTTGCATAGATGTCGAGGCTGTCGTGGGCCGTTGAATCGGATGCCGTTTGATTGGATTCCTGTTGATTTTTTTTATCGCAGGATGACAGTAAAAGAGAGGAAAGGCAAACAGCCAGAAGAATTGAGTTTTTCATAGGATTCAATGAGTCAGACAAATGTATGGAATTTTTGATGAGACAGCTATGCTGCGATGATTGGTTCAAGGGAGGTAATTTTGATATTCGACTACCAAAAGACCGGATATCCAATAATTTAAAAGTATCTATGATTTTTTAATGCTGATAATCAAAACTTTAAGGAAATGGATTGAAAAAATGACACCGGCTTTGAATAGTTCTGATGAATTTATCGTTTCTATCTCAATGGTACTATCATGATGGATTATTTCTTAGCGTCTCTCAACAGCATGAACCCCCTTTTCAGAAAAAAATATATTTCTTTCATCATCTTCTGGATTTGCATTTACCATTGCTCGGCACAAGAATCTCAAACCCGTAAGGGATTTATCAATGTCCAACATCCTGAACTTATGGCCATAGCCAACGGGGGAGACCCTGAAAACAAATATGCGCCTATCCACCCCAAATCAGAAGTGGGCATTTTTAGCTATTTTGAAATTGAAGATGAATACGGAATTAAATTTCAATATATGCCCGGAGATTTTATCGTGGTTGGAGGAAATGGGTTGAAATACTTCCGGCGTTAGCCCAATTGGCTGCTTCCATATAAATCGGGAATGCTTGGATTAAAATCAGGCGAAGGGGTAGTGAGGGATATGTAAACCATAGTTTTTTAGGCGTTTTAATTTCCGGAAGAATCAACTTAACTACCTTGAATTCTGATGGTGAGATTTTACCGGTTTGCCAATCGACTGCCTAACAACGAAGCCGGAAAGATGAACAGCAGCGCCATGGCCCACATCCAACATGGACTCGGAATGTTGATCAGGTTAAAAACAGAAGCCGCGGTAATCAACCCGGCAAAGATAAAAAAGTACATTCTTGCCCTGCTTTTGCATACCAGACTTGCGGTTAGGGAAGCTAAAAAGGCACCCGCAATCCAACCCAATGGGATCATAAAAATGGCGAAAATTGGAGCGTTGTCCATGACATACTTGCCGGTTTCAGGAGCCATGGGGTCCATTCCTTCCGGAAGTGTGAAAAGGCTATGACTGACGGTTTCAAAGGCCATGATGGCTGAAACGCCGGCGATTAACCCTGCCACGATGCCGAGGATAAAACGGATGCTGGTATTTTTCATTTTATACTTTTTTTAACCCTTCAAGGGAGCCCCACCCTTGAAGGGTGGGGCTCCCTTGAAGGGTGGGATTTTCTTTCAATAAGCCAACAGTGCCTCCAACGCTTCCGTAACTTTTTGCGCATTCGGAAGCATCACCTTTTCCAACCCCATATTTAACGGCACCGCCGGCACGTTGGCAGATCCCATCGACCGAACCGGCGCATCGAGCCATTCGAAGCACTCCCGGGCAATTCTGCCGGCTATGGCTTCGGCAAAACTGTTGTTGAGGGTTTCTTCTGTCAACACCAGAATTTTGCCATGCTTTTTCACTTGTGCGTAAATGGCTTCATCATCGCAAGGACTCAAGCTTCTCAAATCAAGAATCTCTATATTGTTGTCAAAATTCCTGGCTGCGGCTTCAGACCACCACACCCCCATTCCGTAAGTAATGATGCCCACGCTGTTGCCTTTTTTAATCGATTCTTCAGAAGCAAAACGGGCAATTCTGGCTTTTCCTAAAGGAATGATATAATCTTCTGAGGGTTCAGGGCATTTGGCGCCTTCTGTTCCGGGAACTTTGCTCCAGTAAAGTCCTTTGTGCTCAAACATCACCACCGGGTTGGGGTCGTAAAAGGCGGCTTTCATCAATCCTTTCATATCCGCTGCATTGCTCGGATACACCACTTTGATCCCTTTGATCGGCAAAATACTCGATTCTACGGTTCCCGAATGATAAGGTCCACCGCCACCGTAAGCTCCTGTAGGCACACGAATCAGGGATTGCACATGGTGTTTCCCGCGACTCAAATATCCACTTTTACTCAGCTCTGTCACGAGTTGATTGATGCCCGGCCATATATAATCGGCAAACTGAATTTCAACAATGGGTTTACATCCTACTGCACTCATGCCGGAGGTTGAACCCACAATATATGCTTCCTGAATAGGAGTATTAAAAACCCGGTCGGTGCCGTATTTCTGCGCCAGGGTAGCGGCTTCACGAAAAACGCCCCCCAAACGGATCCCTACATCTTGTCCATATAGCAAGGATTCGGGATGTTTTTTCAGGATCTCATCCATGGCGAACAAAGCCGCATCGACCATAATCACCTTTTCAGCGCCTTCCGGTTCGCGGACGCCTCGTTCTTCCGTAACGGGTGTAGGTGCCAACACATGATTCATCAGTGTTTCCGGTGCCGGTTCAAGGGCATCTACCGCCTTTTGAAACTCAGTCCGCACAAATTCTTCGGCTTCTCGTTGAGTTTGATTCAGTTCTTCTTCATCGGCTCCGAGTTGAGTCATGAGCGATTTCATCACCGGAAACGGATCTCTCATTTGATGCGATTCCAGATCATCGCGATACCATTCGCTGCGCACTCCGGAGGTATGATGACCGAGCAAGGGCACACTCACATGTACCAAAATGGGTTTGCGATTCTCTCGCAGCCAGTCGATGGCCTCTCCCATTTCGGAATAGCAAGATCCAAAATCCGACCCATTGATGCGTCGGCGTTCCATGCCTTTAAATCCTGCGGCATATTCATAGGCGTCCATCGCGCGCATTTCCTTTCCGTTGGCACTGATGCCCCAATCGTTATCCTGCACCAGATACAGGATCGGAAGCTGATGCAACACCGCCATTTGAAATGCTTCTGAAACTTCTCCTTCAGTAATGGATCCATCGCCAATAGAGCAAATCACCACCGGCTTTTCGGCTCCTTTGAGCAGATTTTGACTTTCGAGATATTTGAGGCCATGGGCAATGCCGGTTGTAGGAATGGCTTGCATGCCGGTAGCACTGCTTTGATGTCCGATTTTAGGCATGTCCTCCCGCATCAGCGAAGGATGTGAATAGTAGGTTCTGCCTCCGCTAAAAGGATCATCGGCCTTGGCGAGCAACTGAAGCATGAGTTCATAAGGTACCATCCCAATACCCAGCAAAAGACTTTCATCTCTATAATACGGCGCCACCCAGTCGATGGATTTAAGATGAAAGGCGGTAGCCAATTGAATGGCTTCGTGGCCTTTGCTGGTGCTGTGCACGTATTTGGTGATCTGACGATTTTCGTCATAGATGGCTGCCATGGCGCGGGCCGTGCACATCAGTTTCCACGCTTTTCGGGCTATGTTTAAGGTAACTTTATGTTCTTCTCCTGATTTGGCGGTTGTCATGGTTCAATATTGACTGCAATTTTACAACTTTTAACCATGAATATGACTTCTGGGGCGTTTCAAAAGCCTTCATTCAGGGGTTCAAGCATTTACATGAGAATTCAAATGATTAATACCGACTGCCTGAGTTCTCTTTCACTAAATTTGCCATTCAGTCGATTAACACCATGAATCAGGAAAAAGCCTTGGCCATATTGAAATCAGGCAGAAATGTATTGCTCACCGGAAGCGCCGGTGCGGGCAAGACCTATGTGCTGAATCAGTATATCCAATACCTAAAGTCACACAAAATCCCGGTGGCCATCACCGCATCCACCGGCATTGCTGCGACCCATTTAAACGGCATGACCATCCACAGTTGGTCGGGCATCGGGGTGAAAGATCAATTGAGTTATGCCGACCTGAAGCATTTACAGGAAAGGTCCTATCTCAAGAAAAGCTTGGAACATTGCAAAGTGCTGATCATTGACGAAATCAGCATGCTGCATCGCAGGCAATTCGAAATGGTAGACCTCGTGTTAAAAACCTTCAAGAAAAACGAAATGCCTTTTGGGGGAATACAAATTGTTTTGTGTGGGGATTTTTTTCAGTTGCCGCCGGTGACCGATCGACAGGAAGAAAACCGCGATCGATTTGCTTTTATGTCGCCCTTATGGGTGCAAGCCGATTTGCAAGTTTGTTATTTGACCGAACAATACCGTCAGCTCCACGGCAAAGACCTGAATGATATCCTCAATGAAATGCGGGCCGGCCTGGTTACGCACGATAGCATGGATAAACTCAAAGCCACCATGCACAACGAATTGATGGGGGCTGCTACCCGTCTTTTTACCCATAATGCGGACGTAGACGAGCTGAATTTCCGTTTTTTAGAAAATCTATCCGGCAAAAAGCGAGAATACACCGCCCGCACCAAAGGGAATCGAAAACTATTGGAAACGCTGAAGAAAACCGTGCTCACTTACGAGAAATTACCCTTGAAAATCGGATCGAAAGTGATGTTTGTCAAAAACAATTATGATGAAGGATACATGAACGGCACCTTGGGCGAAGTGGTATCTTACACAGAAGAAACGGAATTGCCGGTGGTGCGCCTGAACAACGGCCGGGAAGTGGTTGCCGACGAACAGGTATGGTCGGTAGATGACGAAAAAGGCCGCCCTCTGGCCACCTTTACCCAGGTACCTTTGCGCCTGGCCTGGGCCATTACGGTGCACAAAAGCCAAGGGATGACTTTGGATGCCGCTGAGGTTGATTTAAGCAGAACATTTGAACGCGGGCAAGGTTATGTGGCCTTATCGCGTTTGCGCAGTCTTGAAGGACTGAAGCTCACCGGCATAAATTTAAAAGCCCTAGAATCAGACCCACTCGTGTTGAAAGCAGACAATCGATTCAGGGAATTAAGCGATCAGACCGATGCAAGTCTGGATTTTGAAACCCTGCAAGCCTCTTTTAATGCCTTCATCCTCCAGTGCGGGGGGTCCCTCGAACCGGTGAAAATTTGCGGCCATAAAAGAACTGCTAAAGCAGACACCTATGCACTCACCGCAGAGCTCGTTCAAAAAGGATATACCCTGGATAAAATTGCCAAGGAAAGAGGATTGAGCCCGGGCACCATTGCTTCTCATTTGGTGAAAATTCGGGAACGCGGCGTCATCAAAGACTTTTCAGCCTTTCATCCCGGTGCATTGATTGTTCAACAGGTTTCTGCCATTTGCGAACAAATAAAAAGTGAACAGAATCCCGAAAATTTTGCTGCCGATGGCTCCATCAAATTGGGTACGGTTTACGGCATGCTTCAAGGCAGCATCAACTATGAAGACATCCGTTTGGCCATGCTATTTGCCTAGCTTTGTGTAGCTTTGCCGGTATGCTCCCTGAAATAAACCTCAAATGGAATGAGATTCTGGACTTTTTGACCGAGCAATTTGGTCAAAAACCGGATATGAATAAAGTCTTGCTGCTGATTGGCATCCGCGAATTGGGCACTGCGCGAAGCGAATTTGCCAAAGAAGAAAAAGTGCAACTCATGCACATAGCGGTTTGCCGCGTATTCAGTACCGGTGGATATTACAAACTGGAAGGGTTAGACGAGAATGGATGGCCTCATTGGGAAAAAGTAAAAGACATGCCCTATTTGGACGTTTTCGAACAGGAATCCTTTTTACGCCAGCACATCGTTGAATATTTTGTTAGCGAGGATATCATCTAATCCAACCTCCTAACGAATCAGTTCTTCGAGCTGTGCAGCATTTTGTTTTGTCAACAACTGATGGCCCTGATCAAGAATACACAAACGGCTGTTTTTTAGTTTTGCATTGAACCTTTCTGCGTTTTGAACCGGAATCACCTGATCTCTTTTGCCAAATATGAGATAAACCGGCACATGGTGGGTGTTGATGACCCTAACCACCTCCTTTTGTGAGGGCAGGATGCGGCTCACGCTGATCCACCGTAACATCAGCGCAGCTCTTTTGTTTCGGGTGGCGATGCTCTCATAGAAAAAAGTGAGCACCCGCGGGGGATATATTTTCAACGTTCTGCTCAAAGAAATTAACCAGAAAAAAGGTTGCGGCATCACAACAAATCCCTTAAAAAAGGCACGCCCCAGCCATGTTTTTGTGATGAACCAAAACATGGGTTTAAACTTCAGTCCATCAGCGGCTATTAAAATCAATTTGTCAATCAGCTCGGGTGCACGGTGCACGAGACCCAAAGTATAATTGCCGCCAATGCTGTAAGCCAATAGATTCACCTTTTCGGTGTGTCCGATGTGTTTTAAAAACTGTTTAATCAGCAGACACAATTCTTCCTCCCCTAAAATTCCGGGTTCACGCCAGCGCGTTCTTCCCTGATATGGCAGGTCAATGGCAATCCAGGTATACTTATCCAGCAGCCGATCTGAAATATGAAAAAAACTAGTGCCATCCAGGCCATAGCCATGAAAGGCAATCATCAATTCCTTGCCATTTCCCCATCTGCGGTAACAGATTGTGGATGAATTCCATTGAAAAACGTCCATCTTTATTTGGTTCAAGCCGCTCAAAATATCTTAACTTTGCCCAATTTTATACCCATCAATTAGTTTCGATGCCCAAAGATACATCCATTCATTCAGTTTTAATCATAGGAAGCGGACCGATTATTATTGGTCAAGC
>JBIIVF010000055.1:0-14729 GCA_044339595.1 Bacteroidia bacterium
AAGGTAATTTTTTGAAGAGCTTGTCCCGCAGCAGAATCCTCGTACCTCGGATACGCTAAAAAGTACAATCAAGGTAATTTTTTGAAGAGCTTGTCCCGCAGCAGAATCCTCGTACCTCGGATACGCTAAAAAGTACAATCAAGGTAATTTTTTGAAGAGCTTGTCCCGCAGCAGAATCCTCGTACCTCGGATACGCTAAAAAGTACAATCAAGGTAATTTTTTGAAGAGCTTGTCCCGCAGCAGAATCCTCGTACCTCGGATACGCTGCGAGTCCACCAGGAAGTGATAAAGCTCGGGTGAAGATTATACAAATAAAAAAAGCCCGGTCAACCCGAGCTTTATCTACTTCCTAGTGGAGAATACCGGAGTCGAACCGGTGACCTCTTGCATGCCATGCAAGCGCTCTAGCCAGCTGAGCTAATCCCCCAAAGCGGCTGCAAAAATGCACTTTTCAAATTATATTATCAAGAAAAACTGTTGGCTTTATGAATTTGAATCTTTTATGATTCAGGTTCGAACCGATGACCTTCCCGAAATTTCTTTCGGGACGCTCTAGCCAGTTGAGCTAATCCCCCATTGAGGTTGCGATTATGCACATTCTATTTTGAATTGTCAAGAGAATTCCATCAGAAGACACAATTCAAATGACCGATAATCAATGATTTCGATTCTTGAACCTTTAATATTTCACCACTACAAATCCCCATGGATTTATAGTGTTCTTGTCACGATTATAGCCATCCATAATCAAATATTTGGCGTTTTCAGGGAGATTCGGTGTCACTTTAAGCGTCTCCTTCGACATATTGATAATGACCCTCAATTTGTTCGAACCACTTTCTCTGGTGTACATCAAAAGATTGGGATTAGAAGTCGGAATAAAAGTTATTTGCTTGTTATCAGGTTTCGCCCACAAAGCTTCATTCGATTGCCGAACCGCCAAAAGTGCTTTATAAAACCCGAAATAATCAAAATCGCCGGAAGCCACTGCGGTATCTTTTTCAAAAAAACGAAGTCGTTTCTTCAAACCCTTTTCTTGTCCGGTGTACATCAATGGCATTCCCGGTGTTGTAAAGGCAAAAACCGCCATCGCTTTCCAAGCTTCACCCATCCGTTCGAACTCTGTTCCGTTCCAACTGTTTTCATCGTGATTGGTGATGAAATTCATGGCGAAAACTTCAGACTTAAACTTTTTATTCTTGCTTTGCAGCAAAGTATCAAGATATCGTGGCGACTTATTCCCCTTATAGATTTCATTCATCACATGGTGCATTTCCCATCCGTAATAAGCATTAAATGCGGTATCAAACTGACGCATGTCATGCTCTTCAGATTCGGCAAGCATAAAAACCGGTTTGGATTTTTCTAGTTCCTTTTTGGCATATTCCCAAAAGTCAGCGGGCACATTCATGGCCACATCGCAACGAAATCCATCCACATCACATTCATCCACCCAAAACTTCATGGCGGCAGTCATCTCTTTCCAAAGATCTTTACTCTCATAGTTCAAATCGGCCACATCGGTCCAACCAATCGACTCTCCTTTTTCATTCAATGGATCCGTAATTTCTCCTGTTTTGTTTTTAGTATACCAATCAGGATGGGCCTTGATCCAGGGATGATCCCAAGAAGTGTGATTACCCACCCAATCAAGGATGACTTTGAATCCTTTTTGATGACATTGATCCACCAAAGCTTTGAATTCCTTTAAAGTGCCATAATCCGGATTAACATCGGTATAATTCATGATCGAATAGGGACTTCCGAGATACTTTTCTCGTTCAATAGAATCGGCAATATCTGCAGCAAATAAATCCCCTTTGGCCTTTCTTTTTTCAATGCCGATGGGCTGTATGGGCATAAACCAAAGTAAATTGATTCCAAGTTCCTTCAGGCTATCAAGTTCCTTTTCAAATGCTGCCAATGTGCCTTCCGGGGTATGGTGCCTCAAGTTCACTTCATAAATAATGGCTTTGGGCATCCAATCAGCCACTTTTTCAGAAGGTGTAATCGCTTCATTTTTCGACTGCTTCTTGCCACAGGATAGGGTGAAACCCAACAACAGCATCAAACCAAGGTGAATCGCTTTTTTCATATCACTTTTTATTTTTTACCACAATATAAACAGAAGAAGCATGGGCAGGAACCGTCAATTCGATTTGATTTTTAGTAAAGGTTATGTTGGCCCCTAATGCAATCACAGTTTCTTTCACCCTATTAAACCCTGCAGGTAGGGTCAATTTCGTCTTTTGAGGTTGGTCTGATTTATTCACACAAACCACCGCTATTTCATCAAAATACCGTCTTGTATATACCATCACTTGGTCAGATCCCGGCTCGAAGTTAAAATCGCCATAAACCAGGCAGGGGTGCTTTGATCTTAGTACCGTCAATTGTTTAATATGGTTTTTTAAGGCCATTTCTTGTGGACTCAGTTGATCAAATTTCATCATGCGGCGATTATCAGGATCTCCGGCACCGGGCATCCCAAATTCATCGCCATAATAAATCACCGGAATTCCCGGAATGGTGAGCAAATAGGTTTGCATCAGGGCCATTCTCTTGTAAGCTGTGTCGTGATGCACGCCTTTAACGGCATCCTTCCACCCCATTCTCTTGTATTCGTTTCCGGCAATGTTACGTGGCAATTGTCCGTCGGCATACGAAATAAATCTGGGCTTATCTTGATTGCCTGTAATGTTGCCCATTAAATGATGATTTCCGTAATAGCTGATACTTCGGGTCTGTTCGGTCATGAGCGGACCAAAAGAGGTTTCGCCATAGGCAAAGGCAGGAAGCATGGCATCATATAGGTTAAAATCGAATTGAGCATCGAGCAATCCGCTTCCCAAATACCCGGAAATCAATTCCGGATTGCCATAGGTTTCTCCGATTTGATAAAATCTCTCAATGTTTTTAGCGGCGGCCTCTGCCTTCATTTTTCGGGTTACAATGCGCCAGAAACTCTCCGGAATATGTTTGGTGGCATCATGCCGAAATCCGTCAAATTCGTAATTCTCCATCCAGAAAAGTGCAGAGTCCGACATATAGTCGGCCACCCGATGGTTTTCTAAATCCAAGGTAGGTAAAAAAGTATCAAACCAGGTGGTTAACCTGTGGTCATCCCACCGCTCGGTGTTGAGCGTACCATCCGGGAGATAAAGAGAAGTAGCCCAATCGGGATGTTTTTGGTACACCGGATGACTTTTATGCACATGGTTGGCTACATAATCGAGATATACATTGATGCCTCTTTTATGCGCTTCGCTGAGCAACTCCCTCAAAACAGCCTCATTTCCAAATCTAAAGTCTACCTGACTGCTGCTCACCGGCCAATAACCATGATATCCACTAAATCGGGTATCCGGATCACGAAACTGACCCCATGCATCCATCGGATTCTGTGTAATGGGCGAAATCCAAAGGGCATTGACCCCAAGATCATTGAAATATCCTTTTTTAAGTTGGGACAAAATACCTTGTAAATCACCGCCCTGATAGTTTGCTTTGGAAAATACCGTTGGGTCTTTCAAGGGATGGTTGTTGGTAGCATCGCCATCTAAAAAACGATCAATCATCACAAAATACATGACGGTTCTTTCCAAATCTGATCGATCCGTTAATTTCACATCCGTCAACGGGATGCCATGTTCCAGCGGAATCAATATATCATTCGAATGACCATGTTGGTTGCCTGCAAATGCCCGAATAAAACTCCTTTTGATGTGTTTCGCTTCTTTAGGAATTTTAATATTGATGGTCGAGCCTTTTGTCTTTTCAAAAGACAAAGGATGATTATCCCACAAGACCATGATTTGAGTTGCCTGGCCGCTCATTTCAAGGTTGATGGACTCCTGATCAAATCGATCTGCAGCCAACTTCAAACCCGGTTCAGGCAAATGGGCCTTCAACAAAGAATTCATACCGCCCATTCCATTGCTTTTAGAGGATGGATTTGCAGGATCAAGTATAGATTTCCCATCTACCACCAGTTGATAACCATATTCTCCGGGAGCCATTTTTACACGGCTACTAAAAAGATGATTGGCTTCCCTTTGCATGGGAGATAAACCGGCATTCCAGCCGTTAAAATCACCTTTCACAGCCACATTTTGAGTTTGTGCAGAACCTTGGAATGAAAACAGATGTTCGTATTTAGGACGATTTTTTAATACTAGCTGATATACATATCCGCCTTTGTAAAAATTCAATCCAAACAAGTGTTTATCGCGGGTCGTTTTGATCACTTTGAAATGCGCGGAGCCGGGATGATAATCTACTTTGATCCCTTCAAAAGGAATGAGGCTATCAAATTGGCCGTCTTTGTAAAAATAATCCGCTGTAAAAAGCATGGTTGTATCTCCGGTGAGCCATTGCGGCATGGCCAGACCGTACCATTCAGAGGATTCCGGAAAAGGAGATATTTTTTTCTGAAAATTGCAGGCTACCAAGCCAAAAATGCAACTCAAAATCGCAAGGTTCCTTCTTAATTTTATCATCAGTGCGTTGTTTGATTCCGATGGATGGTAATATCCTGTTTTAAGTGATAGGATTGATCATATATTCGAATATCGAGTGCCGGACCACTGAGATTCTTGACCTCAATTACGTCCTGCGTCACCATTACTTCCAGCAGATTTTGTCTAAATCGAACCTTGAATGAGTAAGAATTCCATGCTCCGGGAATAAAGGGCGAAAAGCTCAACAAATCATTTTCAACTTTCATGGCTGCAAATCCTCGGGTGATGCTCATCCAGGTGCCTGCCATGCTGGTAATATGACAACCATCTCGGGTGTCGTTATTATAATCATCCAGATCTAACCTTGATGTTCTGAGATAAAATTCATACGCCCTTTGTTCATCTCCCAGTCTGGCTGCCAGAATCGAATGCACACAAGGCGACAAAGATGATTCATGAACTGTCAGCGGCTCATAAAAATCGTAATGTCGTCGCAAAGTATCATGATCAAATTCATCTTCAAAAAAGTACATCCCTTGCAAAACATCGGCCTGCTTGATATAACAGGAACGGAGGATGCGGTCCCAACTCCAATGCTCCACAATGGGTCTTTCGGAAGGATTTAGTTCAGAAACCGGGATAATTTCCTTGTCGAGAAATCCATCTTGTTGCAGAAATATATCCAAATCAGCATCGTAAGGAAAAAACATCTCTGACGACTTTGTTTCCCAATCTGATATTTCGGAATCTTTGACACGGCAACGCGTTACCACACGATTATATGCTTCCATATTTTGCTGCTGCAGTTTTTCTATTTCTTCAGCAGTATATCTCATGCACCAAGCGGCCAATTTATTGGTGTACCAATTGTTGTTTACATTGTTCTCAAATTCGTTCGGACCGGTTACTCCCAGTATCACATATTGGTTCTTGCTTTTTGACCAATTCAATCTTTGAGCCCAAAATCTGGCGATACCTATGAGTACTTCCAAACCATACTTTCCCATGTATTCCGCATCTCCGGTATATCGGATATAGTCGAAAATGGCGTAAGCAATGGCTCCGTTTCGATGGATTTCTTCAAAAGTAATCTCCCATTCATTGTGGCATTCTTCTCCATTCATGGTTACCATTGGATACAATGCGGCGCCGTCTTTAAATCCCAGCTTCTCAGCATTGTCAATGGCCTTCCCTAAATGATGGTAACGATACAAAAGAAGATTTTGTGCGACCTGCTCAGAAGCTGTGCTCATATAAAATGGCAGACAATACGCTTCCGTATCCCAATAAGTGCTACCGCCGTATTTCTCGCCGGTAAATCCCTTTGGACCGATATTCAATCTGGGATCTTCACCCGTATACGTCTGATATAACTGAAAGATATTGAAGCGAATGGCTTGTTGTGCAGCGATATCTCCTTCGATGATAATATCCGATTCCTTCCATTTTTCGAGCCATAGGGCCGCATGTCGGTTAAACAACTCCGCCTGTTGTATATCTAAAGATTGATCCAGTGTATGAAAGGCCTCCTTTTTAAGCATTTCTTTGGAGCAGTGAAAAGAACTGGTGATGGCCACGTATTTCTGCACGGAAATTTCCTTTCCGGATTGTGCAGAGAAGCTAAATCGATGACCGGCACTTAAATCTGCCGAGGTGTTCACTCCAACCACTTGATTTTGTTCATGTTGCACTCTGGTGGTGGTAGCTGCAACGATTTCAAATCCCGTTTTGCGGGTACTTTGATGGATCCAGGCCTTTGATGCTTCATGTCCGGTGCCATGGCTATTCCAAAACATTTCGTCATAGTTGGCATCCTGATTTCTGACATCCCCATTCAATCCGGATTCAATGACGATGTTGCAATCTTGGTCCACTTCCAATTTCACATCAATCAATCCAAGATTTTTATCGTTCAGACTGCAAATTCTTCTGAATTGTGCCTTCAATTGGATGCCGTTCTGCAAAACAACCGTAAATTGACGAAATAATATGCCGTGTTGCATATCGAGTTCACGGGTAAAAGATTGAATTTCAGCGCGGTTTAGATCCAGAATTTCGCCATTCAATATGATTCCGATGTTGATCCAATCGACCGAATTGAGCACTTTAGCAAAATATTCAGGATAGCCATTTTTCCACCAGCCCACCCTTGTTTTATCCGGGTAATAAATTCCTCCCAAATACGAACCTTGTAGAGATTCACCTGAATAATTTTCCTCAAAATTGGCTCTGTGACCCATTCGTCCATTACCAAGGCTGAAGATACTTTCTGAAACCATGGCATAATCCGCATGGAAACCTTCTTCGATGATTTTCCAGGGATGGTGTTTGATATAGTTTTTCATGAATTGCGCTGCAATTTGATCAATTCGGAGGGGAAAAATACGGTATTAAAGGTACAAGGCCAAGTATCGCTTTAAATCAGCTTTCTGTAACCCGGGAATATGCTCAACTGCGCCGATCAGATTGTCCGGATTTCCTACTCCGATGCATTTCATCCCGGCCGCTATGGCAGCATCTACGCCTGCCTGCGCATCTTCAAAAACCAGACAATCCGCAGGTTCTTCCTGCAACATGTTTGCGGCGGCAATGAAAACAGCCGGATCGGGTTTTCCATGAACGAAATTATTCCCATCTGAAATGGCATCAAACCATTCAAGAATCCCCAGTTTTTTCAATATGAACACAGCATTTTTCGAGCTACTGCCCAATCCTATTTTAAGACCTTGATTTTTAATTTCTTTAAAGAAATCCATCACGCCGGGGAAAAGATCCGTCGGACTCAATGTATTGACCAGCCCCAGGTAATGCTTATTTTTCTGATCCATCAACCGGTTTTTAATGCTTAGATCCATTCGAGGATCTGCACCGGCCCATTCCAGAATCAAATCAAGCGATGCACCGCGACTTACCCCTTTGAGTAATTCGTTTTTTTCGAGGGTCAAATCATAGTTGACTTCCTCTGCCATTTTCTTCCACGCCTGAAAGTGAAATTCAGCCGTATCCGTGAGCACTCCATCCAAATCAAAAATACAGGCCTTGAGCATTAGTCTTTTTGAATAATGTGTTCTCTCATATGAAATCTGGCAAGGGCTTCAACCGGTTTTTGCTCTATCTTTCCGATCGTAAACCGGTGATTTACAGCCACTTCATTGAGAATTTCCCTAAAATAATGCGCTATTGAACCTACGAAATGTACCGGCACTTCTCTGAAGTTTTCATAGCACCAAACATGAATATTGATGAAGCTTGCCAAACCCTTGTAAATCATTTCCTTGAAAAAAGGATGATCGCGGTGGTCAGACATAAATCGCATGAAAGACGCCAAATACACATTCGGGTTGGGCTGATTATAAACGTGGTAGAATATTTTCTCCTTATTGATATCGTATCTTTCTTTCAGGGCTGCATGCAAATCTGCAGGCAGTTTGTTATAAAGAAATTTAGATAAAAGGATTTTTCCAAAATATGCACCTGAACCTTCATCGCCTAAGATAAACCCCAATGCAGGAACTGATTCATGCACCTTGTTGCCGTCGAAATAACAACTGTTCGATCCGGTGCCGATAATGCATGCAATTCCTGGTGCATCCTTAGCTGTTGCCAACGCTGCACCGGTTAAATCGTGATCTACTTTAATGGTATTTACTGCCGGGAATACCGCCTGCAAGGCTGCAGCAACAATTTGATTTCTCGCTTCACTTGAACATCCGGCACCATAAAAATAGACCTCACTCACCTGATACCTATGTCTATGGAGGGTTTCATTGGCGTTTAGTTCATTTTCAATCAACGCTGTTGAATGAAAAAAAGGATTAAATCCCATGGTATGTGTGCCAATAAATTCACCATCCTGGCGAATGATAATCCAGTCACATTTGGTTGAGCCACTGTCAGCAACTACTATCATATTTGTAATTTTTGTATGATGACAAACTTAGTGTATTTCTAACACTTTCATAAAATTCAGCTAAAAATTTCGTTATCAATCAATTCGGGTGATTCAGTTTCAAATCTTGTCATTATCCTTTGTCTTGGATGGATGATTCAAATTGATCCCTCAATCTTTTCAAATTGTGATTCAAAATTGAAGAAAAAAGTGCTGTTGTAAAAATAAAATGTCCACAATTTTCAAGTGCGAAATAATGTCATTTATTGAAAAATTTTTGAATGAATTCATTTCCAATTCAGGAAAAAGGCACATCGACCCATGACGATTCACTAAGAATGGATAATATACTAAATTCGCATGCCAATTACCCTAAAATGACCAACCATGCCATAAACCCAAATATCTCCGTTGACTGCGTGATATTTGGGTTTGGAGACAATAATCTGGAAGTTTTACTGATAGAACGATCTCCGAAAACAACTGAACATGAAGATGATTTGCTGGCTTTGCCCGGCGATTTGATCTATGAAGACGAGACGCTGGATCAAGCAGCGAGCAGGGTTTTGAAAGAACTGACCAATCTGGAAAATATCTATTTAGAACAAGTATACACCTTCGGAGACCCGCAGCGAATAAGCAAACCAAAGGATATTCTATGGTTACAAAGAATTCGTGAAGTACCTCAGGCACGCGTTATTACCGTTGCGTATACCTCTTTGGTGAAGAAAGAATTCTATAAGCCTACCCCCAGAGGATTCGCTCAAAATGCTATCTGGAAACCGATCGATGAATTACCGATCCTGGCTTTTGATCACAATGAAATCCTCCAAAAAGCACTCAATTTCCTTAAACATAAAATCTATATAGAGCCCGTAGGATTTGAACTATTGCCTAAGAAATTTACCATGGCTCAGTTGCAACGATTGTATGAGATCATCCTACAATCGACACTTGACAAGCGAAACTTCAGAAGAAAGATCCTCAAGACCTCTTTTGTTGTGGCTTTAGATGAAAAACAAAAAGGGGTTGCCCATAAACCGGCCATGCTGTATAAGTTTGTAAAAAAGAATTTTCATACCATATGATAGGAGGAAACACATACGAGGGCGTTTTGCTTTCGGATCGCTTTCCAAAAGGCAGAAAGTCCGGCTCGATTCGAATCGATGCCTCTCAAATGCGTTTTTATTCGGATGATGAATGTCTGGATCAGATTCCGCTCAAGCAACTCGATATCACACGGGGTGGAACCGGTAATCGTTTTTTGTATTTCAAAGACAAAAACCGTTCAGGTATTACTTTTTATACAGACGATTTAAAAATTCTGGATGCCGATGAATTGAAATGGATGAAAGAAACAGCCGGCGTTTCAGGCAAAATAAAACGCAATATATTCAGCAATTACTTTTTCATCGGTTTGGTCATTTTAGGGATTCTTGGAGGGCTTGCCTTTTTAATCATGAAAAGTGACAGACTTATTGAGCGCGTGGCTTCACTTTTTCCCACCTCGTTGGAAGCACAGATGAGTGAAACCATGAAAGCCTCTGCACTCGAAGGAAAAACCATTTTGAAAGATTCTATCCTCGATGCACAGATTGCGCGCATTACCTCCATCCTATTAAATCAAATCGATACCACCGGATATTCCTTTTCATTCACCGTCATCCAACAAGATGAAATCAATGCCTTTGCTTTGCCCGGTGGCCCCATCATCATTCATTCCGGATTGTTGGAAAAAGCGGATAATCCGGAAGAAATTGCCGGGGTGCTCGCCCATGAGATTTCGCATGTCACCCGACGACATCATCTCCGCGGCATTATTGGAAATATGGGCATTTACTTCATTTTCAGAGGCTTAGTTGGCGACGTCACCGGAATATCTACCCAGGTCATCAATGCCGGTGCCACCCTCGGCTCGCTGAAATACAGTCGAAATTACGAACAAGAATCAGATGAATCCGGTATGGCGATGCTGCAAAAAGCACATATCAAAACCGATGGTATGATTACCTTCTTTGAAAAACTTGGGAGTGAACACCCCATTCCGGAATCTGCCGATTTCATCAGTACCCATCCCAATCCAAAAAATCGTATTAAATATTTACAAAAAATTAAAGGGGAAAATGAGAATACCATAGATTTGGGGGTAGATTTAGATCTTATAAAAAAACGCATTCAAACATTAAAGAATAAAGATGGAAATTAATATTAAAGGGGCACCATCCTTCAGTTATCTGGAAGTGAGCCTGGCACCCGGAGAAGCCATTATGACCGAATCCGGCGCCATGTCGAGCATGGATGCAGGGCTCGATTTAAAGGCTGGTTTAAATGGTGGTATCTTCATGGCCTTGGTAAAAAAGTTTTTAGGAGGCGAGAGCCTGTTTATCAATGAGTTCAAGAATAACACTGCTGAAAGCCGAAAATTACATCTCACACAAGGTTTCCCCGGAGATGTGATTCTGCGCCAAATCCATGAAGGAGAATCGCTTTATCTGCAACCCGGCGCCTATATCTGCTCAGAAAAAGGCATCAAACTCGGTTTGGAATGGGCCGGCATAAACTCTTTTATAGGAGGAGAAGGTTTGTTCCGATTGAAGATCACCGGTAACGGCCAGGTTGTTTTCGGAGGATATGGCGGTTTAGTGGAACGTGAAGTAGATGGTGAAGTAATTGTTGACACGAGTCATTTGGTGGCGTATCCGAAAGGATTTCAGATCAAGACCCAATTGTCGGGCGGACTCATTTCGAGTTTCACAAGCGGAGAAGGGTTTGTGATGCGGGTGCGCGGAAAAGGAAAGATTATCCTGCAAACGCGCAGTGTCAGTGGATTGGTAAAGTGGGTTAACAGACAAATATAAAAAGCCATGCAGATTGAATTGCAAATGAAACCGGCCTGTTCAGTGGCCAAAGTAAGCTTGAATCCGGGTGAAACCCTCACTTCAGAAGGGGGAGCCATGATTGCCATGAACGGCCATATCCAAATTGAAACCACCACCCATAAAAAATCAGGCGGAGGAGGCATCATGTCGGGGATTAAACGGGTGATATCCGGTGAAAGTTTTTTCATCAACCATTACACCGCCGGGGATCAGGGCGGAGAAATATATCTCGCTCCCACCTTGCACGGGGATTTGATCGTTCAAACCCTGAGCCAGGAGTCCTTGATTGTGCAGAGTGGTTCATTTCTCGCCTCTGAAGCGGGGATCAGTGCTGATTTTAACTGGCAGGGACTAAAATCTGTATTTTCAGGTGAAGGCATGTTTTGGTTAAATGTGAATGGCACCGGAAAGGTGATTCTTAATTCATTTGGAGAAATTTATCCGGTAGAAGTGAATGGAGAATACATTGTGGACACCGGACATATTGTAGCCTTTCAACCCTCTTTGAAATTCGACATCAGCAAAGCAGGGCAAAGCTGGATTTCTTCCTTTTTGGGAGGCGAGGGATTTGTTTGTCGCTTTAAAGGCACCGGCACCGTTTGGTGTCAGTCGCACAATCCTAAAACTTTTGGTGTGACCGTTGGATCTAAACTTAAACCCAGATAAGTCATTGTTATGAAGAACTTCAATTTTAATATCGAAAAAGCCCCGGACTATAGCTTTCTAAATGTGGAGATTCCGGCCGGAGAGACCTTGAAAGTGGAAGCATCTGCCATGGCAACGATGGATACTAACATACACATGAAAACCCAATTTAAGGGTGGCTTGGGCCGTTTTCTCACCGGAGAATCCATTTTTATTAATGAATTTACCGCTCAAAACGGTCAAGGCGAGCTCAGCATTGCTCCTTCTGCACCCGGTGATATTGCTCATGTTCATTTAAACAATGAAAGCATTTACCTTCAAAATAGCGCCTTTGTAGCCTCCGATCCCGCCATCAAAGTAGAATCGAAATGGCAGGGCCTTACCAAAGCATTTTTTTCAGGAGAGGGCCTGTTTTTGATCAAAGCCAGTGGTAGCGGCGACCTATGGTTCAATAGCTACGGTGGCATTATGGCCTTGGATGTCAATGAGCAATTTGTGGTGGATACCGGTCATATTGTCGCTTTCACGGAAGGACTTGAATACAACGTTACGCGCATCGGTGGCTATAAATCTCTTTTCTTTTCCGGGGAAGGATTTGTTTGTCGCTTTAGGGGTAACGGAAAAGTTTGGATACAAACCCGCAAGCCTCAATCGCTGATTTCTTTCTTGAATCCGTTTAGGCCTGCAAAGAAGTAATTTTTAGCTTCAAAACGGTATTCTGATTCAGAACGTTTTCATTCTAAATCCTACAGTCTAGATACAGGCTGCTCCTCAGTCCTGCCGAGGTTCTCGCCATTTTATCGTCGACGCAGGGCGGGAAACCTCAGAGGCGGGGTGCATGTTGGGGCGGTGCAACCATTCATCCTTCTGCATCATCTTCAACCCAACACCCCTTTCTTCCGCGCAATCCTTTAATCCGCCTCATCCGTGATTCAGACATCCCTTCATCATTTCATCCCTTCATCATCTCATCCCTTCATCATTGCATCGCTTCATCATTACATCGCTTCATCGTTACATCATTACATCGTTACATCATTTTCAGGAATATCCTGCGGCTCTAACCCTGAAAAATTACAGATATTTTTGAACTGATTTTGACGATCCGGAGTGGGGGTAACAGACTCCATCAATGTTGAACAAAACCCTAAAAGCGTTTGCCTCAGTCGTTTACTAAAGGTGGAAGCGCTTAGTTTCGTACACACTTCTTCTGAAAAAATATCCGGATTACGGCTATATTCTACAGACCATTCTTTTAGCCACAACTCATACGGAAGATCCTTAAAATTTGCACCCATGGATACAATTTCTTCGAATAGACGAACATCGTTCTGTTTTATTTTATGCTCATCCGGCAATATGGAAAACCATATTTTTAGAAATAACTTCCAATCTTCGTGCGAGGGTTGATAGGGAATAGAAGCGGGTGCCGGATTCTTCTTAAAAATCCAATTCAATAATTTCATCTTAAAGCGTTCGAATTAGTCTTCCATTAAGTCATCCAGAGATTCATCCGTTTTTTGCTTGGCACTCATTTTCTTTCTTGATTCGGCCATTTTAAGATAGGCTAAGGAAGTTCCGTCTTTTGAATTATGATACATAAACAAGTTCTTATTTGAAACACCCATTCTTCTGGCCTGCAGCATAGAAGCTTCACTGGTTCCCATAAAAACCACAGCCCAATTCTTTTTACGTGCTTCTTCCACAAGTTGCTTTACCCCTTCAGCCGTAAATTCCTTTGAATCATTTTCTTCGCCATCTGTAAAAATGGAAATAAAAGCAGAATCAGTGTCTGCAGGAATTTTCCTAAACGACAATCCAATGGCATCATACAATGCGGTCATGCCGCGGGTCGCATATTGCTCTACATCGAAATCTGTTTGCCCCGTCACCGGTGCATTATCAATGAGCACCCGAAAATCATCATGATTAGAGAAATCTGTGATGCAAACTGTGTTTTCCAATTCCGGATGGGTGCGATGATCATCGGCAATTTGTTTAAGTAAAATGCGCAAGCCGCCTTTCACTTCCTCCTCTTTGCTTTTCATGCTTCCGGAAGCATCGACAATAATCAGGTTAAAGATTTTCTTTTTCATAATGCTCTTAATTTAGAAAATCAAAATAAACCGGCCGCATCGCCAAAAATTGTCGTACCTAAAAAATAAATTACGACTTGTTAAAATCGAGAAGATTTATCGTTGATATTTCGCGGCGATTTCCTGAATGACCTCTTTGAATCTTTCTCGCAGATACGCCGGTTCAAGAATTTCGGCTTTGGTGCCCATCATTAATACTTGCTGATAGAATTCATAATTAGGGATGAGGAAATAACTAAAGCAGGCATCGTCACCCTCTTCCCGCAGCAACTCTTGTGAAGCATGCATGGGCAGACTCAGCAGGTATTTAGCCTGCACTTTTTCAACGCGAATGACAATATATTCAGGCTTTTCTTCAGGCCTCATTTTTAATCCGATGATAGACTGAAAATGGCTTTTGGGATTAAAACCAGAGCGGGCAGGAAATACCTCGGTAGACACGTCGATTTCGAGGATTCGATCTAAACCAAAAGTACGCATTTCCTCTTTATTTCGGGCATAACCGAAAACGTACCAACGATTTCTGAATTCCTTCAGCAACAGAGGCTCGAGCTCATATTGTTTTTCTTCCGGACTCTCAAATCTTTTATGGTTGAAGCGAATCACGCGGTTGTCTTTGATGGCGCGTAGGATGGTTCCCAAATGACGAATGCCTTTGAAACCCCTTTCAGACTCAAAGCTGATATGATCCCGAATCGAATAACTTTCTTCAAAAATACTGGCAGTGGTAGAAAGTTCGAGCATGTGCAAAAAAGTCTC
>JBIIVF010000091.1:0-9997 GCA_044339595.1 Bacteroidia bacterium
GAAGCTTTGTTGATGGCATATCCGTTTTGATGCACATCATATTCAATTTCAACTCCAAATTGATTGCGCAGGCTTTCGATATAGCGATCGAAGGTTCGTTCTGAAATGTTAAAACCATGATCCGCCAAAAAGTTCAAAACCGCTGTTTTTGAATGAATGCCGTGCTGCAACAATTCAATGAGGAGGGCGTATTTGCGGATGGGGTTGGGCATGGGGGAAAGCTATGAGTTTATAACAAAAATACTATAAACACGGAAAAATTTCATGGGTCTTCATTTTCATCCGCATAATCCGTGATTCAGACCGTTTTGAATCAAAATCCTGCAGTCTAGTTAATGGCTGCTCCTTTTTCATCCAAGGTTCCCGCCATTGTATCGACAACGCAGGGCGGGAAACCTCAGAGGCGGGGTGCATGTTGGGGCGGTGCACCCTTTCATCTTTCTGCATCATCTTCAACCCAACACCCCTTTCTTCCGCGTAATCCTTTAATCCGCCTCATCCGTGATTCAGACATCCCTTCATCATTATATAATTTCATCGCTTCATCATTCCATCGGTTCATCATTTTCTCTGTGTTCATCTTACACTTTGATTTTTTTTATACATTGCACAAAAAAACCATGAAACAACGTCGCCTTTCATTTTGGGAAATCTGGAATATGAGCTTCGGATTTTTAGGAATACAATTCGGGTTTGCCTTGCAAAATGCCAATACCAGTCGCATTTTTCAAACATTGGGGGCGGAAGAAAACGAATTGCCCATCCTTTGGCTTGCTGCTCCGGTTACCGGATTGCTCATTCAACCCATCATTGGCTATTACAGCGATCGAACCTGGCATCCTAAATGGGGCCGACGCAGGCCTTACTTTGCCATTGGAGCTTTTCTGGCTTCCCTTGCGCTCATCTTTATGCCAAACAGCGCAGGCTTGTGGATGGCAGCCGGAACGCTTTGGATCATGGATGCTTCGATCAATGTGAGCATGGAACCTTTTCGGGCATTTGTGGGTGATAAACTTCCACCGGAACAACGCACCACCGGATTTGCCATGCAGAGTTTCTTTATCGGCCTGGGTGCGGTGGTGGCTTCTGCCCTCCCCTGGATCTTCACCAATGTTTTCGGAATGGACAATACCGCCCCGGAAGGGGTTATTCCGGATACTGTAAAATGGTCGTATTACCTCGGGGCAGCGGCATTTTTCGGGGCTGTGATGTGGACCGTTTTGAAATCGGATGAATATCCTCCGGATGAGGTGGATGAAAAGTCAGATAAAAACCAATTTTCTGGCATAGTTTCAAAATATTCCCCCTCTTATTATCTGCGCGGTGGATTGATCTTTTTATCGCTCGCTGCCGGATTTGCATATTGGGTCTACCAACAATCGCTTGCCAAAGAATTATACGTACTATCGGGCATTCTGACCCTGTTCGGGGTATGTTATTTTGCCGGCGGACGGCTCATGAAACTGCAACGCAACCAAAACGGTTTTGTGCAGATTGTGCGCGATTTCCAGCAAATGCCCAAAACCATGGTGCAACTGGCATATGTGCAGTTTTTCTCTTGGTTTGCCTTGTTTGCCATGTGGATTTACACCACTTCTGCCATTACCGCCCATATTTATGGAACCAATGATACTTCCTCTGCTGCATACAATGATGGCGCCGACTGGGTCACTGTGTTGTTCGCTGTCTACAACGGAGTGGCGGCGCTGGTGGCATTCGCATTGCCTGTTTTAGCCCGCAAAACCGGGAAGAAAACCACTCATTTTATCAGTCTTTGCATCGGAGGCATTTCTCTCGCATCCATCTTTTGGATTAAAGACCCCAATTGGTTGCTGCTTCCTATGGCCGGCATAGGCATGGCATGGGCTAGTATTTTGTCCATCCCTTATGCGATGCTGGCGAATGCCCTGCCTCAAGACAAAATGGGATACTATATGGGGATATTCAACTTTTTCATCGTCATTCCTCAAATTGTTGCCGCCAGCATTTTGGGGTTCATCCTGAAAAATATTTTCGACAACCACAGCATCTACGCCATGTTGATAGGCGGCGCAGCCATGGTGGTGGCCGGTATTTTTAGTTTGATGGTGAACGATAAGGAAAGGGTGAATTTCTCTGAGGATTAAAAGACCCTTTCAGCAGATGAGCTTATCGTTGATTTAAAGCTATTTTCTATAAAACCGGGGACGATTGAACTTTTTGGTGATGGCAAATCCATAGCATGAATAAAATTCCCAACCAATTTCAGGCCTGAATGACCATTGTTGATTTTTACTGATGAAACCCAATCCTAGACTAAAAGACGGATACAAGTAGGATTCATTGGTTTGAAGATCTAATTGGTAGTTGAGCTTAGACATCAAAGTCAAATCCACCTTTTTAGATGGATAAACCGTACAATACAGCCTTGGAGTTACGGCAACGACTTCTGCATTGGTATAATATCCTGCAGGAAAGGATAAAGCAAAGTTTTTGTGCAACTTAAATTTGTTGTCAAGTTCAGAAAAAACTGAAACCTTTTCCTGATCGACAAAAAGAAATTCTTGTCTGAATTTAAGGTTGTACTTCTCTGTAAATCCATAACCAACCTTGTATCCGAAATTTACATTGGTTAAATCGGCATCGCCATCATCGATATAATAATAGGCGGAGCCGGATGTCTGAATTTCACTTTCACCCGCTTCAAGCATGGTGGCAGAATCAAATTGTAAGTTTACGGGTGCTACGCAGCTTTGGGCAAAAAGTAGCGCGAGGGTTGAGAAAAGAAATACGGTCTTTTTCATGGTGGTGGGGGTTAAGGGTTAGGGAAAAGGTATTAGGCACTAGGTACTAGGTATTAGGGGGTTATGGGGGTTAATCATAGTACAAATTTAGATGGGTAAAATATCACCATCAAGCGAAAGTTCCGCTATGAAATGATGAATATTGATGAATTTTGAGATTAAATTTCCACCCAATGATGACTAATCGAAATAGAATTTTGAAGACAGTTGAATGTTTTTCAAAATATCATAATTTAATTCTGAATTGAGTCAATATTTGTTAGGATGATATTTTGATCTAGCCCTCCCCATCGACGTCTCCCGCTGCTAGATTTTTAAGAAACGTTCGGCGTAGTCTCTGACTACGTCGGGGTGTCAGCTATTCTCAGAATAGGGCGCTGCACCCTTTTCATAGCATAATTGCATCTTTTGTCCGGAATACCATCGCCAATCTAAAACTGTTCAAGAATAGTTTGAAACTATCAAACACTGCGACGTAGTCTGAGACTACGCCGAACTATAGGGCTTTTCTTTGGCTCCTGAGGAGAAGTTGAGGTGTTTTGTGGAAGATTCCTCCCCCTCAACGTCTCCCGCTACTCATATTATTAGGCTTTTCTTTGGCTCCCGCGGTGACGTTGAGGTGTTGTGAGGAAGATTGTCCTCAATGCCCACGCCGAGATGGATTGTGTAATTCTACCTTCAAAATTAAAAACTATGAATCACCTTGACCTTGTAAGAGACTATGCCGAACCATGAGGCCGCTCGCTGTTTTAAATCGACCGATGCCGTAATTTTCGGATTGAAATTAACAAAGTCTCCGAAAAGAAGCCTTGCCCGGTTCAAAAGACTACTTTTTGAAATACAAAACCTTGATACTTTCGGGGGCTAATTGGATCGTTTCGCCAACCATGAAATTTGACCCATCCAGCACATCAACCCCGGAACTGCCTGATTTCAAGACCTCCGAAAAACGCCTTAAGCTCACTTCTATTTCTTTTTGCCCCTGACACAGAAATACAGCCATCATTTCATCTTCCGTTTCCAAAAAATAGGCATAAACGCCCTTTTCGGGAATAAAATGAATTCGCTTACCGGCATTGAACAAAATGGAATGTGAAGTTCTAAATCGATTTAATTGTGCTACAAAATTGAAATAGTCTTTTTGCAATAAGGATCGATTGTCTGCATTGAAAACATCCGAACTGTCCTTTGCCCATCCACCGGGCATGTCCTTTCTCAACAAACCATGATCTCCCCTATCGTTCATTCCGATCTCAGTGCCGTAATAAATGCAAGGAATTCCCCTGGTAGTCAACAGAAATCCCATGGCCATTTTAAATCGCGCAGGTTTATTTTCTAGCACACCCAGAATTCGGTCCACATCGTGATTATCTGCAAAAGTCACGAGTTTTTCAGGATTCTGATAGAGGTAATCAAAGGTGAGCACATAATAAAGCTCTGATAGTCCTTTGGTCCAGTCAAACGGTTGGTTGAAAGCCTTTTGAATGGCGAAATAAAGCTGAAAGTCGGTCACTGCATCCAATTGACTTTGATGTTGTGTGCTCGCCTTATTTTGAGCAAAATAGGTTTGTAAGGGGGATCCGTGTTCCCAAGTTTCACCAAACACGAATACATCCGGAAATTGAGCTTTGATCTTTCCGACTATATTTTCCATAAAATCTAAATCCGGATAGGGATAGGTGTCAATCCTAATGCCTGAAAGTCTCGCATAAGCAATCCACCAAAGGGTATTCTGAATAAGATATTGAGCGAGGTCAGGGTCTTGTTGATTCAAATCAGGCATGTGACGATCAAACCATCCGTTGCTCATTTTCATCTTGTCATATTGGGCAGCATAAGGATCTACCACTGCGGCACCTCGATAGTTAGAAGCCGTAAACGAATCGAATAAATGAAACCACTCTTTTCGGATCATGTGCGCATAAAAAGGATGCCCACTGCCCAAATGGTTATAAACCACATCCATCACGAGCCGGATATTGCTGTCGATGCACCTTTGAGATAATGTCTGATAATCCTGATTGGTTCCAAAACGGGAATCTATTTTATATAAGTCCGTGGCAGCATACCCGTGATAACTTTCGATGGGTTGATTGTTTTCAATGAGTGGATTGATCCACAATGCACTGATATTTAATTCCTTCAGATAATCAAAATGCGCATTAATTCCTTTCAGATCCCCACCATGCCGCCCTTTCGGTTTGGATCGATTCGGTGCTTCTTTGATCCCGGCAGGTTGATCGTTGGAAACGTCTCCATTGGCAAATCGGTCGGGCATCAATAAGTACATCACATCTGACGGACTTATGCTCAGCGGATTGGTTTTAATATCCAACATTGGATATTGCCATTTCTGACGCCTATTATGACATTCAATTTCTAACTCAATATCGGCTTTGACCATTGGATTGATGCGCAAATAAACGATCAGGTAATTCTCAGAAACAGCCCTTTGATAAGACAGAACCGTTGCTTTGTTATTCATTATTTTTAGCTTCGCATCCCTGATTCCATCTCCATAAAACAGCAATTGAACGGTATCAGAAACCATCTGATGATACCAATGCGGAGGATCAATTCTGTTCACCAAAGGCTTTGTATCAGCCAAAGATTGTTGGCAAATGAGCAGAATAAAGCTACAAAATACAAAATATATACTCCTCATTTTCATGCACTTACGATTATATCTGATATTTATGACAACAAATTAACAGAAATTCTTCGGACATAGTGTCATTGTTACACTTATTTGATTACTTTTGAAATAATAAACCAAATTAAGAAAATGAAAAAAATATACCTATTTGCAGTGATCTGCCTGAGCGCCATGCTCACCCAAGCACAAACCAAAGTTGTGCTTAAAGTAAACGACACCAACAACAAGAACAAAACGGGCATCAAATTCAAAGGTGCATTTAACAGTTGGACAGAAGTAAGTGGTTATGATGACGGCACCAATGGTGACGTTACTGCCGGTGACAAAATATGGTCGCTTGAAGTAACCGCCAATGATGGCACTTACGAATGGGGCGCTGTTGATCAAGACAATGCCTGGTTAACGCCCGGCGTTCCTAATTACACCTTTACCGTTGCCGGAGCAGCTGTTACCGGTCAAACAGAAATTGTTATCCCAAGCAGCAAACCAAAGCATTCAGTAACTTTTACTATTACTGATTTACCTAAAAAAGAAACCGGTTTAAAATTAAAAGGTTCAATGTTTGGATGGAACACCAATGATATGTACGACAATGGCACCAATGGTGATGCCACTGCCGGTGACAACATTTGGACGCTAAAGACCGACGTTGAAGAAGGCACATGGCAATGGGGTTTTGAAAACAGCTGCGGATGGAAACTGGTAGGTTCTAACAAAGAATTTACGGTGGCTACCGGCGGAGCTGTTACCGGAGACGTATCTTATTCAATACCGGCCATTACAGGTTCTCCAATTAAAGTTACCTTTAAAGTTGATATGAGCGACGAAATCCTCAATTCAGAGGGACTCTTTGTAGCCGGAAATTTCATGGATAGAATTTCAGACAAAGCGCTTTGCAACTGGACCAAAGACACCCTTGAATTGAAAGATGCCGATAAAAACGACATTTACGAAATAACGGTAAATATGTATGTAGGCGACTATCAATGGAAATTTTTTAACGGTAGAGGTGGCGATGAAGATGGAGAAACAGGCAACTTTAAAACCGGTGGATGTGGAGATGACAATGGCTTGGGTGGATACAACAGAATCATTAACCTTACCGGTATTACCAAAGACACCATTCTTCCTCCCTTTAAATATAACGCTTGTACTTGGAGCACACCGGGCTCAGTTAAGGGCTTAAACAAAAATAGTTTTAGTGTTTATCCTAATCCATCAAAGGGCAATGTGAATATTCAATTTGCTGTTGAAGGTGAAACTTATACCGCAAATTTGATGGACATGAACGGTAGAATAATCGCTTCAGAAATAGGCCGTGACCAAATCAGCTTTAACAATATTTCTAAAGGTATTTATTTGATTCAGGTTACAGATGGACAAGGCAAAACTGCTTATTCCAAATTGATTTCTGAATAATAAATGATGGTTTGTATTTGATTTAAGGCAACTTTCGAAAGAGAGTTGCCTTTTTTTATTAACTTCAAAAATTCATATGATAAGAACCTTTTTCATCATTGGTTTTATTTTTATTCGGGCACTTCTGTCGCAAGCGCAGGTGGTTACTACCATTCCATTGTTTGTGAAGGAAAGTGACAGCGTTACCATCATTTTTGATGCAACCTTAGGCAATGCCGCCCTTAAAAATCTGGGACCGCCGGACGTATATGCCCACAGCGGCGTAATCACATCTAAAAGCATCTCCTCTGCAAATTGGCGATATGTCCAAGGAAAATGGGGTACTGCAGATGCCAAAATGAAAATGCAATATTTGGGCGCCAACAAATATCAAATGCGCTTTCATATCCGAAGTTTTTATGGCGTACCTGACGATGAAAAAATCAACAAAATGGCCTTTGTATTCCGAAATGCAGATGGAAGCAAAGTTGGAAGAAATTCGGATGGTTCTGACATTTACGTAGAGGTATTTAAAGATGGTTCTCATATCCGATTCACTAAACCATCGGATATGGATTTTCTTCTGGTCGAAAAGAACCAACCAATTGAAATTAAATTAACTGCTTCAGACAGCGGAAGAATTACGTTGTTTGAAAATGGCCTGGCGATCGATTCTGCCAATGGCACTCAGTTGACCTATACCAACCTCTCCCCTACTCGCGGCAACAAAATTTTCATCGCAAAACTAAAAACAACGACTGTTGAAGTAACTGACACACTATTCGTCTTGGTGAATGAAGATGTGGCGATTGAAACATCGCCGGCGAATATCATCGATGGCATAAACTACATCGATTCGGGCACAGTGGTATTGTCGCTATTTGCACCAAACAAGCAATTTGTTTACGTAATCGGTGATTTTAATCAGTGGAATCCGACGTCAGATTACGCCTTGAAGAAAACACCGGATGGAAATCGATGGTGGATCACCTTATCCGGATTGACACCCGGTATGACTTACGGTTTTCAATATTGGGTGGATGGAAAAATACGCATTGCTGATCCATACAGCACGCTGGTTTTAGACCCCGATCAAGATGGTTACATCTCATCTGAAACATTTCCCAACATTCATCCATACCCGATTGGAAAAACAAAAGGAATTGTAGGAGTCATGCAACCCGGCAAAGAGATTTTCCGATGGCAGGAGTTTGCCTTCAAAAAACCGGATGCTGACAAACTAAATATTTATGAACTTCATATTCGCGATTTTATCGCTGCTCACAATTATAAAACCCTCAAAGACACCCTTCCGTATCTAAAAAAGTTGGGCATAAACGCCATACAACTCATGCCTGTTAACGAATTTGAAGGAAATAGCAGTTGGGGCTATAACACATCGTTTCACATGGCGCTCGACAAATATTACGGTACAGAAGTAGATTTCAAACTGTTTATCCAGGAATGTCACCGTCTAGGGATGGCCGTCATTTTAGATGTCGTTTTCAATCATGCCTTCAGTCAGAATAGCCTTTGTCAATTGTATTGGGATGAAGTCAACTTTAGACCAACAGCGGACAATCCCTGGTTGAATCCAACCGCAAAACACGATTTTAATGTCGGCTTTGACTTCAATCACGAAAGCAAAGCCACGCAAGCATACATGGATCGCATTCTAAAATACTGGCTGGATGAGTTTAAAATTGACGGATTTCGATTTGATTTATCCAAAGGATTTACGCAAAAAGCCACGATAGGAAATGTGAGCGCCTGGGGTAATTATGATCAAAGTCGCATTGACCTCTTAAAAAGAATGCGTCAACAAATTATATCAGACCATCCGAATGCCTATCTGGTACTAGAGCATTTCGCGGACAATGATGAAGAAAAAGTTTTGGCCGGTGAAGGGTTCATGCTTTGGGGTAACTTAAATCATGATTTTCTTGAAGCGAGTATGGGTTTTGCCGCTAATTTCAATTGGTTATCTTATAAAAACAGGGGTTGGGGCGCACCTCGAATAGTGGGTTATATGGAAAGTCATGACGAAGAGCGTATGATGTATAAAACACTCAATTTTGGCGCAGTCGATGGCGGTTATAATATCAAACAAATGCCGACTGCTTTAAAAAGGGCGGCTCTATCTTCAGTCCTTTTTTTCAGTGTTCCCGGGCCAAAGATGATCTGGCAATTTGGTGAAATTGGATATGATTACTCCATTAATTATAATGGTCGATTGGGAGAGAAACCCATTAAGTGGGATTATTTGAACGTTCAGGGGCGAAAAGATCTGTTTCAGGTGTATGCAGAAATGTTGTACTTAAGAAACAATCAATCGATATTCCATACGGGCAATTTTGAGATGAATACAGGGTCTGCAGTTAAAATTGTCAAACTCAATGAAGCAAACAATTATGCCCTTGTCATCGGTAATTTTAATACCAAAACTCAAAGTGCTACCCCGGTTTTTCAAAAATCCGGAATGTGGTATGAGTATTTCAGTGGTGACAGCATAAGGATTACCGATGTAAATATGGCCCTGAATCTTCCGGCCGGCGAATACCGGATATATACCACAGAAAAAATGAAACGCCCCGGAAATCTATTGCCTGCTTCTGTTGACCGTTATAATGTGCATTATTCGGTTTATCCCAATCCGGGTCAAAACAGACTAATGGTTGCCATGCATGATGATAGAAGCATAGACCATGTGGTGATTAAGAACATTTCAGGTCAAGTGATACAAAGTTCGTGGAGAAATGCCGATTCAAGTTTGGCAGAGGTTGAACTCCATGAAAATACGCCGGCCGGTATTTATTTTATTCACGTTACCACCGAAGGAAACGTCTATACAAGCAAATACGTGAAACAATAGCTTTCCTATTGCCTGAATAACACGCTGCTGTCGCCATAGCTCAGAAAGCGGTAATCGTTTCGGATAGCCTCTTCATATACTTCCTTCCAAGCAGGTCCAATAAAAGCCTCAATCAGCATGATTAACGTGCTTTTGGGCATGTGGAAATTGGTTATGAGCGCATGTGCCGACTTAAACTGATATCCCGGAACAATCATAATGGAAGTAAACGCCGAAAGTGCATTCAATTGATGTTGTTCGCAATAATTCGCAAGGTACCGCATCGCCTCGGAATAGGTTAATGTAGAC
>JBIIVF010000124.1:0-7015 GCA_044339595.1 Bacteroidia bacterium
ATTTATTGTATTTTAATCTGTTCATTATGAAAACGGCTCCATTTTTACTCATCCTATTTCTAATTGCTGCAGGCTCGATTACAGCTGAGGCCCAAAACAAAGACACGGATGCTGCAGCTCGTTTTCGTTTTGGTTTAAAAGGTTCTGCCAACATCAATTGGGTAAAGGCCAATTCCAAGAATGTTGAAAATGATGGGGCTCGTTTAGGCTACAGTTACGGATTAATGGGCGATTATAATTTTACAGACAATTATGCCATCAGCACAGAGTTTCTCATCACACAAATCAATGCAAATATCTCTTTTGTGAATCCGATGATACAGAGTACAACCTTAAAAGGAGACAGCATTAAGCATACTTTTGATGACGCAGGGGCTGTTTTTAAAATCAAATATGTACAAATACCCATTTCGATTAAGTTTAAAACCAAAGAAATCGGCCTGGTAACCTATTGGGCTCAGTTCGGATTCGCTCCTTGCTTTTTGGCCAACGCCAAAGCGGATTATACCGGAGTTCAGCCGGTAGAAGAATATGAAAAACTGCTTGTGAATGATAATGCCAACGACTTATACCACTTGGTTGACACCAAGGATGATGTGTTGTTCAACGACCGGGTGTTTTTTATGCGTTTGCCTTTGATCATCGGAGGCGGAATTGAATACAATTTATCCGGAAATACCTCTCTTTACGCCGGATTGCGCGTTGATAACGGTTTTACCAATACCTTTAACAAGGATGAAAAGACCAAAGCCAATTTGAATTACGTGAGTATAACGGCGGGCATTTTCTTCTAAAATTTTTTGAACATGAGAATCGCCCTCGCGCAATTGAACTATACCATTGGTGATTTTGAGGGCAACCTTCAAAAAAAGCGTTTAGCTATACAAGAGGCCCTTGAACAAGGCGCTCAGTTAATTATATTTTCTGAGCTTTCTATTTGTGGATACATACCCAAAGACACCCTCGATTACAACAGTTTCATTGAACGATGCGATGGTGCCGTGAAGGCCTTGTTGCCGGACAGTCATCGAATCGGGATTGTATTGGGATCGCCTGTTTTCTCGCATCTTTCAGACGGAAAACGCCTTTACAATGCCGCATTGCTCCTTCATAAAGGAGAGGTTCAATATCAAATCAACAAGACCCTCCTGCCCACGTATGACATTTTCGATGAGTACCGATATTTCGAGCCCAATCGGGATTTTCAGATTGTCCATTTTGAAGGCATCCGCATCGCACTCACCATTTGTGAAGATTTGTGGAACATCGATGAAACGCCGATGTATCCGGTTACTCCCATGGAAAAACTGTTGGCGTTTGACCCGCAGTTAATGATCAATATCAGTGGTTCGCCTTACAGTTATAACCATACGGATGAACGTCGGAAACTCATGCAAGCCAATGCCAGAAAATACAATCTGCCTTTGGTGTACGTCAACCAGACCGGCGCCCATACCGATGTGATCTTTGACGGTGGATCCATGTTCATCGATCGGGATGGTGAAGTGATTGAAGAACTCGCTTTTTTTAGAGAAGAAATCAAGGTGATCGATTGGGTGGCGGATGGCAAATACGGTCATCAAACGCCCAAAGTTCGGAATGAAGACATCGAAATGATTCATCGGGCACTGATCAGCGGATTGAGGGATTATTTCCATAAAAGTGGATTTAAGAAAGCGGTTCTTGGCTTAAGCGGTGGAATTGATTCTGCTTTGGTAAATGCGCTGGCTGTAGAAGCATTAGGACCCGAACAAGTGCTGTCGGTGATGTTGCCTTCGGTTTATTCCTCCAAAGGATCCGTAGATGATTCTATTGCACTATGCGAACTCACCGGAAATCCCTATCAAATTTTACCCATCAAGAACATAGTTTCGGAATATGAGAACACGCTGTCTCCAGTATTTCAAGGATTGTCCCCGGATGTTACGGAAGAGAATGTGCAGGCCAGATCCAGGGGTGTTTTATTGATGGCCATCAGCAATAAATTGGGGAATATTCTACTGAATACCAGCAACAAAAGTGAATCTGCCGTTGGTTATGCCACTTTGTATGGTGATATGTGCGGAGGAATCTCCGTAATCGGCGATTTGTACAAGACTCAAGTGTATGCACTGTGCAGTCATATCAACGAAAAGCACAAAATGATTCCGGATGCCATCATTCACAAAGCACCTTCAGCAGAATTGCGTCCCGGACAACTTGATTCAGATAGCCTTCCACCTTATGAATTACTCGATGCAATTTTGTTCCATTACATTGAAAATCAAAGAGGCTGGCAAGAGATCGTCGCCATGGGTTTCGATGAACACATCGTTCGAAAAATTGTGAAGATGGTGGATCGAAATGAGTACAAGCGCTTTCAGGCCGCGCCTACTTTGCGCATTTCCCACAAGGCTTTTGGCATGGGTCGACAAATGCCCTTGGTCGCAAAATATTTCTATTAAATAAAATGTCTCCAAAAAGTTCTATCGTCTTGCAAAACGGGCTTGTACAAGCCGGTATATACCCTTTGGGAGCTGAGCTTCATTCCCTCAAAAACATCCAAACATCGCAGGAATATATGTGGCAGGCCAATCCTGAATACTGGAACCGTCATGCCCCCATTCTATTCCCTATCGTGGGTCGATTAAAGGAACACAGCTTTGTTTTTGAAGACAAATCCTATTCATTAGTACAACACGGATTTGCGAGGGAATCAGCATTCGAAGTGGTACATCAAGAAGAAGCTGAAGCCACCTTTCGCTTGAGGAATGACAACATCCACGAAAATTCTTATCCATTCAACTTCATTTTTGACGTCACTTATACGCTGAAGGAAAATAAACTTCGTCAGACTTTTCGTTGCAAAAATATAGGATCCTCACCCATGTATTTTTCCTTTGGAGGGCATCCTGCCTTTAACTGTGCTCCGATCGAATCCGGGAGTCTTGTATTTGAACCTGAATTGAACCACGATTTATTGCGGCTCTCAGAAGGAACCATTCAGGATAAACCTGCAGAGCACCTTCATCTTTCCAGATTACCTTTAGATTCGAATACCTTCAACCAGGATGCCCTCATTTTTGAAAACACGAAAAATCTAAGCATTACCTTGTTTCATGGAAAGGACGCGGTTTTACGGGTAGATACTGAAAACATGCCATCCTTGGGGATATGGTCTAAGCCGGGAGCACCTTATGTATGCATTGAGCCCTGGGATGGATTGGCAGATTTTGAAAGCCACCATGGGGACATTCGACAAAAAAGAGGAATTATCGAACTGCTGCCCGGGAAGGAATATGAAAACGGGTTTAGTTTTGAGATTTTTTGATTGGTCGTAAAAATTCCCAAGTCGATTTTGAAGATTCCTTAAGAAGGTCGTTTTACACTTGGCCTCATCGGGATCCCCGCATTGCCTTTATACCTTAAAACTTGATTCCAATAGCCGAGACACCAATGGAGCGCTAAACATTAAATCGTTAAATCGTTAAATCGCTAAATCGCTAAATCGTTAAATCCCCCCTCAATTCTTCATAATCCCCGTCTCGTAATCATTTCGATTCGAAGGATCAATTTTAGAGAGCAATTCAAATACTTTGTTTTTCTGGGTTGGCGACGCTTTGGAGAAAATGCTGATGATTTCGGCGCTTTTGGCGTTAAAGAACACTTTCAAAGAAACAGAATTCGGCAGCACCTCGAATACAGATTTCATGCTCACCAACGCTTCATACACCATATTCCGGCCGGTTTCCATGTCTTTACTCATCACATCGAGGCCTTTCATGTGATATTGATATAAGGCCACGCGCATCGGCTTGTACCGATCATCCAACAAATTTTCGATGATATAATATCGGTTTCTGTTTCCTTTGCCGTCATTCGGACCCCAACCTTGTACACTGGCCGCAGCATTCTTCACAGCCATGGCTTTGTTGTAATAATCGGTACCCCCATTCAAATGGTAACTATCATAATCCATCCCGATAATCAAATAGGCATAAAATCCCAATACAGAGGTGAGGTTGGTGGTAAAGGCATTCTCCTGAAAATCAAGGGCTTGCAATTGAGAATATTGAAAATCAAAATTCTCATCCACATGCTTGAAAATCACCGTATTGTAATTGGTTCCATACACCGGGCGACTGCTTTGAATGCTCAATCTGGCCTTAAACTGATCTATGTTGAAATCCAGAATTTCTATGATAAAATTGCAATCAATGCGTTCCGACATCTGCACATTGTCTGCCGTCCATTTGCGGTTATTCATAAACTGGATGATGCTGTTCTTCATCTCAATAAAGATCTCCCGATTCGTGGTTTGAATCTGGGTGGTTACAATATCCACATTGCAATTCAGTTCCTGCGCGAAGGGCTTCAACGCCGAAAAACTCAAGAACAGAACAAATAAGAGTTTCTTCATATTAAAACTTTGAAAGGAAATGGTCAGCAATGTCTTTGGCGACCGCCCTTTTGGTTTTGGTTTCAAACGGTATCGCTCCATTTGATTTGTCAATTATCGTAATTTTATTGGTGTCTTTTCCAAATCCTGCCGTTTCATCGCGCAAAGAATTCAACACAATGCTGTCGAGATTCTTTTGCGTGAGCTTTTTGATGGCATTTTCTTCTTCATGATCGGTTTCCAACGCAAATCCAAACAAGACCTGGTTTTCGCCTTTCATTTTGCCCAATGCTGCTAAAGTATCCGGAGACTTAACGAGCAATAATTCGAAATGGTCTGACTTCTTTTTAATCTTTGTGTCAGATTTAACTTCCGGTCGATAATCTGCCACGGCAGCGGCTAAAATTGCGCCATCGCACTTTTTGAAAATGGAGGTGCATGTTTCAAACATACTTTCCGCATCCACCACGGAATGCACTTCAATATTTGGATGATTCGGTCTCAAATTAACCGGTCCCAATACCAAAAACACCTTCCCACCGCGATCCGCAATTTCTTCGGCTATACAAATGCCCATTTTACCGGAAGACATGTTGCCAATAAATCGAACCGGATCGATAAATTCATGGGTTGGACCGGCATTCACCAAGACGGTTTTGCCTTCAAAATCTTGCTTTTGGAATGAAGTTTCGAGAAAAGCCATAATATGCTCAGGCTCTGCCATTCTTCCCTGCCCGTTCAGTCCACTTGCGAGTTCTCCGGATTCGGCAGGTACAACGCCCACCCCCATCGATTCGAGGCTGGCTAAATTTCTTAAAGTTGTAGGATGCACATACATGTCTAAATCCATGGCCGGCGCTACCAACACCTTAGATCGGGCCGATAGCCAAACAGCCAGCAAGAGGTTATCACACAAACCCATGGCCATCGCCGCCAGGGTATTGGCCGTTGCCGGTGCAATCAGCAACACATCCGCCCAAAGGGCCAATTCTACGTGATTGTTCCAGGTTCCGTCTTCCGGATTAAAATATTCCGAATAAACCGGATTTTTCGAAAGAGTCGCCAAGGTTAAAGGAGAGATAAAGTCCGCAGCAGATGGTGTCATAATCACCCGCACATCGGCCCCTGCCTTCACCAAAAGACGTATTAAAAATGCTGACTTATAGGCGGCAATGCTTCCGCAAACGCCTAAAAGTACTTTTTTATTTTGTAGCATCCGGGGAAGGATTTCTGAAATAAATCTTTCCTTCGAGTAATTCCTGAACGGCTAATAAAGTTGGTTTTGGAAGAGATTCATAATATTTAGAAATCTCGATTTGTTCTCTGTTTTCAAACACTTCTTCCAGATTGTCGCCATCGGTAGCAAATTCTTCAAGCTTACCGTGAAGTTCATTCTTCATTTCAGAAGCAATCTGATTCGACCTTTTAGATAAGATTACCAGTGATTCGTACAAATTACCGGTTCTTTCATCCAATTTTCTGGTGTCGTGTGGCGTGGTGGTTGACGGTGCGTCTGTATATTTGGTCATAATGTTTTTTTTTAAAATGGATTATTTGATTTTTTCGAGCTGATCTTTGATTTTCTTTTCGAGTTTGATGGATTCTTGCTGATAAGCTCCTTGGCCCCTGTATTCGTCTTGATAGCTTTTCAACAAAGTCAAGGCTTGTTTGAATCGCTCCTTTTGCATTTTTTCGATGCTGTTACCGGCATATAAATAGGCTGCCTTAGAAGCATTGAACAACATTTCCTCTTTCCACGGAATATCCGGATAAAGATTTACGCCTCCTTGTAAAGCTACCATGGCCGCTTTATAATCTCCGATGTTCAGAAAAAGCATGGCATTTTTGTACGTTTTCTCATGCAATTTAGCCCGCAATTCATCCATCAGTTTGTTGCATTCTTCCACATGGCTTCCTTCCGGATATTGATTCACAAACAGTTGCAATCGTGCAATGGCATTCTTGGTATTGGTAGGATCCAAATCATATGGCAAGCTTCGGTGATATTCACATTTGGCTGCCATAAAAGAGGCTTCTTCCCTTTTCGGATTCAACGAATAGGTCTCCGTAAAGTTCTTGAAATGGTAGGATGCCATCGTAAACTCATCCATGTAATAATGGCAATACGCATACATTAGATAAATATCCTGTGATTCTTTCCGCTGCTTAAACGTGCCGATCAATTCTTCGAACAATGGCAGGGCGCGGTAATAGTCCTTCTTGGCATAGTAATTATTGGCCGCGACATACTTCTCTTCAGGCGTGCCCTTTTTCAGGAGCTTCGCATAGCGGTTACACCCCGTCACAAACGGAAGTACCAACATGAGATATAGGAGGATCTTTTTCACAAAAAAGTCTGCAAAGATAATGAATTAATTGTTACAAATGAGCAACACAAGCATAGAACGATGAAGGTGGGGATTTGTTACATCAAATTTGAGTTTCCTTCTTCCTTGACTTGTTTTTTAGGGCGCCCACCGGCCATTCTGCTTAATTTCAATCTTTGCACTTTCATTCTTCTAATTTCTGCCCTCTAATTTCTAATCTTCGGTGCCGGCGTCGGGCTATCCGCTGCAAGTCCTCGTTCGTTCCTCTCTGCGGGCTTTCCGCTGCTATCCCTGGCGCAAAAATCCGTGT
>JBIIVF010000125.1:0-6990 GCA_044339595.1 Bacteroidia bacterium
TGTGTAAAATAAAAAAAGCCGGCTTTCAAAGAAAACCGGCTTTTGAATTTGGAATTAAGCAGTTTTTTTATTGAGCTGCCAACATAACCATGAGGTCAGCAAGGCGATTGCTATAACCTGCTTCGTTGTCGTACCAGCCCAGTACTTTACATGTATTTCCGTAAGCCAGGGTGCTTTCTGCATCAAAAATACAAGAGTGAGGATTTCCAATAATATCAATGGATACAATAGGGTCCGTCTCGTACTGTAAAATGCCTTTCAAATGCGTATCTGCGGCCAATTTAAAGGCAGCATTGATTTCTGCAACCGTAGCCGCTTTCTTCAAAGTAACCGTAAAATCAGTGCAAGAACCATCCGGAATGGGCACACGAAGTGAATTGCCATTCAATTTTCCATTCAGGTGGGGCAATACCAACCCAACGGCTTTGGCTGCGCCGGTGGAAGTTGGAACTATGCTTTGAGCGTCGGCACGGGCTCTGCGTAAATCTTTGTGCGGGGCATCCTGTAAATTTTGATCTGCGGTGTAGGCATGCACGGTAGTCATAAATCCGCTTTCAACACCAAATGCATCATCGAGTACCTTTACCATAGGGGCGAGGCAGTTGGTGGTGCAAGAAGCATTGGAAAGGATGGTTTCGTTTCCGGTGAGTTTGTCGTCATTCACACCCAACACCACGGTTAGGTCTTCACCTTTGGCAGGAGCTGAAATCACCACTTTGCGGGCTCCGGCTTTCAAATGCATTTCAGCTTTATCGCGGTCTGTAAAACGACCGGTAGATTCGAGCACTACATCTACGCCCAGGGCTTTCCATGGCAAGAGTGTAGGATCTTTTTCTGCCAGACCGTGAATTTTCTTTCCATTGATATAAAGGTATTGATCATCTGCTTCTACCGTTCCGTTAAAACGTCCGTGCACAGAGTCATACTTCAGAAGGTGAGCAAGAGTTTTGTTGTCTGTAAGGTCATTGATGGCGACCACTTCCACACCAGGTTTTTCGAGAAGAACTTTGAGGGCCAATCGGCCAATTCTTCCAAATCCGTTAATGGCTACTTTCATGATGGTATTTGAATTGCTTTTTTGATTAGTGCCGCAAAATTAAAAAAATAGGCGGGCAATCCTTTGAAATGTTGAATAAAAATATTTTCTTTGCACCCTCTTAAAACAAAGGGCCCGTTCGTCTAGGGGTTAGGACGCATCCCTTTCACGGATGAAACACGGGTTCGATTCCCGTACGGGCTACCATGAAGCAGAGAAAACTCGGAATGAAAATTCCGGGTTTTTTTATGCCCATAGGTCCGACTTTTCACGCATTCATGGGTGCCCTGCAGGGAAATGATGGAATGAAAATTCCGGTTTTTTTTTATGTCTATAGGTCCGACTTTTCACGCATACATGGGTGCCCTGCAGGGAAATGATGGAATGAAAATTCCGGGTTTTTTATGCCCATAGGTCCGACTTTTCACGCATTCATGGGTGCCCTGCAGGCGGGTGAAATGGAAATGATAGGTTTTTTGGTTCTGATTTTTACTGCCAAAAGGGTGCTATGAAGTATGCAGGGAATTACACTTACTCAATGATTAAATAAAAAAGAGGATTTTATACATTTTTTTGATGAAAGGCTATTTCAAGAATTCAAGGAAATGCGGTCAAATTAAACTTCAAAAGAATGCTTCTGTCTATTTTAAAAGCCCCCATCATAAATGAAGGAGGGATGATATGATAGTCGGTCATGTTAATAGATTTTTGACCGGTGATTTGGATGCTATGATCGGGATTTATCGTAATATTCGCTTCAATTCTGACATTTCTCACAGTGTCAGCCATGTTCAATTTTCCAAATGATTCTGCGTGATAATGATGTATGTCTTTTTCTTGAAGACGCGCAGAATCTGCTCTGAATGAAATGGATTCTGATTTGAAGGCGTCGTAGGTCAAAGTGTTCATCTGCTCATATGGGCCGGTTAAAGAGGTTATTTTGGTGTGAAATGCTAGTTTATCGATCTTCCGAAGATGACCGGCCGGATCTTTTAGAAAGACGATTTCAAAATCGCCTTGATTGCTATGCATATCCCAATCATGCAATGTAGAGGTCCCATGAACTTTGAGTTGGACATGGTTATGACTGGAGAATTTTACCTTGGTTGGCTGAATGGCCTGCCCTGGAATCATAGAGGATAATGGCAGCAAACATGCCAACCAAAGCCAGTAATTTCCGTATTTGAAGAATCGGTTCATGGTTGTTTAATCACCAAATACCCAAAGCAAAGTGATTCTGGGTACGATATCCGGTTTTCTGTCTTCCGAAATATTATTTTTTGTTTGATAAGTATTCACTGTTAAATTGGGCATGATGTTTACCTTTTGATCAAGCAAAAAATGTACCCCTCCGATAAAAGTGTGTTCCCGACAATTCTCTTCTTCAATATGTGAATTTGAAGTTCTTTTTCTGGCATTCGGATTAAAACTGTCGTATCTCAAAAAGGCATGCAGCACGTGGTCTTTCAAGGGTATTTCGAAGGCAGAATAAAAAGACATGATGAGAGGACTAACTTTTTTATAGTGTCCATTTTCCCACACTTCATTCACAGCTTCTGAGACTTCCATCCCCAATCTGAGATGTTCCGTTTCATAAGATGCAAAGAACATCCCAATAAATTTGTCGATGCTGTCGTGGGTGTTTTTATAATTTCCCATCAATTCAAAGGTGAGTCGGTCATTCAGAAATTTTTTGTAGAAGGCGCCATAATATTCGAGTTTTTTATTGACCCCCGGATAGTTTGAAGTTCCGTTTCCCACCATCACAGTTAATCCGCCGTTTTTCTTTTCGTTGAATTCTATCTCATAGGAGAATCCCTGATCAACATAATTGCTGAACTAAAGTGGGTCAAGGGCTTGCTTTTCGATGGAACGGTAACCCCATACCTTTTCTGGGAATGGCATCACCGGGGTAGGAACCAATCCACCGCGCAAAACAGAATGGGGGATCAGATTCAATGGGTTCTTCCATTCACAATAACCCAATTTGATGGCCATACCAAACTGACCTTGGCGGGTTGTGATAAAGTCACTTGCTTCGAGCAACAAACGAGATGAAAAGGTTTTCGATATCTCATAGTCATAACCGAAATACAGCCTTCTTAAACTCCCTCCGATGGTTCCTTTGTTGGTAGGAGCATATTCGTATTTGCCCCAATGCATCGTGTCGCCGGAGGCTTTATAGAAAAAATCTCCGAATGAATAACCCCACACGCGTCCTTTAGATTTTGCTTCAGGCAAAGTGTCGTGGGTTGCAAAGGTATTCAACGAATAGAAACTCAATATGAATGAAAGAATGTGGATGTTGGCTCTGAGTTTTTTCATGGTTAATTATTTGAGAATGTTTAAAGCCCTAAAGGAGTTTGGTTGACTTTGAATGGTGGATGTGCGGGCGGCGATTGATTTCTTTGTGATCCTAATCTAAAAACTGAACAAAGCAGTCATTATTAAATGCTTTATTTACTGACCATTGGCATATTTAAAGATGACTTTTGTCATTGTGTGGGCTTTGAATGCGATTATCGGGGGGTGATTTGTTTTTGGAGTTTGGCTTGATTTGGCGATTCGAAAACCACATAACCGTAATAATTAACGCTAAATTTTATGATAGACCGTAAAAAATAGCGCTAAATATTATGGTTAATCGTAAATATTCGAGATATTTAGTATTTTTGAAGGATGTTTATAAGATTACTCCACGCGGTTTTACTGAAACAACTCAATGAATCTAACAAAATTGTGATGTTATATGGTCCTCGACAAACCGGTAAAACTACATTACTCAAATTATTGGTTGAAAAGTTTAAAGGTGCAGTAAGTTGGGCGAACGGAGATTTAAAAAATATTCAGGAGGCTTTCTCTTCACAAAATCTGGAAAGGTTGAAGGAAATGGTGGATGATGCTGATTTGTTGATTATTGATGAAGCGCAAAATATTCCCAACATCGGGATAAACCTCAAGATTCTGTATGATGAAATACCGGATCTAAAAATTATTGCCACGGGATCATCTTCTATTGAACTGGCCAATGTAACCAAGGAGGCATTGACAGGAAGAACCGCAACATTTCGATTATACCCTTTGTCATTGGAAGAGTTGCGTACCCAATACTCGGTATTTGACCTAAAGCAACAATTGCCCGGATTTCTGGTTTATGGTTTATATCCGGAGGTAGTCATGTTGACAGGGATTTCAGCAAAAAGGCAGCACCTACAGGAGATCGTATCCGGATATTTGTATAAGGATATTCTGCAGTTGGCTAATATTCGACATTCAGATAAAATACATAGATTACTACAATTATTGGCCTTTCAAATTGGTTCGCTGGTATCTGTAAATGAACTGGCTCAAAAACTATCATTGAATCATGAAACCGTAAATAATTATCTCGACTTGCTTGAGAATGGATTTATTATTCAAAGATTATCCGGCCTAAGCAATAACCCCCGAAATGAAATCAGTAAGATGGATAAATTCTATTTTACGGATGTCGGAATTAGAAATGCTGTGATTGAAAATTTTAGTGATGTTACCTTAAGAAATGACATCGGTGCTTTGTGGGAGAATTTCATTTTTATAGAAAGACAAAAATTCCTTTCTAATCACGGTATGCATGGCAAGTCCTATTTCTGGAGGAGATATTCGGGTGCAGAGATTAATTTAATTGAGCAACGCGACGGATTATATCATGCCTTTGAGATTAAATGGCAAGTGAAGAATGCTAAAATACCTGCCTCTTTCAAACAAGATTATCAAGACAGTACTTTTCAAGTGATCAACCGAGAAAATTTTCCTTCGTTTGTGATGAAAAATCCGTAAACCATGCATGCGTTCCGACTTTACTTTCCAAATATCTGTTATGGTTTCGGTTATGGTAGCCATCCGTTTATGGCACCAGAACACCTTTGTAAAACATCGTAAATCTTGATCCGTTATTTCCGGCAAAGAGCATGCTGATGATATAAATGCCGGCTGCCTTTTCCTTTTTATCCGAACTCAAAGTGATTTCATAGTTTACAACCCTTTATTGCGTGAAAGCATTGCTGTAATACCCCTTGTGTTAATGATTTTTTCTGAGTTGATGGTTTAATCTAAAATTTACATTAGCCATGCTGAAACGAATAAGAAGCTGTAATTCAAAATTTTGAGAATAGTTATCGCCCGATTTACCGCGTATTTTGGATTCATAACTCTAGAAAGGAAATCCACTCAACGTGACCAATTCGCCGTTTTTTTCGGCCCATTGCAGATATTTTTCCAAATATTCTGCCAAGGCAGGTTTCATGGAATTCAAATGATTTTTTTCATTCACCTTAAGTGTAATCGTGGGTGGTTGTTTCATATTTTCTTTCATGTCGCTGCAATCTGTATGGTTTTTTTGCCCTCCATAATCGGTTAGGAGAAATATTAACAGATACAATATTCAGGCATTTAGATATGGGTTAAAAACGTGAAAACGCGGATCATTTCATTATCTTTTACATTTGGTGCAGACCATTTTACCATTGAAATCATCCTTTTGACTTTTCCCTAAATGAGTCATACGGTTTTGTGTTTTTTACAACTTTTGATAACATTTTCTAGCTAGGGGTTGAATGAATTCTTTGCATTTTGAATGAACCGGTATTTATATCACCCCTTCGGGGTTGTGAATGTTAATTAATCTAATTCTATAATCATTTCATCCCTTCAGGATTGCTTCCTCTTTAGACTAGAGAAACTTTTTGCCTAATCCCCATTTAATTTACCAGACCCGTATTTGGCCGTCTATATAACAAAAAACAACACCCCTGTTAGCGAGAGATGTTGTTTGTTGGAAGGTTAATTAATATGCTTTTAGGCAAGTAATCAAATGAAGCAAAATGTTGATCAGTGTTTCGCCGGAGGAGGCGTTTTTATTCCGGGGAAAGAGCTTTTTCCGCCGGAACTGCCGGAACCGGAACCTCCTTGCCATCCTCTTGGATAGGTATTTTTATAGATGGTGCCTGTTTCTCCTGATTCACCTTCACCGCGGCTATCAATGATGATCTCTTTCTTATCACATGGAATACAAGGACAAGGAATAAACACCCGGTTGCTATCTTGTGGGTCGGTAAAGATGGCCTCTTCAAGGGTTTTGTAGTGACCGGGTTCTACCAATATTTTCTCTTCTTCTTCGGAGCTGAGATCGAAAATCAGACCGAATTTTAGTTGTGCTCCATCGGGTTTGATTCGATTTTTTGATAAGGTATAGGTGGCTCCGTTAAAGGAGCTGTTTTTTAGATCCACCACATCGGTTTCAGTGCCATAGAATTGCTCATAACGCGCATCAAATGAAACCCTTGGAGAGATTTTAACCCGGGCTCCGAGACCCCAACCTCCGAGCATGGTAGCATCTGCCGACACATTGTGGCTATTGTTGCCTTCATATTCGGTTGAGTTGAGCATGGCACGCACTTGTTGACCGGTCATCAAAATTCTTGGACCGGAGCTCAAGTTAACATAAGGCACTACCTGGAATTTTGCATATTCGAAATGCAGACGACCGAGAAAGTCCATTGAACTGTTGTTGAGTCTTGTAAAGGCTTTGTCTTCATTGGCCACATTCAAGGTTACAATTGATTCTTCACTTCGACCATAAAACTGCATTCCCCAGTCAAGTCCGCCGTATAAGGCCCAGTTGCTGTTTTTTATAATGTTGCCAGACATAAACTGGGTGTTGAAACCGTGGGTTAAGGTTCGTAAGCCCATTGAATCGCGCAATCCCGGATCAAATGGACGTTCTTGGGTGTAATGAATGCCCCACCAGAATTTCTCCATATCACCTACCGGTTTTTTGAATCGATATTCATACCGGTCTTCAACCCAATACTTACGAGTAATGGTCTTCATGAACTTATCCGGATTCGGCACACTGTCCTTACCGTCTTCTTTTGCAGGAAGTTCAATTTCCGGTTTTTCAGAATTCACACTTT
>JBIIVF010000126.1:0-6953 GCA_044339595.1 Bacteroidia bacterium
TTTTCTTGATTTTTTCCTTCATTTCTGAATCGGGATACAGTCAATCAAAGAACACCCTTTGTCTCGCTTTTTACAATCTTGAAAATCTTTTTGACACCATAGACAACCCCCAAACCGATGATCAGGATTTCCTGCCAACAGGAGTATATCAATGGAATTCAGTGCGTTATGACAATAAGCTAAAAAACATGTCTAAAGTAATCCAATCACTAAACGACAATGCCGGACCGGATATCCTGGGTGTTTGTGAAATCGAAAATCGTTCGGTGTTGCATGATTTGACCAAACAGTCCTCTATCAAATCGATGCAATATGATATTGTTCATAGAGATAGTCCGGATGAAAGGGGCATTGATGTGGCTTTGCTGTTCAAAAAAAAGAAATTCAAAGTATTGCAAAAAGACTGGATCAGTCCGGATTTGAGCCAGGACAAAACGCGGGAATCCTTGGCTGTTCAACTTCAAGATATGCGTAAGAAGAACTTTTGGGTGTTGGTAGTGCATGCGCCAAGCCGCCGGGATGGCAAAGAAATCAGCGAAAAAAAGCGTTTGGCGGTTTCAAAAGCAGTCACCGAATTTATCTCTAAGATTCAAAAAGAATATCCGGGAGAATCAATTTTTATAGTCGGAGATTTTAATGATACACACAAAGACATGTCTATGCAGGAGTATGAAAAGATGGGCTTTAAGAATGCAATGGCTCCCATAGATCCGAAAGAAATTGGTTCTTTAATGTATAACAAGGAATGGTTCATATTTGATCAGATTCTATATTTCAACGCCCAAACCCTTTCAGCGAGTGAAAACACCGCAAAGATTTTCGCACCTGAATGGCTCAAACAACATGGCGACCCCAAATATGAAGGCAGTCCGCTCAGAACCTTTGGAGGTAAAAAATACCTCAACGGTTACAGTGATCATTTCCCGGTTTCAATTCAAATAAATTGATTGATTTTCGAATAACCATTTGATAATCATCACTTTCCAATTATAAAAACAAGTTGTTGAAGTGTCGTTTTTTTTGTACGTTTGTTCCGTGCAAATCGGTCTGTCGCCGGCCAACGCATTCGTGCGGAAGCGGGAGGAAAGTCCGGGCAACATAGGGCGGTGTACTTCTGAACAGGAAGGCAGCAAGGAGAAAATGCCTTGTTGACAGCAAGTGTAACAGAAAATAACCACCAATTCAGTCCTCTTCGGAGGGCGGGTTTTGGAAAGGGTGAAAATGTGAGGTAAGAGCTCACGCGGATGGCCGGCGACGGTTGTGTGGTACAAACCTTACACGTTGAAAGACCAAATAAATTGCAGTTGTGGGGCTGCCCGCTTCCTATTCTGTTTCGACAGAGTGCTGCAAAGGGTAGGTTGATGGAGGCTGCGGGTGACTTCAGTCCTAGATAAATGACAGACATTCTGCGCAAGTGGAATACAGAACCCGGCTTACAGATTTGCACTTTTTTGTTAAAATGAATTATTAAGCATATGGCCAGAATACTGATAGTAGACGATGAACAAAGTATCCGCGAAACACTTCGTGAGATTTTAGATTATGAAGGTTACGAGATTGAAGAGGCTCCCGATGGTGAAGCAGCGCTCAACTTGATTAAAAAGTTCAATTATGACGCCGTGCTATGCGATATAAAAATGCCTAAAATGGATGGTATTGAATTGCTCGAGAAAGCACGAGAATATGCCGAAGAATTGCCGTTTATCATGATTTCCGGACATGGAACCATTGAAACGGCCATTGAAGCCACCAAAAAAGGAGCATTCGATTTTATTTCCAAGCCGCCCGATCTGAATAAACTGTTGATCACCGTGCGCAATGCCATTGAGCGAAATAACCTGGTCATCGAAACCAAGGTACTCAAACGCAAAATAAGCAAGACCCGCGATATCGTTGGCGAGTCACCGAGCATAGACAAAATCAAGTTAACCATCGAAAAAGTAGCCCCTACCGATGCCAGGGTATTAATTACCGGTCAGAATGGAACCGGAAAAGAGCTGGTTGCCCGATGGATTCATGAAAAAAGCAATCGCTCTGCTTCACCTCTCATCGAGGTTAATTGTGCGGCAATTCCGTCAGAATTGATTGAAAGTGAATTGTTCGGACATGAAAAAGGCTCCTTTACATCGGCTATGAAGCAACGCATCGGCAAATTTGAGCAAGCCAATGGTGGTACTTTATTTTTAGATGAAATCGGAGACATGAGTCTATCTGCCCAAGCCAAAGTATTGCGTGCCTTGCAGGAAAACAAAATTACCCGTGTGGGAGGAGAAAAAGATATCGAAGTAAATGTGCGTGTCATTGCGGCCACCAATAAAGACTTGCTCCATGAAATTGATATGGGCAACTTTAGAATGGATCTTTACCACAGATTGAGCGTCATTCTCATTCACGTTCCAACCTTAAATGAACGGGTAGATGACATCCCGATGCTTTCAGAAAAGTTTTTACAGGAAATTTGTGAGGATTATGGAATGAATAAAAAGTACATTACACCGGGCGCTATGGAAGAATTGAAGAAAATTGAATGGACCGGTAATATTCGTGAATTGCGCAACGTACTCGAAAGACTTGTGATTTTGAGCGGTGACAAAATAACGGAAGAAGATGTAATCACCCTGGCTAATCCAAAGGGCAATCGAACCGGCAGTTTAGATGTAGTGACTCAATTTGAGAAGTTTCAGGATTTTAAAGAATACGCCGAAAAGATCTTTATTGATGCCAAACTGAAAAGGAATGGATGGAATGTCGCCAAAACAGCCACTGAAATTGATATTCAGCGCAGTCACCTTTACAATAAGATCGAGAAATATAACCTGAAGCGTTCAGATAAACGATAAATGATGACCGGCGTTGATATTCGATTGGCCGCTCGTTTGTTGACTGAAGGAAAACTGGTAGGAATTCCTACTGAAACTGTTTATGGACTGGCTGCCAACGCATTAAATGCGGATGCCGTACTGAACATCTTTGAAGCCAAGAATCGTCCGACATTCGACCCGCTCATTGTGCATGTTCCATCGGTGGAAGTGGCAAAGCTTCACGTCACTCATTTCCCTGATAAAGCGCAAAAACTGGCGGATGCCTTTTGGCCGGGTCCGCTGACCTTGGTTTTACCGCGAAAACATCATATCCCCGATATTGTGTGTTCAGGCTTGGAAACGGTGGGCATTCGTATGCCCAATCACCCCATGACCCTCGAATTATTGAGGATATTGCCTTTCCCTTTGGCCGCGCCAAGTGCCAACCCATTTGGATATATCAGTCCGACCAATGCAAAACACGTTGAAGACCAACTGGGCGAAATCATTCCCTACATACTCGATGGCGGATCTTGCGAAGTAGGCATTGAATCTACCATTGTTGATTTTTCCGGGCCTAGGCCGGTTGTGCTTCGCTTGGGAGGCTTGAGTATAGACAGCATTGAAGATGTCATTGGACCGGTTCAGTTATCGATTAGTCAAAATTCCAATCCCATAGCCCCCGGACAGCTCGATCAGCATTACGCACCCGGAAAACCCCTTTATTTTGGTGATATCGAAAAAATGCGTCTGAAGTTCAAAGGAAAAAAAATTGGGATATTGAGTTTTTCACACTCTTTTCATGGTGAAGATATCGTTGCTCAAATGGCGCTTTCTGCAAAAGGAGATCTGCATGAAGCCGCCCGACGATTGTTTCTTTCTCTTAGGATGTTAGATCATTCCCCGATAGACCTAATTTTGGCAGAACCTGCCCCTACGCATGGACTGGGAGCCGCCATCAATGACAGATTAGGCAGAGCCGCGCAGATTACGCGTTAAATACTTGTAATAATTATTTTGTTTATTCTAACCCTTCAAGGGTGTGACACCCTTGAAGGGTTAAACGATATCAGACAAAACTCTGCATATCGCACAATTTGCGATAGATACCGTTTTGCGCATACAACTCGTTATGCGTGCCGGTTTCAGCAATGCTTCCCTGATGCATCACAATGATTTGATCGGCGTGCTGTATAGTGGAAAGTCTGTGAGCAATGACCAAACTTGTGCGGTTTTTCATGAGCTTTTCCAAAGCGTCCTGTACAAGTCTTTCTGACTCTGTATCTAATGCAGAAGTCGCTTCATCCAATATTAATAGCGGTGGATTTTTCAATACGGCTCTGGCAATGCTCAATCGTTGTCGCTGTCCACCACTCAGATTACCACCCCGATCGCCGATATTGGTCTGATAGCCCTCCGGCAATTGAGAAATGAATTCGTGGGCATTGGCAATTTTTGCAGCTTCTTCGATTTCCACCAAACCGGCATCCGGCCGACCAAGTCGAATGTTGGCTTCAACCGTGTCATTGAATAGAATGCTTTCCTGCGTAACTATACCCAACAAATTTCGTAAATCGTGCAAGGTATAGGTACGTATGTCTTTCCCATCAAAGGTGATACTGCCACTGCTTACATCATGAAACCTGGGCAACAAATCAACCAAGGTCGATTTGCCTGCCCCACTGGCCCCAACCAACGCATAGGTTTTACCCGAAGGGACCTCCAGATTAATATTCCTTAGCACCGGATCATTGCCATATGAGAATGTAACATCCTGAAATTTTACATGTTGATTTAAGGTGGGCATTTCCGGAGAAACTACCGGTCCTTTGATAGGATTTTCTGCATGCCAGATTTCTTCCAGTCTTTCGAGCGATGCTGCTCCCTTTTGCACCCTGAAAAATGATTCACTGATGGCTTTGGAAGGAGGAATCAACTGTGAAAAAATGACGATGTAATAAATGAAATATTCGCCGCTTAAACCAACGTCATTGCTTAAAATCAGATTACCCCCGAAAATGAGAATACTGGCAATAACCAATGATCCCATGAATTCACTCAAGGGTGATGCAGCAAATTCCTTTCTGTGCAGCTTCACCATGAGTTTAAAATGCCGTTGATTCGAAGTATCAAAACGATGGATGCTATCCGCTTCTGCATTGAAACCTTTGATGATTTTCAATCCGCTGAGGGTTTCTTCAATCAAACTGATGACATGTCCTAATTGCGATTGACCTTCTTTAGCTGCGTTTTTAAGTCTTTTACCCAAACGGCTTATGATATAACCGCTGATAGGCAGCACGATCAATACGAATATCGTCAATTGCCAGCTTGTGATGAACTAGGTCAAAATGGGTATGAGGATGTTTACCGGATGCTTTAAAATCATTTCCAGGGCTCCCAACAAACTCCATTCAATTTCTTTCACATCATTGGTCATTCTGCTGATGATATCGCCTTTGCGTTCATTGGAGTAGAATGCCAGCGGCAACTCCAGAATTTTGCGGTAGATGCTCATTCTCAAATCGCGCACTACAGCACTGCGAACCCAGGCCAAGTTGTACAATGCCAGGTAGTTAAAAACGTTTTTGAGCAAAAACATTAAAACAATCATGCCCGAGAAAAGGTAAAGCGATTTCAAAGCCCCCGTTTCATGGATGAACAAGCTCAATCTGTAATCGAAATATTTCAGCAGTATTTCAGGATTCCATGCAAATTCGATGGCTTGCGGAACCGACTCCGTAGTTTTGAAGATAACTTTTAGAAATGGAACTATGATGGTTATGGAGAAAACCGAGAATAGCGCTGTGAGCAGATTGAAGCTCAAAAACTGTATCAATCTCGACTTATACCGAAAGGCCAGCTGTAATATTTCCCTGAATTTTTTCAAGGGTGCAAAGTAACCAATTTTTCAGGTGACTAAAAATCACTGAAATCATTTAACGATAAGAATCTTGTTGTAGACTATTCGATGTCTGAATCACGGATTAGGCGGATGGATGGATATCTTATTTCGCCCCTTCAGGGCTGACTTTGGCTTGATCATGTATTTCCGGCTTCACCGGAAATTAAAAAATGACACTCCTTCGGGGCTAAATTTTCAATCCAAATTTCTGTGAGTCTAACTTTGAATCAAGTATTAGGCGGATGGAAGGATGGCGCAGATGGAATTGCGGTTAGGTTGAAGTTGATACACCACATGCTCACCCCCTAGACCCTAAACCCTCGCCTATAAAATATCTTGGTCATCCTTTAATCCTGAGAATCATGGTTCAGACAATGGGCTGAGGGTTTAGGCATCGTCAGTTGACAACGGTCAACGAGCATCGAGCAACGAAAAAGGATCATCGAAAAACAATCAACGAGCTTCGAAAAACGAGCTTCTATCTAACGTTCCACAAACCCCGAAGTAATCATCCCCGCCGAAACGGGTAAAGCTTTCTGAAGCCCTTTCTGATCAAATACCAAAATCTTGGATGGGGATGCGAAATCTTCGATCTGACTGATTAAAATGTCGCCATTTCGGTTGTTGATGCCGATTCCGTAATAGGCATGTTTGCCTGCACTTATCAATCGAGATAAGGGCATGGAGCCAGCCTCTATCGGCACTACAAAAACGCCCGAATGAAGGACATACAATTGATCTCCGGCCTGATTGATGCACATTTTAGGCACATATTCTTTCACCGGATTGCTGATTAAATCTGTTAAAACCTTCCCATCATTAGGATTTATGCGCATTAAATGGGCATTCCCACCGGCTATTCCTCCGCAATAAATCCAAATTTTCTCTTCTTTATCGATCAGAATATCCCCGGGTGAGGCCGGTAAATCCAGACTATCTGTAAATTGTCTGAATTGCGGTGAATACGACAGCAATTTTCTTCTCTCTACATTCACAATCCACAGTTTGTTGCCGGCTTTCACCATGCCTTCGGTCCATCCGACACAGGGTATCTCTTCTTTAATGGACAAACTCATTGGATCAATGCGATAGATCACATCTTTATACAATTCACTGACAAATGCGCTGGTATCATCCCAGATGCAAATTTTTCTGGGCGATAAAAATCCTGAGTTCACGGCCTCCGACCTTAAGTCATTGGCTTGCAGTCGTTCAATTTTACCGGAATTGTTCAACAACAAAAACAA
>JBIIVF010000020.1:0-24109 GCA_044339595.1 Bacteroidia bacterium
AGTCCAAGACATCTCTCAGCGACCTTCCGGTTTTCTTGGCAATTTCTTTCGCCTTATTTTCTATCTGATTGCTCCTAAGGGTGAATGATAGCTGGTATGCGCATACGATTACCAGCAAAATGGAAAAAGCCTGAATAAATCCTCTATTCTTCATGATCTGTTTTTATTGAATTTAATATATATTTCAGTAAAAATTCTGAAAGTCCGCAAAAGTACAAGTTAATTGCAAAACAACAAACGGTAAAAGCGCTAATTCCTAGCGATTCAATTCGATGAATCTTTCGATGTCTGCATTTTTACCCATCACAATGATGGTATCTGTTTCATAAATGATGGTATTATGTTTAGGAACACCCAATAAGTGCTTTTCAAACACCACTTCTCCATCCACTTCCATTTCAAAATCCCGCTTAATGGAAATAAGGTTCAGATCAAATTTTTCTCGAAAACTGATCTCCGCTACGCTCATATTAACAATTTTCCTGGGTGGAAGAATTTCCGAAATCTCATAATCATCACTCAACTGCAAAAAGGTTTTAATGCTCGGATGCACCAGACGTTCAGCTACAAGAATCCCTACCTCATCTTCAGGTGAAAGAATCTCCTCGACACCAAGTTTTTTAAGGATTTTTAATTGATGCTCATTGGATGCCCGGGCGATGATTCTTTTAATCTTCAATTCCATCAAATGGGTAACTGTGAGCAGCAGGGCTTCAAAGTTTTCTCCGATGGCTACCACTACGGCATCCATCGTATCCAATCTTTGAGATTTAAGCGCCTTAAAGTCTGTGCTATCCATGATAACCGGTGAGGCAACATCGTCTCTCAATGAATCAACGTGTGCCTCGTTGTTGTCAATAGCCATGACTTCAGCCCCTCTTAACGAGAGCGTTCGGGCAATGCGGCTTCCAAATCTGCCGAGACCTATTACAGCGAAGCGATAATTCATCATGATATTAAGTTTTTAAAATAGTTTACAATAATATCGAAACTGTTGTCGAAATGCGTGTTGTTGAGAATGATCATGTCAACATTTTCGCGGTATGGCAACAAATATTGCTCATAAGCCGGTTTCACGTGATTGTTCCATTGATACATGATCTGTTCATGAGACATGGCCCTTTCCGTGAAATCGCGCTCCAATCTGCGATTCAACTTAATTTCTTCGCTGGCATCAATAAATATTTTCAAATCAAAAAGAGAGGATAACTTTTTATCATGAAATATAAAGAGCCCTTCAATTAAGATGACAGGCGTTGGCAACCAGGTAAGCTTTTTGGGAAATTTGCCGGGATTATTAAAGGTATATTCTACTAAATCAACCGATTTACCCTTTTGCAAAGAGCGGATATCTTTCAACATCCGCTTAAAGTCAATGGCTTCAGGAAGGTCAAAATTAATTTCGCCATTCTCATCGGCTTGTTGCTCACTGATGGGCTTGTAATAATGATCTTGCGAAATCACACATACTTCATGCACTGAAAAAACTTCACTGATTTTGCGGATAAACGTCGTTTTACCTGAAGCACTGCCTCCGGCTATTCCAACAAAATAAGGTTTTAAGGGTTTATCTGACATCGCGACGCAAAATTAAAGCTCCGTTCGTCGAAAAAAAGGGAAACACTATGGAAACTAAAAACAATTTTTGCGTTTCCAAACTTTAAAAAACCATTACATTTGCGCCGCGAAAATGGATATAAAAGAAAAAATACTTTCAGAATCCGAAAAACTGTTCATGCAGAATGGCATCAGAAGCGTGAGTATGGACGATGTGGCCAATCAATTGGGAATGAGTAAAAAGACCATTTACAATTACATCAGCGACAAAAAAGACCTGGTGTATCAGGTTATTCGCAATCATTTTGAAAAACAGGCACAGGGTTGTGAGATCATCTTCACAGAACAAAGCAATCCTATCATGCAAATGCTGCTCATCGGTCAAAGGGTATCTTCTAATTACAAGTCATTAAATCTTGTGTTGATTCATGATTTGAGAAAATACTACCCAAAAAGTTGGGAACTATTTCTATCCTTTCGATCGAAGGTGATGTATGACCAGGTGTTGACCAACCTCAAAACGGGCATGGAAACAGGATTTTACAGAAGCGACATGAATCCCGGAATCGTAGCCCATCTCTATTTAAACTTAACGGAAACCATGATCCAATCAGACATCGGTGAACCCGGAAAAAAATACATGAACCTGATTCGTGAAATGATCTGGTATCATCTGCACGGTGTGTGCAGCGACAAAGGAATCGAATTCCTTAATCATAATCGTGAATTTCTTGACAAATTGGATAATTAAACCATGAAACAAACCATCCCTGTGCTTTGCCTGCTGCTCCTTGCTACAACGGCCTTTGCACAAACATCGCCAACCAAACTCTCACTTGAGCAGAGTATCGCCTTCGCCCTGGAGAACAACCCGGGACTGAAAAACAAAAAACTGGACGTGGAATATGCCCGCGGACAAGTTTTGGAAACCACTTCTATTGGATTGCCCCAGGTAAATGGATCTGTGCAATTCAATCAAAACATCGAACTGCCGGTTTTTGTGTTTCCCAATCCTCAAACCGGAGAGCAAATGCCGATTCGCGTCGGACAAACTTTCAGCACCAATGCCGGAATCAGCATCACTCAATTGATCTTTGACGGGCAGTATCTGTTAGGATTAAAAGCCGCACAACAATTTGTAGAAATGGCCTCATCCCTTGAAAAGATGAATAGCGCCCAACTCAAAAACACGGTCACCAAATCTTATCTTCTTTGTTTGATTACTGCAGAGAATCTCAAATTGGTGCAATCAAACCTATCGGTGATTGTAAAAACCTACGAACAGACCGCAGCCCTTCAAAAAGCAGGTTTTGCTGAAAAACTGGATGTAGATCGACTGATGATTACCAAAAGTAATCTGGAAACCCAAATCAAAACACTTGAAAATCAGGTATTGCTCACGGAAAAGTTGTTAAAAATGAATTTAGGTATGGAGGTCAATCTTCCCATTGAATTGACCGATAAAATTGAAGTCCTTTACAATCTCGGTAATGACCTTCTATTGGCAGAAGAGAACAGCTATACTCAACGTCCGGAATATGCGGCCTTAACCACGCAGCAAGGATTGAACAATCTGAACTTAAAACGCTATAAAGTGAGTATGGTTCCCAGTTTATCTGCGTTCTACAATTATCAGCAAGCATTTTATGGCGATGAATTGACTTTTGATCCATGGTTTAGCACATCCTTATGGGGTCTGCAAATGCGCATCCCAATTTTTAAAGGGATGAATACCAAAGCCCAATTGCAAAAAGTGAATGTTGAAATCAGCAAAACAGAAAATGATTTGGCCAATTTCAAACAAGCCGCTCAATTGGAAGTATTTCAACATCAAACCAAGTATAAAACCAACCTTGAAAACATGAATATTCAGAAGCAGAACATGAAACTTGCAGAGGATGTATTGTCCCTTACCACCAAAAAATTCGAAAATGGTATGGGCAGCAATATTGAGGTCATTTCGGCTCAGAATGACTTAAAAACTGCACAGACCAATTATTTAAATGCACTTTATGAAGTAGCCATTGCAAAAACAGACCTGTTAAAAGCATTGGGGAAAAATTAGAAAATAAAAATTACGAATTAAGAAATACAAATTAGAATTTAGGATTATGAAAAATATTTTGATACTACTGGCCGTGATGGCCGCTATTGGATGCGGATCCGACAACTCCGTAGAAGGTTTGAAAACGCAATTGGCTGAAAAGAAAAAAGCCATGAGTACGCTTAAGCTCGAAATTGAAGCCCTGGAAAAAACAATTGCTGAAACGGACTCTTCAGCGGTCAAAGATTTGCGCACAGCAGTAAAACTTGAAGTAATTGCTCCCGGTGAGCTTAAGAATCCTTTTCAATTACAAGGCTTGGTAGCCAGTGACAGAAATGTGATGGTATCTGCTGAAATGGGTGGAACCATCACCCGGGTTTTTGTTAAAGACGGGCAAGTTGTTTCTAAGGGCCAAACCCTGGCCACCCTCGACGGTTCAGCGATGGCCGCGCAAATGGCAGAATTAAAAAAAGGTTATGAATTGGCGGTCACTTCTTTTGAAAAGCAGGAAATCTTGTGGAAACAGAATTTCGGCACAGAAATGCAATTCCTTCAAGCCAAAAACCGAAAAGAAAGCCTTGAAAAATCACTCGCCACGGCTCAAATACAATTGGGTAAATTTACCCTCAAAGCCCCCATCAGTGGTGTAGTCGATCAGCTGTTAAAAAATGAAGGGGAAATTCTCGGACCCGGAATGCCATTTGCTCGCGTAGTAGATGCTTCTCAGATAAAAATTCAAGCAGACGTTTCTGAATCATATTTGCAATCCATTAAAAAAGGGGATGAAGTGGAAATTTATTATCCTTCGCTTAAAAAGAAAAGCATGGAAAAAATATTTTCTGTTGGAAACTACATCCATCCAGAAAACAGAACCTTTAGTGTTTATATTTTACCTTCAGGCAATTTGCAATATCTTAAACCCAACCTGCTTGCTTTAATTACGGCTTATGATTTCGTAAAAAGCGATGTCATCAGTGTACCCACTAAATTGATCCGAAATGATGGCAACGGTGATTACGTATTAACCGCTAAAAAAGGCCCTAACGGAAAAATGAGCGTTGTAAAAACACCGGTTGAAATCGAAGAGAAATTTTCTGCAAGAAGTGTGATTAAATCCGGTCTTGTGTCTGGAGATCTTCTTATCGTAGAAGGCTACCAATCTGTGATTTCAGGAGATGAAATTAAAGAAGTGAAGTAATGAGCAATATATTCAAAGAATTTAAACTTAGCAGCGCATCGGTCAATAACCGAACCAGTGTGTATGTGCTCACTGTGCTAATCTTCATCATTGGCTTGATGGCTTATAAATCGATGCCCAAGGAAAGTTTCCCGGAAATCAAGCAGCCCACCATTTACGTAAACACCATCTATCCGGGTAACTCTCCGATCGATATCGAAAACTTAGTAACCCGACCTTTAGAAAAAGAGATCAACACCATCAATGGTATCAAAGCATTAAAATCAACATCGGTGCAAGATGTTTCCGTCATTATCGCCGAATTTGAATTGGATGTAAATCCTACTGAAGCTTTAAATGACATCAAGGAAGCCGTAGACCGCGCGAAAAGCGAATTGCCGGGTGATCTTCCTCAAGACCCCAGCGTGATGGAATTGGATTTTTCTGAATTTCCGGTCATGAACATCAATCTTGCCGGAGATTATCCTTATCAAAGGTTGAAGCAATATGCTGAATATCTGGAAGATGAAATTGAAAATCTTCCGGAAATCAGTGGGGTAGATATCAGCGGTCTGCAGGAAGATGAAGTTGAGATTTCAGTGGATAAAATCAAAATGGAAGCCCTTGAAATTAGCTTTAGAGACATCGAAGGAGCCATCGCCGGTGAAAATATCTCCATGTCAGGTGGGGATATTCAAACCATCGAAGGAACGGATATCAACCGCAGAAGTCTGAGGGTAGATGGTGAATTCAAGTCGATGGAAGACCTCGAGAACATCATCGTTAAAAATGAATTTCAAAACATTGTTTATCTTAAAGATATTGCCAAAGTGAATTTCGGTCCGAAAGAGCCGGTTTCATTTGCCCGTCTCGACAGCAAGCCTGTGTTGGCACTCGATATCAAGAAAAAGAGTGGAGAAAACCTGCTGAACGCTGCAGATAAGATTAAAGTCATCATTGAAAACGCGAAGAAGAGCGAATTTCCCAAAGACTTAAGTGTGGTCATCACCAATGACCAAAGCAAGTTTACCGTGAGCATGGTGAGCAACCTTGAAAACAGCATTATCATGGGGGTTTTACTCGTGGTATTTGTATTGTTGTTTTTCCTCGGTTTGAGAAACTCACTGTTCGTTGGAATTGCGATCCCCTTGTCTATGTTAATGGGAATTGCCATCCTCAATTTCGGGGGCAACACCTTGAATATGATGGTCTTATTTTCTTTGATTCTCGCGTTGGGGATGTTGGTGGATAATGGAATTGTGGTGGTAGAAAATATCTACCGCATGCGAACGGAAGGGATGGACAATACGAGCGCATCTAAATACGGAGTGGCGGAAGTGGCCTGGCCGATTATCTCTTCTACCGCAACCACTGTTGCAGCTTTCCTACCTTTATTGTTCTGGAAAGATCTGATTGGAGAATTCATGAAATTTCTTCCCATTACGCTGATCATAGTGCTCTCGGCCTCATTGTTTGTTGCATTGGTTGTAAACCCTGTGCTCACAGCCGATTATCTGACCACCGAGATCAAGCCTAAAAGCCCTGCTAAAAAATTCTGGACTCGCAATGGAATCATGCTGGTTCTGGCCCTGTTGTTTATCTTCACAGGTATTTCTAAAATGCTGGGAGGACTATTCATTTCAGGCATCATATTCAATATGTTGTATAGATGGTGGCTAAAACCGGGTAGCGAAAAATTCATGAATGTTACCATGCCGAAGATTGAAAATTTTTACTACAGATCCATACAATTTGCGCTCAGGGGTAAGAATCCTATCTTGTTCTTTGTTGGCACCATTGTTCTCATGATTTTCTCGCTCATCTTCTTTGGAGCAAGCAAACCCAAAGTACTTTTCTTCCCTGACAATGAGCCTAAAATGGTCAATATCTTCATTGAAGCTCCTTTGGGAACCGATATCAGCAAAACCAATGAAATTGCAAAGGAATTAGAGTCCAAAGTTTGGAATACCATTAAAAAAGACTCCATCATTGTCGAAGCCATGTTGGCGCAGGTGGGAGAAAAAACGGCCGATCCGAATGAAGGTCCACAAACCGGAAGTTCTCCGCACAAAGCCAGAATCACCGTTTCTTTTCTCGAATATGAAAAAAGACAAGCGCTTACAGACAGAAAAACCAGTGAGATTATGGCCGATATCAAAGAAGTGTTGAGAGATTATCCTGCCGCAAGTATCACCATTTCTAAAGACAAAGGCGGACCACCGGTAGGAAAGCCGATCAATGTGGAAGTGAAAGGGAAAGATTATCTGGAATTGATCGCTTATGTAGAGCAGTTGAAACAGATGATGGAAGACGCCAATATTCCGGGGGTCGATAAGCTAAAAACGGATCTGGAACTCGGAAAACCAATGCTTGAGGTAACCGTAGATAGAGAAGCTGCGCGAAGATTTGGTCTCAGCACACAACAAATCGCCTATGAAATCAGAAGTGGCTTGTTGGGGAGAGAAATCAGCAAATTCAAAGAAGAGGAAGACGATTATAAAATTCAACTCCGCTTCAGCAATGAATATCGCTACAATTTGAACAATTTGCTGAACACCAAAATTACCTTCAGAAATCCGGCGAATGGCAAGATTTCTCAGGTTCCCATCACTGCCGTGACCAAAATAGATTATAACTCTACCTATGGAAGCGTTAAACGTCAGGATATGGATCGGGTGATTACTATCTTTTCTGAAGTTGAAAGTGGATACAATGCCAATGAGATTGTGGCTCAATACAAGCAAATTTTGGCCGGAGCACCGACCAAAGCAGGTTATGAGTTTAAGTTTACCGGTGAACAAGAGCAACAATCACAATCGACTGATTTTATGGTGAGAGCTCTGTGGATAGCAATTGGAATCATATTCCTCATCATTGTTTCGCAGTTTAACTCCATTATTGGTCCGGTGATCATCATGTTTTCCATTCTCTTCAGCACCATTGGGGTATTTTTAGGATTTGCTATATTCAAAATGCCTTTTGTGATCCTGATGTGCGGTATCGGTATCATTTCGCTGGCCGGAGTAGTGGTGAACAATGCCATTGTATTGATCGATTACACCAATTTGCTCAGATCCCGAAAAAGACAAGAAATGGGCATTCCGGAAGATGGCCGGTTGCCTGACGAAGAAATTTTACATACGATCATGGAAGCCGGAAAAACAAGGTTAAGGCCGGTTTTGCTCACGGCTATTACTACTGTGTTGGGATTAGTGCCACTGGCTTTAGGGATGAATATCAATTTCTTTACCTTATTGACGGACTTTAATCCTGATTTCTATATGGGGGGTGACAATGCAGATTTCTGGGGCCCGATGGCATGGACCGTTATCTTCGGATTGACCTTTGCGACTTTCCTTACTTTGATCATTGTGCCTGTCATGTATTGGTTGGCAGATGTTTTGGTGCACAGGATAAAGAAGTTATTAAAGAACCTTTAGTAGGAATATTTCCTGCTGACGATTGAATAATAAAGGCAGGTTGAATTGCAAATTCCACCTGCCTTCTTTTAAATTTGCCTTATGAGAAAAGAAAGTAAAAAATTCCTTGAACAATATTTGAACAACACCTCCCCAACCGGTTTTGAGAGCAGTGGTCAGCAAATTTGGCTCGAATATCTAAAACCGTATATCGATGAGTATATTATCGACACATACGGAACGGCAGTCGGCGTGATTAACCCGGGTATGGATTACAAAGTGGTGATAGAAGCCCATGCCGATGAAATAAGTTGGTATGTGAATTATATCAGTCCGGAAGGATATATTTATGTGATCAGAAATGGCGGATCTGATGCATTGATTGCTCCATCGATGCGGGTGAACCTGCACACAGACAAAGGGCTTGTGAAAGGCGTTTTTGGCTGGCCTGCCATCCATGTCCGCGACACTGCGCGTGATGAAGCACCCACCATCAAGAAAATATTCATCGATGTAGGCGCTGCCAACAAAGATGAAGTTGAAAAACTGGGCATTCATGTGGGCACCATCGCCACTTTTGAAGACGGAATGATGGAGTTAGGCAAACATTTTATTTGCGGTCGTGCATTGGATAACCGCATGGGAGGATTCATGATTGCAGAAGTAGCCCGCATGCTTTCTGAAAACAAATCTAAATTGCCTTACACCCTGTATATTGTCAATTCAGTGCAGGAAGAAATCGGTTTGCGTGGCGCAGAGATGATCTCACGCCGTTTAAAGCCGGATGTGGCCATCGTTACCGATGTTACCCACGACACAACAGCACCGATGTATAACAAGCAGGAACAAGGTGAGACCAAATGCGGCGCAGGACCGGTAATTACTTATGGCCCCGCAGTTCAAAACAATTTGTTGAAATTGATTTTGAATGTAGCTGAAAAGAAAAAAATTGCATTTCAGAGAGCGGCTGTATCCAGAGCAACGGGCACAGATACGGATGCTTTTGCCTTCAGTGCCGAAGGGGTCGCGTCGGCATTAATTTCACTTCCGTTGCGTTATATGCATACCACTGTTGAAACCGTGCACAAAGACGATATCGATGCGGTGATTAAATTGATGTATGAAGTGTTGTTGAAGATCAAAGCAGGGCAAGATTTCAGGTATTTACAATAGTTTTAAAATCTTTCCTACTCTATTTCAATACATTAAAAACTAATTATTTTTTTTCTGTCATAATCTTATATCTTAGCTAAAATATCGGCTAAGTATAAAAGAATAACGCACTCAAACGAAATTTCTCTTTTTCACAATCCGGATTGTTCTAAGGCCAAAAAAGCAAAAGCACTTGCCGGTTCAATGGCATCCTCAGTGAACTCTTACGAATTCTCCAAGATGCCTAAAATGCAATTGCAATGGCAAGAACTTTTGGCATCATTGGGCAAAAAAGCCAAAGACATTCTGGACAAATCAAAACCTTATTATCAAGCCAATATTCGGAGGAGAGATTTTCAAGATACAGACTGGTTGAACATCGTCATCAACAATCCGGAACTCATTCGGAGTCCAATTGCCATTAAAGGTAATAAAGCCATGTTCCTCGACAATCCTTCCGACATTCTGAAAATTTGAACCCTGATACAGCATTAGAAGTGATGAAACGAATAAGAAACTGTAAATCAATATAATATAAATATTGATCACATTTTCTAGCTCGGGGTTAAACTCAACTGATGGCTATATTTTTGTTCCTAAAATTCTATCGCGTAATTTGGGTTGAACTTTCATTTGGGTTAACGTAATTTGGGTTTTATTCAATTAATTCGAATCATGAAAGCGCGTATAACCATTGACCAATTCAACGAAATCGACCTTCGTGTAGGCACGGTACTGCAATGTGAGCCTTTTACAAAAGCAAGGAATCCCAGTTATAAGCTTTGGATTGATTTCGGTGAATTGGGTGTTTTGAAGTCATCCGCCCAAATAACACTCCATTATTCTCCGGAAGAATTGATCCATAAACAAGTAATCGCAGTGGTGAATTTTGCGCCCAGGCAAATTGCAGATTTCATGAGTGAATGTCTGGTGTTGGGCTGTGTTGCAGGGAAAGGGGATGTCATAATACTTGTGCCTGAAAGAGCGGTGCCTAACGGGACAGAAATTGCTTAAATGAGCCGTTGTTCGTTGTTAGCCAGTTCGTCAATCCTCACTTAACCTTAAACTCTGCCTTAACCTCATCCAGCTTCGTCTGAACCGGGATTTTTATACGATTAGAAGATTACCAGGATATTTGACAACGCCAAACTCATCGACTCACTCTAATTTTTAATTTTTAATTTCTTAAAGGTTCCCTCTCAGCTCCTGTTCTCGTTCAATCGATTCAAACAGTGCTTTAAAATTTCCTTTACCGAATGATTTTGCGCCTTTGCGTTGAATGATTTCGTAAAACAAGGTAGGACGATCTTCTACCGGTTTGGTAAAGAGTTGCAATAAATATCCTTCTTCATCTCGGTCAATCAGAATATTGAGTTTTTTCAATTCCTCTAAGTCTTCATCTATTCCCCCTACCCTGTCGAGCACATCATCGTAATATGTTTCCGGAACATACAAAAACTCGATTCCCCTGTTTCTCAATTCCGTTACTGTTTTGATGATATCGTGGGTTGCTACAGCGATGTGCTGCACGCCGGCTCCTCGATAAAAATCGAGATATTCCTCGATTTGTGATTTCTTTTTACCATCAGCAGGTTCGTTGATTGGAAATTTCACATATCCATTCCCATTTGATACCACCTTAGACATCAACGCCGAATATTCCGTCGAAATATCTTTATCGTCGAAGGTGAGCAACAATTGAAATCCCATCACCTTTTCATAGAATTCCACCCAGCTGTTCATGGCACCCAATTCAACATTGCCTACACAATGATCTACGTGTAGCAGTCCGACTGAAGTAGTATTAATTTTATGCACCGGCACTTTAAACCCGGGTAGAAATGGTCCGGAATAATTCTTTCTTTCCACAAAACGATGGATGGTTTCTCCGTAAGTATAAATACCTGACATGATCACTTCTCCGAATTCATCTTTATAAGAAGTAGGCTTCATAAATGGCCTTGCTCCTCTTTTGGTAGTTTCGTTGAATGCAGCTGTGGCGTCATCCACCCAAAGGCTCAAGAATTTTACCCCATCGCCATGCTTAAGAACGTGTTGAGCTATCTCATGATCCGGGTTCAGGGCTGTGGAAAGCACCAACGTAATCTTGCCTTGACGCAAAACATAGGATGACTTTTCTCTCACCCCAGTTTCAGGACCGGCATATGCAATCAATTCATAACCCCAGGCGGCTTGATAATAGTAAGCACTTTGTTTGGCGTTGCCTACATAAAATTCAATATGATCGGTACCGTTTAAGGGTAAAAAATCAACTTCTGTGTGTGTTTGAGTGCTGGTTGTTGGCTCCATAGGATGAATATTAAAATGCAAAGATAATGAATTTGGGAATGGCTCATTTGGAAATTTGGAAATGACAGTTTAGAAATGAAACCAGAATTGATCTTGCCACCTTGAGAAGTTTCCTTTGATGACAACGAAAATGATGTTGAATATCTCTGGTTTCAAAAAAGTATGTTTCGGGGATGATCAAGGATTCTCCTCCGTCTATACTGTGCCCAAAGGTATGATGGCATTGGCGGATATGCCAATCGTTTTTGGGTGTGCTGCTTAATGCATTGTGTACTGTTGGTAGCTTGGAAATATTTTTCTCACCCCAATCCTATATTAAAACAACAAAAAAGCCCCGGAATTCCGAGGCCTTTTCAAGTATTATTCAATAAGCTTATTCGCTTTTGGTATCCGTTTCTTCGCTGTTTTCATCAGAAACATCCTCCAGCTTAGTTTCTTCAACCTTAGCTTCAGTTGCTGCCACAGGTGCCACTTTAGGAGCTGTTGCTACCACTGTAGCATCCTCTGCCTTCTTGCTTCCTCTTCTGGTGCGCTTGGCGGCAGGTTTCGCAGATGATTTAGAAGCTTTTGCCTCCAACATCATTTCATTGAAATCTACCAATTCCATCATACACATTTCTGCATTATCGCCATAACGTTTATGCGTTTTCAGAATACGGGTATATCCTCCCGGTCTGTCACCTACCTTTTCAGAAACCGTAGAGAATAATTCCTTTACGGCCTCTTTGCTTTGAAGATAGCTGAACACAACGCGTCTGTTGTGGGTATCATCTGTCTTGCACTTGGTAACCAAGGGCTCAACATATTTTCTTAATTCCTTCGCTTTAGCAACGGTGGTAAAAATTCTCTTGTGTAATATCAGAGAGCTTGCCATGTTCGAAAGCAGCGCTTGTCTGTGAGCCGCTTTTCTGCCGAGCGCGTTTACTTTATTTCCGTGTCTCATTTCCTATTGTAAATTATTCGTCGTCGAGGTTATATTTGGCTACATCCATTCCGAAATTCAAACCTTTTTCTCTTACAAACTCTTCAAGTTCAGTGAGAGATTTTTTTCCAAAGTTTCTGAATTTCAACAGGTCTTCAATGTTAAAGCTCACTAATTCTCCGAGAGTTCTGATTTCTGCAGCTTTCAAACAGTTGTAGGCTCTTACCGACAAATCAAGATCTGCGAGTGAAGTCTTCAACAATTTGCGCATGTGCAGGATATTCTCATCTACTTCAGCAGTTTTAGGTTTCACCTGACTGTCTAACAAGATGCTCTCATCTGAAAACAACACCAAGTGTTGTATCATGATTTTGGCTGCTTCTTTCAAAGCTTCCTCTGGATGCACAGATCCATCGGTTTCAACTTCAAAAATCAGTTTTTCGTAATCTGTTCTTTGCTCAACACGAAAATCTTCTACCTTAAATCTCACATTTTTAATAGGAGTAAAGATCGAATCGATGGCAATTAAGCCAATCGGTGCATCGGTTGGTACATTTTCATCTGCAGGAACATATCCTCTACCCTTATCAATCGTCATTTCGATCTCAAGGTTTACAAATGGTTCCATATTGCAAATTACGAGGTCGCTGTTCAATACTTCGAAAGCACTGGTAAAGCGACTGATATCACCTGCGGTGAATTGCTCTTTTCCTTTGATGGAGATATAAATTTTCTCTCCTTCATTTGAATCAACAAGCTTTTTGAATCTTACTTGCTTCAGGTTCAAAATAACTTCAGTAGCATCTTCGATTACTCCTTTGATGCTGCTGAATTCATGATCAACTCCCGGAATGCGGATGGTTGAAATTGCGTAACCTTCCAATGAAGAAAGCAACACCCTTCTCATGGCATTACCAATGGTGATGCCGTAACCTTTTTCCAGCGGACTGAATTCAAAAAGACCATAGTTACTGGTCTCTTTGTGCATGATTACTTTGTCGGGCTTCTGAAAGTTCAGTATGGCCATAGATTGAATTTTATTATTAATTATTTTGAATACAATTCGACGATCAGTTGTTCCTTGATGTTTTCAGGGATCTCGTCGCGAACAGGATAATTAAGGAAAGTACCTTTATACTCAGAAGCATTCCAGTCTAACCATCCGAAATTCTTTCTTAAGGTTAATGATGAAGTGATGGCTTCAAGCGATTTGCTCTTTTCCCTAACTTCAATCACATCACCCGGACGTAACTGATAAGAGGCAATATTTACCACTTCTCCGTTCACTTTAATGTGTTTGTGACCTACCAACTGACGGGCTGCGCTTCTTGTTTTGCCGATACCCAAACGGTAAACGGTATTATCTAAACGAGCTTCGAGGAATTTCAGTAAGTTTTCACCGGTAATACCGTGTTTACGAGCAGCTTTTTCAAAAAGGTTGGCGAATTGCTTCTCCAATACACCATAGGTATATTTTGCCTTTTGCTTTTCCATCAACTGGATAGCGTATTCACTCTTCTTACCTCTTCTTCTAGAATTGCCATGCATCCCCGGTGGGTAGTTCTTTTTGTCAAGAACTTTATCGGGGCCGAAAATAGGCTCCTTAAATTTACGGGCGATTTTGGATTTTGGACCTCTGTAACGTGCCATTTATCTGATATCTATACTTAAAATTAAACTCTTCTTTTCTTAGGAGGGCGACAACCATTGTGTGGCAATGGAGTAACGTCTTTTATAGACAATACTTCAAGACCGGCTGATTGCAAGGTACGGATGGCAGACTCACGTCCGGAACCCGGTCCTTTTACATACACATCCACTTTTTTCAAACCGAGATCAGCGGCAATTTTCGCACACTCAAAGCTGGCAGTTTGCGCAGCATAAGGAGTGTTCTTTTTTGAACCTCTGAAGCCCATTTTACCTGCACTAGACCAGGAAATAACCTGACCTGTAGAATTACAGATAGAAATAATGACGTTATTAAAAGAAGCTTTGATGTGAACCTCACCCATTGCTTCGATGATAACTTTTCTCTTTTTGGTAACTTTTTTATTGGTAGCCATGTTGTGCTTATCGATTATTTAGTGGCCTTCTTCTTGTTGGCGATAGTCTTTCTCTTTCCTTTACGGGTACGACAGTTATTCTTAGTACGCTGCCCTCTAACAGGAAGTCCCTTACGATGTCTTAGACCGCGGTAGCAACCGATGTCCATCAAACGTTTGATGTTGGTCTGAACCTCTGAACGCAATTCACCTTCCACCTTCATATTACCGGTGATGTAATTACGGATATTGGTCAATTCTTCATCGTTCCAATCCTGAACTTTCTTGTTAACATCTACGCCGGCACTGGCTAAAATAGCCGCTGCCTGGGAATTTCCGATTCCGTAGATGTAGGTGAGACCTATTACGCCTCTCTTATTTCTTGGTAAATCTATACCTGCAATCCTTGCCATAAATAATTATCCTTGTCTTTGTTTGAATTTTGGATTCTTCTTGTTGATCACATACAACTTGCCGTTTCTGCGCACTATTTTGCAGTCGGCACTTCTCTTTTTAATGGACGCTGTAACTTTCATCGTATTGTTTATTTATACCGGTAGGTTATTCTTCCTCTTGTCAAATCATAAGGCGACATTTCCACTTGCACTTTATCTCCCGGGAGTATTTTGATGTAATGCATCCTCATTTTACCTGAAATAGTAGCAATGATCAAGTGACCATTGTTTAGCTCTACACGAAACATAGCATTAGACAGGGCTTCAGAAATTACTCCATCTTGCTTGATTGCTTCTTGTTTTGCCATTATTCAGTTTTTCTCAAAAGGGCTGCAAAAATATATTTTTTTTTTGACTTTAAAAAATCAATTAACTCATTGTTGTTCCGGTAGAAGTTCGGCCCTTAATTCTGCCGGTCTTCATCAGTCCATCATAGTGACGCATCAACAAGTGACTTTCAATCTGTTGCAACGTATCCAGCACTACCCCCACCATGATTAGGAGAGAGGTACCGCCATAGAATTGGGCAAACTGATCGTTAACCCCCAACAAAATAGCGATGGAAGGAAAGATAGCCACAAACCCGAGGAAAATTGCACCCGGAAGGGTAATCCTCGACATGATCGCATCTATAAAATCGGCCGTTTTCTTTCCTGGTTTAACACCCGGAACAAACCCGCCATTTCTTTTTAAATCTTCAGCTACCTGACTCGGGTTGATAGTAATGGCCGTATAGAAATACGTAAACAACACAATCATCAAGAAAAAGGTAATGTTATAGGCCCAGGAAGTATAATCCTGAAAGCTTGAGAAAAATCCTCTTGCCGAACTTGCTTCCGGGAAAAACCCTGCGATGGTTGAAGGCACAAACATCAAAGCCTGAGCAAAGATGATCGGCATTACACCAGCTGCATTCACTTTTAAAGGCAAATACTGACGAACGCCTCCGTATTGTTTGTTTCCAACGATTCTCTTCGCATACTGTACAGGAATCTTTCGAGTACCTTGCACCAGCAGGATGACTGACATAATCACCGCTAACCAAAATGCCATTTCAACCAGGAATATAATCGGGCCTCCGTTTCCTGCGAGTCTTCCGTTTAATTCAGCCAAGATAGAAAATGGGAGTCTGCTGATGATACCCACCATGATGATTAAAGAAATACCATTTCCCAAACCGCGATCTGTAATGCGCTCTCCTAACCATAAAGTAAACATGGTACCGGCAATCAAAATGAAAACCGAACTCACCATAAACATGGTTGGAGATATGGTTGCCAAAATTGTGTCTCCTTTAGTAGCTCTAAAGTTAACAATATAACTCACAGCCTGAACTGCTGTAATGGCAATGGTCAGGTAACGGGTAATTTGATTAATTTTTCTTCTTCCATCTTCTCCTTCTTTTTGCATTTTCTGGAAAGTTGGAACCGCGATGGTCAATAGCTGCACTACGATAGAGGCAGAAATGTAAGGCATAATACCCAATGCAAATACAGAAGCCCTTTCAAAGGCACCGCCTGAAAATGTATTGATCAAACCGAGTAATCCGTCCAATGTTCCCGCAGCATTGCGTTCAGCAAGAAGGGAAGCATCAATACCCGGAAGTACGATAAACGTACCAATCCGGTATACGAGTAACAACAACAAGGTATTTAAGATCCGTGAACGGAGTTCCTCAATGCTGAAAATATTCTTTAAGGTACTGATAAATTTTTTCATATCGATCAGATGGTTTCCACTGTTCCTCCAGCATTTACAATGGCTTCTTCAGCTTTCTTTGAAAAAGCGTGAGCCTTCACCGTTAATGAAGCGGTCAATGTACCCTGACCTAAAATTTTGATATTTTCGTTTTTACCGGCAACGCCTGCTTTTACAAAAGCCGCTTGGTCGAGAACGGTAACATTATACTTCTCGGCAATAATCTGCAATTTAGCAAGGTTTATTGGCTGATATTCAACCCTAAACGGATTCTTGAAACCCACTTTAGGCACACGGCGCTGTAAGGGCATCTGACCACCTTCAAATCCTATTTTACGGCTATATCCGGTCCGTGACTGAGCACCTTTATGTCCTTTGGTGGAGGTTCCTCCTCTTCCTGAACCTTGACCGCGACCGATGCGCTTTCCACTCTTTACCGAACCTTCTGCCGGTTTTAAATTATGAAGTTTCATAATGTTTAAATGTTTTCGATTTTTACCAAATGTTTCACCTTGTCGATACTTCCCAGAACGGCAGGTGTAGCCTCAAATTCTCTGGAATCATTCATTTTCAGCAAACCCAATGCCTTCATTGTTAGCTTCTGCTTTGGCAATGATTTGATGGTGCTGCGAATTCTGGTTACTCTTATTGTGGCCATGTTATTAACCGTTAAATACTTTTCTTAAACTGATTCCTCTTTGTTCTGCAATGGTATAAGGATCTCTCAATTTTGCCAGAGCATCTACTGTAGCTTTTACCACGTTGTGTGGATTTGACGATCCTTTTGATTTTGCCAAAACGTCATGAACGCCGGCACTTTCAAGTACAGCACGCATCGCACCACCTGCGATAACGCCGGTTCCGTGTGATGCAGGTTTAATGAACACCAAACCGCCACCAAACTTTCCGTATTGCTCATGAGGAACGGTATTGTTGATGATTGGAACCTTAATGAGGTTCTTTTTTGCATCTTCAATTCCTTTTTGGATGGCATCGGTTACTTCACTTGCTTTACCAAGTCCGTGACCTACCACGCCATTTCCATCTCCCACTACCACTAACGCTGTAAAACTGAATGTTCTACCACCTTTGGTTACTTTAGCAACACGTTGAATATTTACAACGGTTTCTTTCAGTTCTATATCAGTTGTCCTGATTCTCTTTAATGTTTCAGTTGCCATATTTTTAGAATTTCAGTCCGCCTTCACGGGCTCCTTCTGCAAGATTTTTAACTCTGCCATGATACAAATAACCGTTGCGGTCGAAAACTACACTGCTGATTCCATTGGCTGTAGCTCTTTCTCCGAGTACTTTTCCAACTTGATAAGCCTTTTCACTTTTCGTCCCTTTCAGGGCTTCAATTTCAGAAGATTTAGATGAAAAAGCAGCTAGCGTTACCCCTTTTTCATCATCGATCAACTGACCGTAAATATGGGTGTTGCTTCTGAATACAGAGAGTCGCGGAGATTCGGAAGTACCGAATACTTTTTTGCGCACTCTGCGCTTTACTTTTGCTCTTCTTAAGCTCTTTACGTTTAACATAACCTTCGTCTCTTAATTATTTCTTAGAGGCTGATTTACCTGCCTTCTTTCTTAATACCTCACCGGTGAATTTGATACCTTTTCCTTTGTATGGCTCAGGCTTGCGGAACGATCTGATTTTGGCAGCTACCTGACCAATCAATTGCTTATCAATGCTTTCCATGATAATGGTCGGATTCTTTCCTTTAACAGTTTCGGTAGTGATTTTGATCTCAGAAGGAATCTGCATATAGATGTTATGCGAATATCCCAAGTTAAGTTCAAGAATCTGTTCTTTGGCTTCTGCCTTGTAACCTACACCTACTAATTCTTGTTGCGTTTTATAGCCCTGAGTAACGCCTACCACCATATTACTGATGAGAGATCTGTATAACCCGTGCTTTGATTTATGTTCTTTTGACTCTGTTGGACGATTCACATTGATCATTCCATCTTCTACTGACAAGTTGATGTTGTCTCCAACTTCTTGTGCCAGGGTTCCCAGAGGTCCTTTTACGGTTACTACACCGTTCTCGAGTTTGATTTCTACGCTGCTAGGCAGTATAATCGGATTTTTTCCTATTCTTGACATCTCTCTTAATCTTATTAGGATACGTAACAAAGCACTTCACCGCCAATGTGAAGTTTTCTCGCTTCTTTATCTGTCATAACACCCTGTGAAGTGGTGAGGATGGCAATACCCAAACCATTAATTACTTTAGGCACATTCTCTGCGTGGGTATACTTACGCAACCCTGGCTTACTAATTCTGCGAAGGTCTCTTATGGCCGGCAACTTGGTAACCGGATGATATTTCAAGGCAACCTTGATAACACCTTGAGGTCCTTCTTCGTCAAATTTGTAATTGAGGATATAACCTTTTTCGTAAAGCACGCGGGTCATTTCCTTTTTAATATTGGAAGCCGGTATTTCAACAATGCGATGATTCGCTTTGATGGCATTTCTCAATCTGGTTAAAAAATCTGCTATTGGATCTGTCATAACTTTAATTCTATTAATAAATTACCTTACCAGCTTGATTTTGTTACACCCGGAATTTTACCATCTAATGCTAGCTGACGGAATTGATTGCGGCAAAGACCAAACTCTCTGATATATCCTCTGGGTTTCCCTGTTACCGAGCAACGATTTCTCAATCGAACGGGAGAAGCATTTTTTGGAAGTTTTTGCAAACCTTCATAATCTCCTTCTTCCTTCATTTTAGCTCTTTTGCCGGCGTATTTGGCAACCATGGCTTCTCTTTTGCGCTGACGCGCTTTCATTGACTCTTTTGCCATAATTATTTTTGATTTTTAAAAGGTAATCCTAATTCTTTTAACAAACTCAGGCACTCCAGATCATTCTTGGCAGAAGTCACAAAAGTGATGTCCATACCATTAATCTTATTCACCTTATCGAGATCAATCTCAGGGAAAATGATCTGTTCAGTAATGCCTACCGAATAGTTTCCTCTTCCGTCGAAACCTTTGTCGCTAATTCCTTGAAAGTCACGTACACGTGGCAATGAAACAGAGATGAATCTATCTAAAAATTCGTACATCTGATCACCACGCAATGTTACTTTGCAGCCAATTGGCATGTTCTCACGCAATTTGAAGTTAGATACGGCTTTCTTAGAAATAGTAGCCACTGCCTTTTGACCGGCAATAGAGGTCATTTCTTTTACTGCTTGATCCACAAGTTTTTTGTCGGATACACCGGCGCCAACTCCTTGGTTCAAACAAATCTTAACCAACTTTGGGATCTGCATCACATTCTTAAATTGATGCTTTTCCATAAGAGCAGGAACAATTTCCTTGCTATATTTTTCTTTAAGTCTTGGTGCGTACATGCTATTACTTAATAAATTCTCCTGACTTCTTTGAAAATCTCTGCAGTTTACCTGCTTCATTTCTCTTTCTTCCCACACGGGTAGCAACCCCACCATCGAGCAATTGAATTTTGCTCAAGTGAACCGCTGCTTCAATTTTTACAATAGATCCGTTCGGATTTTCTGCATCCGGCTTGCGGTGTTTGGTCACAAGGTTAACGCCTTCGATGATGGCCTTTCTATCCTGTACCTTTACCATCAAAACCTTTCCGCTTTTACCCTTGTCATCACCGCTGAGAACCTTAACAGTATCTCCCTTACGGATATTGAGTTTTGGAATTTTATTGAACTTTCTTTCCATGATTATAGAACTTCTGGTGCCAAAGACACGATTTTCATAAATTGTTTGTCTCTCAACTCACGGGCAACCGGTCCGAAGATACGGGTTGCTCTAGGTTCGTCGTTGTTGTTGAGCAATACACAAGAATTGTCATCAAAACGGATATAAGAGCCGTCCGGTCTGCGGAATTCTTTTCTGGTTCTTACAACCACAGCTTTTGAAACTGAGCCCTTCTTCATATTTGCATTTGGAAGTGAGGCTTTGATTGTTACCACAATTTTGTCACCAACACGGGCATATTTTTTACCGGTACCTCCGAGTACGCGGATGCAAAGAACTTCTTTTGCACCGCTGTTATCTGCTACCCTGAGTCTTGATTCTTGCTGTATCATTTTACTTAGCTTTTTCTACTATTTCTACCAATCTCCATCGCTTATTCTTGCTGATCGGACGTGTTTCCATCAATTTAACGATGTCATTCACGTTACACTCATTCTTTTCATCATGAGCAACAAACTTAGAGGTCATTTTAACGAACTTACCGTATTTCGGGTGCTTCTTTTTGCGCTCCACTTCCACAACGATGGTTTTGTCCATCTTGCTGCTGGATACGGTTCCTACAATTTCCTTGCGTGCGTTTCTTTCCATTTTAATCGCATTAAGCCTGTTCAGCCTTTTGGTGTCTTCTTCTGTTAATTTCGGTCATATACGAAGCAACCAACTTGCGTGATGCTTTGATTTTACCCGGATTCTCGATCGGAGAAACCGCATGGCTAAACTTCAATTTCTGAAGCAGCTCTCTTTCATCTTTCAGATTCAAGTGTAAATCCTTGTCTGATAATTGCATGATATCTTTATAATCCATGATTATTCTGTATAATCGGGTTTAACAACAAATTTTGCGGTTACCGGCAATTTCTGTCCGGCCAAACGAAGGGCTTCCATGGCTACTTCCTGAGACACACCTTCTACTTCGAAAATGATGGTTCCCGGTTTGATTACTGCCACCCAATATTCAGGTGAACCTTTACCTTTACCCATGCGAACCTCTGCAGGTTTCTTGGTTACCGGTTTGTCTGGAAATATTCTAATCCAAACTTTACCTTCTCTTTTCATGTAACGGTTGAGCGCGATACGAGCTGCCTCAATTTGACGTGAGGTAATCCATTTCGGTTCGAGTGATTTCAGACCAAAACTACCGAACTCCAACAGGTGACCTCTAGTGGCCAACCCGGTATTGCGGCTTTTGTGTTGCTTTCTGAATTTGGTTCTTTTTGGAAGTAACATGATCTACTTTATTTATTATCTCTTCTTCTTCTCGTGGTTCTCTTTCTATCCGGCTTGGCATCACTTCCTTGACCGAGATTTATACTCAAGTCGCGTTTTCCGTAAACCTCACCTCTGAATATCCATACCTTCACTCCTATTTTTCCGTAAACGGTCAAAGCTTCACTCAAGGCATAGTCGATATCTGCTCTGAACGTATGCAAAGGAATTCTACCTTCTTTATACTGCTCAGTTCTTGCCATTTCCGCTCCGTTCAAACGACCCGAAACCATTACTTTGATTCCCTGGGCTCCCATTCTCATGGATGAAGCAATCGCCATCTTAATCGCTCTCTTAAAAGATACACGACCTTCAATTTGTTGAGCGATGCTCTCTCCTACCAATTTGGCATCGAGTTCAGGTCTCTTTATTTCGAAGATGTTGATTTGAACATCCTTCTTGGTAACTTTCTTAATTTCTTCCTTGATCTTATCCACCTCGGCGCCACCTTTACCAATAACGATACCCGGACGGGCTGTTTGAATGGTAATGATGATTCTCTTCAGGGTTCTTTCGATCACCACTTTAGAGATTCCACCCTTTGGAATACGAACGGCCAGGTATTTGCGAATTCTATCATCTTCGGCCAATTTCTCGGCGAAGTTGTTGCCTCCATACCAATTAGATTCCCAACCTCTTACGATTCCTAATCTAATGCCTATCGGGTTTACTTTCTGTCCCATTAATTCAATCTTATGCTTGGTTTTCTAATTGTTCTGAATCTTCGATGCTCAATACCGGGGTATCTACGATCAATGTCACGTGATTTGATCTTTTTCTGATTCTGTATCCACGTCCTTGAGGTGCAGGTCTCAGTCTTTTCAACACACGTCCCTGATTAACATAAACTTCTTTCACAAAAAGTTCACCTACATCAGCTCCATCTTCATTCTTTTGTTGCCAGTTGGCGATTGCCGACTTCAACAATTTCTCAATGTAAATGGCATAAGCAGGTTTTTGGTTGAATCTCAATGCGTTTAACGCATGGTCAACTCTTTTACCGCGGATTTGATCTACCACCAGTCTCATTTTACGAGGAGACATCGGGCAATTATTCAATTTTGCTACAGCTTCCATTTCTTATTATTTAGAGTGGCCTTTGAATGTTCTGGTAGGTGCAAATTCTCCTAATTTGTGTCCAACCATATTTTCGGTCACATACACAGGGATAAATTTATTTCCGTTGTGAACGGCAATGGTGTGGCCAACGAAATCAGGTGTAATCAATGATCTTCTAGACCATGTCTTAATTACGTTCTTCTTATTGGCGTCATTCATTGCTGTCACTTTTCTGTCCAGCTTGAAATCAACAAAGGGGCCTTTTTTTAGCGATCTTGCCATATTACCTTATTTCTTTCTTCTTTCTAAAATTAAAGCTGATGAAGCTTTTTTACGACTTCTGGTCTTGAAACCTTTGGATGGAACACCCTTACGGTTACGAGCCTGACCTCCTTTTGAGCGGCCTTCACCTCCACCTTGTGGGTGATCAACCGGGTTCATCGCAGCAGGTCTAACTCTTGGTCTTCTTCCGAGCCACCTTGTTCTTCCTGCTTTACCTGATCTCTCTAAACTGTGATCCGGATTTGAAAGGGTACCAATCGTAGCTATACAAGTGGTCAAGATCATTCTTGATTCACCGGATGGCATTTTCACGACTGCATATTTACCGTCTCTTGCCAATAATTGAGCACTTCCACCGGCGGTTCTGCATACTCTGCCACCTTGACCTGGTTTCATTTCAATATTGTGAATAATACTACCCAAAGGCATATCACTCAATGGCAATGCATTGCCCAATTCAGGCGCAATTCCACTTCCATTTTCAACGAATTGACCAACTTTCAAACCGTGAGGAGCAAGAATGTATCTTTTCTCACTATCTGAAAACTGAACCAAAGCGATGAAACAGGTACGGTTCGGATCATATTCAAGGGAAAGCACTTCTGCTTTTCCTGCTTTATCTCTTTTAAAATCGATGATTCTGTACTTACGCTTGTGTCCTCCACCAATATAGCGCATGGTCATTTTACCATCGTTGTTACGTCCACCTGATTTTTTAATCGGTGCAAGCAGTGATTTCTCAGGACCCTCTTTACTCAATCCTGATAAATCTACGCTTATCTTAAAACGCTGTCCCGGGGTTACGGGTCTTAATCTCTTTACTGCCATTTTTTAGATACTTTCAAAGTAATCAATTGATTGACCTTCCTTCAGCTTAATCACAGCTTTTTTGAAGTTTGGTTTTTTACCTGCTATTACACCCGCTTTGGTAAATCTGGTTTTCCGTTTACCCATGTAGAGCATGGTGCTGATTG
>JBIIVF010000127.1:0-6829 GCA_044339595.1 Bacteroidia bacterium
GTAATGGTATGGGTGGTGCTCACCGGGATACCAAAATGTTCCGTGCCAAATAAAGTAAGTGCTCCCGCAGTTTCAGCAGCGACCCCTTCAAAAGGTGTCACTTTGGTTATTTTACTTCCCATGGTTTTAACAATACGCCATCCGCCCATCATGGTTCCCATGCCAATGGCAGTATAACAACCAATAACTACCCACTCAGGTATATGTTTAATCGACATAACAGTCTTCCCATTTTTAATCGTCGCCTCCTGAATCACCAACATCCATGATGGAATTTGGTCAACACTGATGCCGTATTGATTGATATACACAATCAAAGCCGCTGCAATGATTCCCATTACTTTCTGAGCGTCGTTTCCACCGTGCCCGATGCTGAATAAGGCCGAAGAAACCAACTGCAATCTTCGGAAGTACTTATCCAAAATGGATGGTTTTATTTTTCTGCAGGTCCACATAATAAGCACCGCAATCAAATAGGAAATGACCATTCCAATGATAGGCGCCAAGAAAATAAAAGCAGCAATTTTTCCAATTTTATCCAAACTCACTACATCAACACCTGCATGCGCAACGGCCGCTCCTGCAAACCCTCCGATCAAGGTGTGTGATGAGCTGGAAGGGATACCCAAATACCAAGTGATTAGATTCCATAAGATGGCCGCGATCAGACCTCCTGCAATGACCAATAAATTGATGCTCGTTGAATCGACGGTTTTGGCGATGGTGTCGGCTACTTTAAATTCGGAAATCCAATAGGCAATAACATTGAAAAATGCAGCCCATAAAACAGCGTAAAAGGGCGTTAATACCCTTGTACTGACGATGGTGGCAATGGAGTTGGCGGCATCATGAAATCCATTGATGAAGTCAAAAACAAAGGCTAAGACGATAATTGCAATAAGCAGATACATGGTAAATGATTACGCGTTCTTTACCTGAATAGACTTGATCAGGTCAACCGCATCTTCAGCCATATCGGTTGCTGTTTCAAGTGCCATGTAAATTTCTTTATATTTAATGAGTCTGATGGGGTCTTTCTCAAATTCGAACAACTTACCAATGGCCGAATCAAAGATGTCGTCTGCATCGTTTTCTATGCGGTTTACTTCAAGATAGGCATTATGAATGATATTGGCATGGCCCATATCGTGCAGATGGCTAATGGCTTTATGTATTTCGCGACTCGCTTCTTCAATGAGTTTCGCCAATCCGACCATTTCTTCCGTAATTTCATCTACTTTATAAATGACCATCCTGCTCGCAGAACCATGTATATAGTCTAACACGTCATCTAACACAACTGCAAGGCTATGTATGTCTTCGCGATCAAAAGGGGTGATAAAGCTCACACTGAGTTCTTTTAAAATCTCATGGGTGATGCTGTCTCCAACGTGTTCATATTCGGTAAGTTGATCTCTATAGGTTTCTCTTTTGTAGGGCTCCTTCTCAAGCATCATTTTGCTGAGAATCTCCGAGGATACAATTAAATTTTCAGAGGCTTTTTTAAAGAGAACAAAGAATTTTTTCTCCTTAGGAATCAGCAGATTTAAGACTTTGTTTAGCATGCGGCAAAGGTAGCCTCACAGGCATCCGATAATGTTAACAGAAAGTTAAGGCAATGTGTGAGAATTATTATTTTTTCGGATCAATCTTCTTTGAATAAATAAAATCGAACGGACTTGTTTGAAATGGGTTGATTATGAATGATAATCTCCAATTCATTTTCGCGGATAAATTGATATTCGATGACTTTTGGGAAATCGTGTTCGAAATTGACAAAACGCCAAAAATGGGTGCTGATAGAATCGGCGCAAAACATGACCGGCTTTTGTTGTTTGGGGGCGGCTATGTAACACCAAGATTCGGAAAATTTTTGAATCGTCAATATTTCTTGAATTTCTGTGGTATTCGCAAGGGTGTAGTATCCTTCACCCCGGGCAACTTGACCGGTAATTTTCCAACGTTATCCTGTAACACGACCAACGGTATCGGTATGTGCCCAATTCCCTTCAAGTAGTCGGAGGTTAGGAGTTTGGCCAAATGAAGTAATTGCTGAAATTACATATAGCCATAAAATTAAGATTCGTTGGTACATAGAATTTTTGAAAGTTTAAATTTACACCATTATTTGTTGAAATGAAAACAGACGAGAAGAAAGTCGAAACGGCCATCATAGTTGCCATGGGATTGAATCACGAAATTGGGGCAGGAAACCAGCTCATATGGCATTTGAAGGACGATTTGAAAATGTTCAAAGAACTCACGCAGGGGCATCCCGTTGTGATGGGGCGCAAAACTTTCGAGGCCATTAAAAAGCCTTTGCCCGGACGAACCAATATTGTGATTAGTCGCAGCAAAGAACCGATGGAAGGGGTTTTGATGGCGAATTCTCTCAACGAAGCCCTGGAATTGGCGTCGGATGCAACCGGGAGCGAGCTCTGTTGCATCATAGGTGGAGGCCAGATTTATGCAGCAGCTTTGTCGATGGCCGATACCTTGTACATTACAAAAGTACAGGCGGAATTTCCGGAAGCGGATACCTTCTTTCCGGATGTAAATTTCGATCAATGGAACGAAACACTCTTATCGAGCTTTCCTGCAAACGAGCGCAATGAATATGCATTTGAAGTTTTTAAGTATACCCGATTGGTGTAAATCCAATCACACCTTGTGATGAAATATTTGCCACGCAAGGTATAAACTTCCCATCAAGATGAAGGCCCCGAACAGATAGGGCAAATGGAAATTCAAATCATACAAGGTCCCGCCCAAAATCGGACCTGCTACCCTTGCCAATGATCCGAACGACTGATTCAGTCCGAGTATTTCTCCTGAGCTCCCTTCTTCTGCATTCTGAGACAGCATCGATGCCAAACTCGGCGAAAGAAATCCATTGCTCAGTGCAATAATTAATAGCGCAAAAAGCTCCCAAGGCATGAATAAATCTCCATTAAAAAACGGCATCAAGGTGAGGCCGACGGCAAGAAAAATCGTGCCCATTACCAGTAATTTTCGCTCGCCGAAGCGATCGTTGAATTTGCCGATCAATCCCCCCTGAATCACAGCGGAACAAACCCCGATATAGGCAAACATAAAGCCGATTTGACGATCATTCAATCCGCTGTGTTCTTTCCATAACAACGCTGCGGTAATTTGCATCATGCTGAACGCAGCGATGTATATGAAGTTGATGAGGAATAATTCTCTGATCAATGGCTTTTGCAATGCTTTGAAAATATTCGTAACCGGCTTGAAGGAAAAAGCTTTATCCGGATTTTTAATCTTCAGGGATTCAGGCAGCCAAAAATAAATCATGCCCAAATTAAGTAATGATAGAATGGCTGCGATATACCCAACCCACTCAATGCCCCAGGCTTCGTTGACAAATCCACCGAGGGGTGGTCCGAATATAAATCCTAACCCGAATGCAGCCCCAATCAAACCCAGACTTTTTGCACGGTTCTTAACATCCGTTGAATCGGTGATATAGGCTTGTGCTGCAGCAATATTGGCAGATCCAATGCCGGCTAATATTCTCGATAATGCCAGAATGAGCAAGGTCGATGCCTGTGCGAAGATGAAATGCGCTACCACCGTGATGGCCACACTGCCCATAATCACGGGTCTTCTACCCACCCGATCACTCAAGGTTCCCCAAAACGGGGAAAAAAGAAAATTCATGAGGGCATAAACGGATGCGAGTATGCCGATTTCAAAACCGGTTGCACCCAATTCTTTCGCAAAATTCGGAAGTATCGGTATTATAAGTCCAAAACCTACCAGATCTAAAAAAGTAGTAAAAAAGAGCACCGCAAGCGGGCTTCTCCATTTCATATTATGGAGTTAATCGTCCGTACATCCTTGGAAATGGAATGGTTTCTCTAACATGTTGCAGTTTGCACACCCAACTCACCAATCTTTCTAATCCTAATCCAAAGCCGGCGTGCGGAACAGATCCAAATCTTCGCAAATCGAGATACCATTCGAATTCACTCATGGGGAGGTCATGCTCTACTATCTTCTCTTTGAGCAGCGTCTCATTGGTTTCGCGCTCTCCCCCGCCTACAATTTCGCCGTATCCTTCCGGAGCTAAAACATCCACCCCACGGGCAAAACGGGTGTCTTCCGGATTGCGTTTTAAATAAAATGCCTTCACCGCATGTGGCCAATCATATACCATTACCGGAACATCAAACAAGCGGGTTAAAACCGTTTCATCCGATCCGCCAAAATCATTGCCGTATTCAAAATCCTTGGCTGACTTTAGCCATACCGGGATGTTTCTCACTTGTTCTTCGTGAACTTTGATCTCTTGCTTTAATTTGTCAATTTGGGTCTGATTAAAGGCTATTTGCCCTTTTTTCATACCTCCGGCAGCAATGGATTGCTCTCTTTCTGCAATTTCTCGTTGGATTTCCTCAATACGGGTTTCTGCAGCTTTCAAATCTTCTTCGAGCACTTGCAGGGAATATCTACCGTTCACTGCTTCGCGCCCTTTGATGATTTCAACGGCTCTGTCATAACTCAATCGGGGGAAAACCTGATTCACCAACTTAAGTTTCTCTACATCTCTTTCCAACATCTCCAGCTCTACCGGACAATGTTCAATGACTTCATTCACTACATATCGCAGGAAATCTTCAATCAAATCCATGTTGTCGAAAATGTCGAAAAATGCCATCTCCGGTTCAATCATCCAGAACTCTGACAAATGTCGGCGTGTCTTGCTCTTTTCAGACCTGAAAGTAGGTCCGAAGGTGTAAATCTTGCCCATGGCCATCGCCATCGCTTCTCCATATAACTGTCCAGACTGGCTCAAATAAGCCGGCGCACCATAGAAATCAGTTTCGAATAGATCGCTGGTGCCTTCACAAGCGTTTCCGGTGAAGATTGGAGCATCCATCTGCACAAATCCTTCTTGTTGAAAAAAGGAATGAATCGCATAAATCAGGCGGTTTCTCACTTTCATAATGGCCCATTGTCTCTTGCTTCTGAGCCACAAGTGACGGTTATCCATCAAAAACTCTATACCGTGTTCTTTTTTGGCAATGGGATAGTCATTTACTTGCTGATAAACTTCAATATTATCAGCCTGAATTTCATATCCACCCACCTGACGTTCGTCTTTAACTACTTTTCCTGTAATCTTTAAGGAAGATTCTAGCCCGGCAGTTTGTGCTTTAGTGAACATGGATTCATCGATAGAATCCGCTGAAAAGATACATTGGCAGAGGCCTGTTCCATCCCTTAAAATGATGAAAACCAATCCTTTACCTTCTCGCTTGTTAGAGACCCACCCCCTTAACTCAACCTGTTTTGATTCATGTGATGAGAGCTGACTGATTTGAACTCTCTTTTTATAGTCGTGCATTAACATTAATTTTGGCAAAAATAATTCAATTTACTGAGCGTAAGGGAACAAAGGAGTAAGGAATGTTAAAACAAAACCTCAGTCAGAAATTACTACAGAAGCTATCGCCACAGCAGATACAGTTTATCAAGCTGTTGCAGCTGAACACCCTCAATTTTGAACAACGGGTGGAAGAAGAGATTTTGGAAAATCCGGCCCTCGAAACCGGGAAAGACGATGACGACGAAGGATTTGCTCCACAAGAGGAATTTGAACGTACCGAAGAAACCGATGATTTTGATATTTCTGAATATTTAACCGGGGATGAAGGCGGCATCAAGCTGAATGAAGATTACTCAACCGGCGATGAAGAAGATGACCGCGAGCCCATACCGGTGATTAGTTACGATTCATTCAGGGATCAGCTATTTGATGCGGTTTCTGTGGTATTGCACGACGATCGTGAATGTCAGCTGGCAGAACAAATCATTTGGACCTTTGATGATGACGGGTATTTGCGCAGACCCATCAAATCGATTGTAAACGACTTGTTGTTTATCTCAAACATCCGCACCGATGAAGAAGAATTGCAGCGGATTTTATCCATCATACAGCAATTTGATCCTCCCGGAATTGGTGCTACCAGTTTGCAGGAATGCCTCTTATTACAAATTAAAAGGAAGGAAGAAAAATCGAGCAATCCGATTTTAAAACTGGCACGGGAAATCATCAGTCATTACATGGAGGATTTCTCCAAAAAGCATTATTCTAAATTGTTGAAAAAGCTCGATGTAACCGAAGACTACCTCAAGGAAGCCATCGACCTGATTATAAAATTAAACCCCAAACCGGCCGATATCGGAAACGCGGGGGATGCAAAAACCGAATATATCATTCCGGATTTCATTGTGACTGAAAGCTACGGACAGCTTGAAGTAGTGCTCAATAGCCGCAATGCACCTGAATTGAAAGTGAGTCCTTCCTATTTAGAAACCTTAAAGGCGTATGACGCTTCGCCAAAACCTGATAAAAGCATGAAGGATGCGGTGCAGTTTATTAAGCAGAAGCTGGATGGAGCCAAATGGTTTATCGATTCCGTAAAACAGCGCCAGAACACGCTGCTCTCTACCATGCGCACCATTGTGGCCTTGCAACATGATTTCTTTTTGACCGGTGACGAATCAGATTTGCGTCCGATGATTTTGAAGGATGTGGCAGAGCGCATTGGCATGGATATTTCAACCATTTCCAGGGTAGCCAACAGCAAGTATGTGGAAACAGAATTCGGGATTTTTCAACTTAAGTATTTCTTTTCTGAAGGCATTGTCACAGAAAGTGGTGAAGAAGTATCTAATAAGGAAGTGAAGAAGATTTTGCAGGATGCCATCGGTGCTGAAAGCAAACAACACCCTTTGACCGACGAACGGTTGATGGACATCCTCAAAGAAAAGGGATACATCATCGCACGAAGAACCGTAG
>JBIIVF010000128.1:0-6783 GCA_044339595.1 Bacteroidia bacterium
CACCGGGCAAATTGCCTTTGAACCATAATTCATCAAAGAGTTTCTCCTTTTGTAACAACTCTGGTTCCATTATTTCTTTAGTCTTTTGATGCTGAAATCTTAAATCATTTATGCGTTGCCAAATTTTAAATTCTTGTGCTATTGGAGAAGATCTCGGTGCAACTTTGGGTCCGACGTTAATGAGTTTTGGTTTACCCTCCTTTAAAATTTCAATTTGCCGATTTTCCAATTCGCAAATCGAGATCAGCCCTTTTTGTGATTTCAATCTGCGCTGGTAGAATCTGATTATATCCCGAATCTCGACTTTAAGTTCACCGGTTAATTTCGAATTTGAAAGTTTCTGAGTTTCCCAAATCGTTTCAAATTCATCCATATAATCCTGTCGATAAAAAACTTTTTTCTTTGTTTGAAAGTGAGGATTCACGCTCAGACCTTCAAACAAATATTGGCCTATGGTCTTTTTGTTAAAGATGAGCTCTTTGCTTCTATCACTAATCTCCCCTAAATAACCGCTGGAATTATGAATATTTCCGTTAATCTCGACAATTACATAAGCCAACTCTTCCTTTGTTAACTTTCCTGTAATCGCAAGACTCCTCCACTCAAAAGCTTTAATTTTTTTATCTTTACCGCTATTTTCTGCAGTAGAAATCCCAAACTGAGAATTGATAATTGCAGCAGTTGCTCGTTGGCCTTTACCTTCTATTGACTTACGAAGTTCGTCTGTAAGAAATTCAGGGTGTTCATTATATTGAAAATCCCACACTCTTTTCAGTTCTGTATTTAAATCTGATCTATAAAAATCCGGTAATCGTTTTGATCCCTTTTTCAACAATTCATAACAATATTGACCGGGAGTTAAATTGGATTCATAAAGTTTCTGGGCTACCCCCATCCCATCAATTAGATGGCCTTCCTCTTCATTTTTCGCCTTTCTGCTACTTTTATAACCCCTTTTTTTATTTATCATTAATAAAACGCGTGCAAATTCCTCGTTAGAAATCTGCTCACTGGCTGCTCTAGATCGTAATTGATAGGTTTCGTGTGTGCTACCTTTGGCAATCTCCGTAAGCACGCTATCTTCTGTGATGATTCCTGACTTTCTTAAAGCATCTAACAGATTCGCCCTTCTTTTTTTATATCTACTTAAATTTCTTCTTGCACCGCGTTTAAGAGTTCTATCTGCGTTAATACTCGTTGCCTTACCCTTTTCAAAATCAGCTTGTTCATCAACGGTTAATGGATTCACCCTTACCCCAATCCCTAAAATATTGGAGAGTTCATTTGGCCCTTCTGCTTCATTCACAAGTGCCCATCCAATAGAAGTAGTTCCTAAATCTAAACCCAAAATTTTTTTCATATTTCAATAATTACAAAAACAATCTATATTTGCTCTTGATAGCAAATCACAATAAGGATTATTCCGTTGTGTAAACATTCAAGGCGGGGCAACTCGCCTTTTTCATAATAAACCATTGAATACAAGTAAAATGGCCAATATGCCTCGTGCAATTTATTAAAATTCATTCAAACCCCTCTATAATATTCGAATATATATTCTTTTCCCATCCCCCCCCTCACCACCAACTCCCTTCCGGTTTCGCTTCCAACACCATCCCCTCCCTAGTTTTAGGATGCTCCAATTCCAAAGACTCCGCATGCAAAGCGATATGCCTGTAGTCTTCCCAAAGATCGGGTGCATACAGGCCATCCCCCATGACCGGGAAGCCCAGAAAACTTAATTGACATCTGATTTGATGATAACGGCCGGTATGCAATTGCACGTGAATAAGACTTTGGTTATTTTGCTCTATATAATCGACCGACAACACTTCTAATACCGCAAGTTGCGCCTTGGGATAATCTGCGGTCACCACCATGCTTTTGTATCCCTGCTCATCGCGTACCAGAAAATGCTCGATCTTACCGGATAACGAACGCGCATCACCCGGAACAAGGCATCGGTATTTTTTAATCAGCGCACGCTGCTCTATTTGCTGTTGAATGAAGAGGGCTGCTTTCTTGGTTTTGGCCAACAACAACAATCCCGAAGCGGGTTTGTCTAAGCGATGCATCAGCTGCAGAAAGTTATTCTTTTGCCTCACTTGTTGGCATACATGATCATACGCCCACATTTCTGCCGATTCAAGGTTTCCTTCACTCGCCATGCCGGAGGGTTTGTTGATGACAAGGAGGTAATGATCTTCGAATATGATTTCAGGCTCCATGACTGCGAAAGTCATCTATAAAAGTGAATTTTGAAAACACTGATTTTGCTATTCGTATTATATTCGTAAAGTGGAAATAAGAAAATTAAGTCAGTTACAAATATTGATGAGTGAAACCCATCCGGTGGGTCGCAAAGTGAACTGGGTGCTTCAAATTTTGATCTTGTTTTCTATTATCAGCTTTTCAATAGAAACCGTGCCCGGACTTACCGAGAAGCAGTTGCTCTATTTACACGTTATAGACACCATACTTGTTTTTATTTTCTCAGTAGAATATTTATTAAGGGTTTATACCGCCCCAAAACCCCTCCAATATATCTTTAGTTTTTTTGGTCTTATAGATCTTCTTACCATTATCCCTTTTTATCTTCATCTGAGTTTTGGATTTGTCTCCATTCGTGCCTTAAGGTTCTTGCGTATTTTTCGAATCTTAAGAATGTTGCACTACAACAAAGCCATCAGTCATTTCAGATATGCCATGAAACTGGCCCGCGAAGAACTCATTTTGTTCATGTTCTTTATTACCATATTGATCTATTTCGCAGCGGTGGGTATTTACCTTTTTGAGCATCCCGCTCAACCTGAAAAATTTTCATCCATTTTTACGAGCTTATGGTGGAGTGTTTGTACCCTCACCACCGTTGGCTATGGTGATATCTTTCCTATTACTACAGGCGGAAGGATTTTTACCTTTTTTCTATTGCTGGCAGGATTGAGCATTATTTCTATCCCGGCAGGTATTATTTCGAGTGCTTTAAGTCGCAGCAGAAAAGAGTTTTTCCTCTTTCCAAAACATCCCAAACCACATTCCGAACATCCTGAGCACGCTGAGCACTTGCCTCCCGACGACATTAAACACGACTTGCATCCTTAATTTCTAACCTTCACACATAGCTGTATCCATTAGATTTGAAGCTGCTACATTTGTTTGTATGAAAATAATCAAACGCCTGCTTGCCTTTGTTGTATTCATATTTTTTATGACGACGCTTTCTGCACAGGAGAAGTATACCAATGTGATGAGCACATCATTGATTCGTTTGGAAAATGATCTAAATATGCCCTTCGGCAAATTCAACGCTAAATTTATGGCCGGGTTTGAATATAAGAAGCACGTCAAAAAGTTCCTTTGGGGTTTCAAATATGAACACGGTATAAATCAACATTTTGATGAATTTGGAATTAATTGCGATGAATGTTACATCGGAAGAATATATACAAGAGAAGATAATTTTTATCTCAATGTTCACTATCCGCTCATGAAAAACAAAAGGGAATCGCTGATTTTAAACTCCGGAATCGCTGCATATTACGCCAATATTAATCGCTCGGGTATGGTAGGAACCGGTTTTGAAGGAACAGAAGTGAAATTCATAAATTACACTCGTCTTCATATTGGTATGGCCCCTTCATTGACTATGCAATACTTCCCGCACAAGCAGTTCTTTCTCGCATTGAATTCTACGCTCAGAATGGGATTGGTACCCATGAAGAACTATAATCGAAACTACCATGAATTTGTCATCACAGCTCCTGAATTGAGGATGGGAATATGTTTTTGACGATTCTGCTCACCCTAAACCAGTTCGTATCTTTTCAGATCAATGCTCCTCAGAGCACAACCCAACGATCTTATGAAAAATATCGTGCAATTGCGTGAGTTTGGCGGTGATATCGGCATCCTTTGCTTTTTTCTGCACCAGGTCATCGAGCTTCTTACTTTCCTTCACCAAATCAGCAATCGCGGCTTTCACTTCTTTTTTATCGAATTCAGACGGGATGACCGATTTTGATAATGCCACTGCTCTTTCGACCATTACCGTGCTGAGTTTTCTGATGGGCTCGAGGTTGCCGTCTTCGGCTGAATGAAAGGTTTCAGACATCACTTTGTGAAACTCTTTAATGGCCGGCCAATCGTCGAATTTGCCTTTCGGAACCAAAGACTCATACCGTTTACTTACTTCATTCCAATTGATGACAGACCAAACATTACCGAGATACTCTCCTCTTTTGTTTTGATATTTCAGATAATAGGCATGCTCCCAAACATCGATGCCCAATACAGGCGTTCCGCGTTGGGCCTGAGGCACCACATCCATTAAAGGATTGTCTTGATTGGGGGTAGAGCTAACCATTAATTTTTTGTTTTCACCCACCGAAAGCCAAACCCATCCCGAACCGAAGCGCCCCAAAGCGGCTTGATTCATCAACTTCTTCAAACTATCCAGACTGCCATAAGAAGCTTGAATGGCCTGCAACAATCGAGAAGATGGTTGGGTATTTTGTGCCGGGGTGAGCACCGTCCAAAACAAACTGTGGTTATAATGACCACCTCCGTTGTTTCTGGCTTTATCTGAATACTTCGACATGTTTTTCATCAATTCCTCTAAGGAAATGTTGCCTTGTCCGGCCAGCGCCTCATTCAATCCGTTCACATACGCCTGATGATGGCGCTGATGATGGATGCGCATGGTCATGCTGTCGATGGCCGGTTCGAGGGCGTCATAGCTATAAGGCATGGCCGGAAGTGTAAATTGCGCCCATAATGGGCTATTGAATGAAATGAATGCTAAGGCGAAGAGGATGATTCTGAGTTTCATGATATTGAATGTATATTACAAAGGTACAAAGGAGACTACTTAGTTTGATGAAGTATTCGCTAAAAAACGATCAAGAACGACCATTATCCTTTTAAGATGATAAGGCAGCATTCTTTTCGCGTCTGACAGGATGCGCATGCAAAATCCACCAAATGACGCCACTAAGAATGGCTGCAAAAAAGCACCAGGTACTGGGAAGGGCATGTTTAAAAAAGTAATATGCCAGCAGTAGCGAGACAAAGTTGCCGACCGCGAGCCAAAACACCCCGTATCTGGATGAAATAAACAAAGGAATCACTGTTGAGATCAGATAAGCCAACTGTTGTGGCATGTCCAATAAAGTCCTTTCATTGTTATCACTGAATCGATAATCGATATGAAATTCTGCGATGTAAGGAAAGGGATGCCCTGTATACATTCGATAAACGGAGTATAAAGACGAAATAACGCCAAGGGTTAGCATTCCTTTAAGCCACTTCTTCCTTTGATTATCTTCTTCAAGGCGGTATGCTGCATAGGGCACCAAAGTGGGCCAGACGACCCAGGCGAATGCCAGAAAGCTAATCGTTGCTACCGATTGAATTTGAGCAAATTCGACCCGATTAAAACTCAACCAGATCAATCCTTCAAAAAATTGTTGTATTCCAAAAAACAAGGGGATGATGGCCAAAGGTCTTTCATTGGCAGATTTGCAGGATCGCAATCCGGCTACACCTATGGCTCCGATGGTCACTGCGGCAGTAAAACTGGCTGAGGCTGAAAAACACATATCTTTAAAATAAAGGTAAAATTAATGAAAAGGAATCAAATTTCAGCAACGATGTATTGTATTCCTCGCGGGTTTAAATCGCATCAAAATAGGTGGCAATGTTCATTTTGAAATGCCCGAACAAATGGCATGTTTTTGGATCAGCCCGGCAATGTTTTAAGAAATGGGAAGAGACTTCGGAATTAAAACTTTGAAGCGACAACGACACCGGCGGATCCGGTAATATCGGTATTATTGGCGGACGCAGTCCGCCGGTACCATCCCCTTATTTTTTAAAGAAGGTACAAAACACAAAATTTTGCGTAGCTCCTGCCGGTGTGATATGATCTTCACGCAGGCAATCCTCTTTTTGAAATTGAGCAGTTTCGAATAATACGGTCATTTTTTGTTCATCATATTGACTGATTTCCAGACCGCTGCACTTCTTCGGCCCATCTACAGAAAAGGTTCCGATAACAAGATGACCGGACACTGCTTTTTCTATCACCTGGATATACGTTTCTAGATCCTTTTCATGGGTTAAAAAGTGAAACGCTGCCCGATCGTGCCAGATGTTATAGATTGTATCCGGTTTAAAATCCCTGATATCGCAAACAATCCAATGCACCGAATTCGCCTTTTCCCCCAGTCGGACTCTAGCTCTATGGATGGCCGATTCTGAGATATCCAATACGGTGAGGTTGGTAAACCCTTCGTCGAGCAGATAATCCACCAAACGGCTATCGCCCCCACCAACATCGATGATGGCGGCATCTTTCTCAGGATGATATTGATGAATCAATTGCAGTGAAAGATGTGGTTTTTCCTGCGTCCAACTCACTTCATACGGCTGTTTATGCTGATAAATATGCTCCCAATGTGCTTTGTGGTCTTCTATCATGATTCAAAGATAAAACGGTCCCTAGAGAGGATTGGTGACTTTGATTACAAAAGAGGAACATCGGTCTGCGTTCGAACCAAACGCATTTATGGTAAAACAATCATGTTTCTCCGTAATTCAAATCTTGTATTGGCCATGTTGGAGCCTTTAAACGAACTTGGAATAAATCAAAGATTAAAGACCAAAATAAGGGTTAAAGTCGTTCAATCTTTGAAACACCAAAAAATTGTAATTCGACTCAAAAAATTGTAGGTTTGTAAAATTAAACGTCAACAAATGAAGATTAGGTTTTTAATGATGGCCTTA
>JBIIVF010000129.1:0-6782 GCA_044339595.1 Bacteroidia bacterium
TCCAGTGGGGACTCCTTAGTAGATACTTTACAAAGTAACCAGTTTCTATGTCCGACGCAAGTAATGGATACCATAACAGGACCTGTATATAGCAATGCTCAATATCAGTGGTACATCAAATGGGCCGGGCAGTCTGATTTTGAGTTAGATACAACAAATTCGGTTTCTTATTTTTACAAACCTTCAGTTGATACAACATTTTATGTAAAAAGAATTGCGGTGATAGATCAGGGCTGTGACTATTTCAGCAATATCATCACAGTTCATAACTCAAAACCCATTAATACCATTACACCCAAATACCCGGCTAGTCCACTTTGCTATAACGGGGGCAATGGAAGTGATCCTGCCATGCCGGAAACAACCCTCGGTTATCAATGGATGATGAGTAAATGGAAAGGCGGAATATGCGCATGTTATGACCTATTTACTAATTTGCCTACCGACACATTCAAGGATTTGAATTTAGGGAATGAAGATGTTCATTACAACAGAATTCTGCGGATTGTCAGATTCGAACATTGCACGGATACCTCTGAAGTAGTTACAGTTTATTCTTCCGGTATAGACCTTCATCCTAAGAATGTCAATATTTGTTACGCTCTCGGCAACAATACGCATGTTTTTAAAGGAAGAATAAATTTGACAGGTTCTTTTTCTGAGAATATTTTGTGGCAAAATAAAAAGGGTGGCGGAGCGTGGCAATATGTAAAAGACACCTTTTACACGACAAGCAATTTCGGATATGAATACACCCTTGATTCCAGCAGCACCAACGATTCCATCAAATTTGGTTGGATTACAAGCAGCGGAGGATGCGTAGATACCATTTGGAGTAGGGGGGCGAGAATTCAGAACGATACCGCCAAACCGAGTATATATACGCTTTTCACAGATGTAAACATTGATGAATTTTTATCTGTTATGTATGGTGTGGGCGCTCATAATTCGAGTAATGCCCAGTTCAATTGGGAGGTAAAAGCTTCCGGGTACAATTATTGGACACCCATGCATGAAAATGCATCAACCATGACCATAGCACCCGTTGAATTCTGTCAAAATGGGAATACCTACCGTGTCATTGTTTCCAACGCGTGTGGAAGTGATACCTCTAACAATTCAGTGATGAGTGTTAATCAGATAATATTTGGCCAATGGTATGATATCTGGTTGAAAGACAGCCACAAAGATACTGCTGCTGAACCCAACACTTTTGTTGATCCGTACAACATAACCTTCGATATTTATCGCAGTCCTGATATCTGGAATTGTAAGGACAATTCATCCTGCGAAACACATCAAAATGCAGAATTTAAAACCCAATCGCCGAACTATGCCATGGTAAAAGTGCGAAACAAAGGTCCCCATGAAACCTCTCATGATAATTTGCGGGTGTATTGGACCCATTGCTCCACCGGTGAACTTTGGGATGCATCCTGGCTGGGTACAGATAAAAATCGCTTCTTTAACGCAGACAGCAACCGTTACTTTCCGTTAGGGGGAGAAATTACATCTTCCACAGGATATGAAATAGCCAATCTCGAATCAGGAGATAGTATCATCGTTAATATACCCTGGTATCCTCCCAATCCGGATTGGTATTATTCCAAAGTCAATGGAAATCGAGTGTATGAACAAAATATTTGCGTTTGTCTATTGGCTCGTATTGAACAATGCGGCTATTATCCTTATGGAATGACCACTGCTGAAGAACACGGACATAAAATTCACCACAACGCCATTGAAAACAACAACATAGCCACTAAAAACATTTCGATATTAAATGAGATAAATGGTGACCAAGTGGTGAAGTCAGACTGGACCGGAGTAGGAAGAATGCAGGTGCCATGCGATTCCATTAGCTTGAGCTTAGTGCCTGAAAGTCCTGATTTTTTTGACCATTGGAACCTTGAATTTATCATAGATGATACTATTGCGCATTTTTGGGATATATCTGAAAACGCCGGAAGCGGCTTTGTTCAGACTGACTCCAATACATTATTTGTGGATGGTTCAGCGCTTTTTACCTTAAAGAGTATTTGCTTAGATTCAGGATTATTGGCATTTGTTAAAATCAATTTCATCTCCATAGATTCACCATATCAAGTGCCCGAAGAGGTCTATGATATAGCACTTTTTCAAGAATCAAAAGTAGATTCTGCTTGGGAATATCAGGGAGGTGTGGTGTATCGAATCGACAACGAGCAAGGGCAAATGAATCAAGGTCCGATGTACAAACGCAAACCGGAAACAATACAAACCCATTCGAATGAAACATTACCATTCGATTGGAAAATCTATCCAAATCCGACTGCCGGATATGCCACCGTATCCATTACATCCGAAAAGGAAAGAGACCTTCAACTGCAAATTTCCGATGTATATGGAAAGGTAGTGGAATCGATACCTACCCGGCTCAAACCCGGTCAAAATGAGATCACTGTCAATACTTTAGGCTTCGCCAATGGGACGTATTTCATTACCCTGCATGGAGCCGAGGGCAAATGGGTGAAGAAGTTGATGATTTTGAAAAATTGAAATAATAAATCAGATAACATACATTTGATTCAAGATTATCTATCCATGCCAAAAATCCTCACACTTCATCCGGAAGGTAAAAATGGAGTGAACATTGATCTGGAAAAATACGAATCTGTGAAAGACACTATTCTATTTTACCTGATCCGACACCCGAATATTACCTTTACTGAACTGAATCAAGGGTGCACAGAAATGCTCCGTAATCAATTCGATGGAGTTATCGGATGGTACGTGATTACGGTTCAAAAAGACCTCGAGGCACGCGGCATTATTTTTCGAAGAAAGGAAAAAGGGAAAGTCCTACTTTCCCTTTCTTAAACATATCACGACAACCCCGAAATCTTGCCATTCTGATCGATGGTCATGCCTTCGGATGCTGGAACTGCTGGTAATCCGGGCATGCGCATCATATTGCCTAAAATTGGTATCACAAATCCGGCGCCGGAAGCAAATTCAAACTCCCGAATGGTGATGTTAAAACCGGTAGGACGGCCAATGAGCTTTTCATTGTCTGAAAATGATTTTTGGGTTTTGGCCATACACACGGGCAGGGTGTTCAATCCGAGTTGCTCGATGGTTTTCAATCCTTGCAATGCTTCAGCTGCGTATTCAACCCCATCAGCACCGTAAATTTCGCGGGCTATGGTGGCAATCTTTTCTTTTACGGGTATGTTCCAGTCGTACAAAGGTTTGAAATTCGGATTTCCATTTTCAACTTCATTCACTACTGCTTCTGCCAAATCCGTCATGCCGGCACCTCCTTGAGCAAATCCACTCGCTAAAATGGCTTTTACGCCCACTTCGCTGCACTTTTGCTGCACGAATGCTACTTCTTCATCGCTGTCCGTCGGGAAGGCGTTGATGGCAACCACGGGATTCAACCCGAATTTCTTACAATTTTCGATGTGTTTGGCCAAATTCTGATATCCCAGGGTCACACGTTCGAGATTCGGGGCGTTGTATTCCTCCGGTTTTGCACCACCGTGGTGTCTGAGGGCACGAATGGTGGCCACCAGAACAATGGTTTTAGGGGCCAGTCCCGCAGAAACACATTTGATGTCCATAAACTTCTCAGCTCCTAAGTCTGCTCCGAATCCGGCTTCAGTTATTACATAATTGGATAGGGAAAGTCCCATTTTGGTGGCCAGAATGGTGTTGGTGCCTTGGGCGATGTTGGCAAAAGGGCCGCCATGGATGATGCATGGATTGTTCTCTAGTGTCTGCACCAAATTCGGTTTGATGGCATCTTTTAGGAGGATGGCCATGGCATTTTCTGCATTCAAATCACGGGCATAAATCGGTTTTTTGTCGAACGTGAATCCCACAAAGATGTTTCCCAACTTGGTTTTTAAGTCTTCGAAATTCTTGGCCATACACAAAATGGCCATGACTTCTGATGCCGCAGTAATGTTGAATCCGTCTTGACGAGGAACGCCATTTCCGGTCCCTCCCAATCCGATCACGATGTCACGCAATGCCCGGTCATTCATGTCCATCACTCGTTTCCAAACGATAGTTCTGGGGTCAATACCCAAATTTCTGCTTTTGCTTTGGATGTTGTTATCGATCAGCGCTGCCAAAAGGTTGTTGGCTTTCTCTATAGCACCGAAGTCTCCGGTAAAATGCAAATTGATGTCTTCCATCGGCACCACCTGTGCATATCCACCACCTGCGGCACCTCCTTTGATTCCGAAAACCGGTCCCAAAGATGGTTCACGCAATACGGCCATGGCTTTTTTGCCAATTTTATTCAATCCTTCCACCAATCCGATGGAGGTCGTTGTTTTGCCTTCACCGGCAGGAGTAGGGGTGATGGCAGTTACTAAAATGAGGTGATTTTTGGCAATTTGGGCTTCATTGATCAGGTCGAGCGGAAGTTTGGCTTTGTATTTTCCGTACATCTCCAGACGATCTTCATCGATGCCCAATTTTGCGCCTATTTCTCTGATATGGTGCATGTTGGCTTTTTGAGCGATCTCAATGTCGCTGGGGAAATTTGATGAAATCATGGTATACAATTTTGTTCAAACTTAGAATATAATTTGAATATTTCTGTCGGCTCGAAGATTTAGAATCAATCAATTTTTCGTGCAAGAAGTAGATAAAGATTTGTTGAAAAATGTGTATATTTGTTCAACTACTATAAGTACTGAAATCAAAGCGGTATGAGAGATCTCAGAGCACATGCTTTTCTTTCCTGTTTGTTCTTACTAATGATGCATTCAAAGGGGATGGGGCAAGCGGGATTTACTCCGCGATCATATTATGAATTGCGAGTATCTGCCGGTCCTTCTTTGTTTTTTGGCGATTTGGGAGGGTCTAATGGCAATGGAAAACGTGCTTTTTTTGATCTTGATCCGGGGTCATTTGGTCCATGTGCCGGGATAGGGCTTAAATTTAATGTGTTACCCTCTATTTCAATTCGGGGGGATATCAATTATTCACAGCATAGTGGCGATGATGCTGAATCGGAAAATAAAGACCGGTTTACAAGAAATCTGAGTTTCAGAACCAACCTGACCGAAATAGCTGCCACGGCAGAAGTTAGACTGATTGATTTATCGAGATGGCGTCGATTCAGCAAACGGTCAGGTATTTTGTATCTTTTTACCGGAATCGGTATGTTCTGGTTTGATCCTCAGGCAGAATACGACGGAGAGTGGTACCACCTTCAGCAATTGGGCACAGAAGGGCAGGGCTTAACCGGTAATCCTGATTTCTATTCCAGAGTTTCTTATTCCATTCCTTATGGATTGGGGATTCAGCGTGCACTCGGAAAAAAAAGCGCACTCGGCATAGAATTAGCCATGCGCAAATCGTTTACAGATTATATTGATGATGTGAGCGGAAGCTATGGCGACAAAGAAGCCATACGCGCCGAAAGAGGGGATGTGGCTGCAGCACTCAGCGACCGTAGCCTTGGTGAACCCCGCAATCGTAAAGGCAATTTGCGTGGTAATCCAAATCAAAACGACAATTTCTCTTTTATGCAGGTAACCTATTCAAGGTCCATTGGGAACAAAAAAACGGTCTGGAGCAGAAAAAAACGTGGCTACAAATCTATGGATGGAAACCGGAAATGTCCGGAGTGGTAATTGGTTGGAACCGCATAACAGGTGAATCTACCTGAACAAACTGACCCATCGATTGGTCACGAAAATAATACCCGTAAAATGGCACACGCTTTCAAATCATTATTTCATAAGGTCTTATTTTTAATTTCAAAAGAAGCTCCCACTAAGAATAAATAAGCATTTATGGTCTGCAATTACTCGATCAGCCGATGTCCTCTGCCATATTAAACCTCATTTCATTCCTTTAAAAATTGCTCTTTTACCCAACCGACCTTACTAGGTGCGGGATATAAATAAGAATCAAGGCAGAAGTGCCCCAGACTACTTTTACCCAATCTTCAATCCCTTTTACCTTCTAATTTTTCCTTCATCTCATCCGGTTTTTGGGTTCCGATGAGGATAGTTTTTCCATTTTTTCTTGAGATCAATAGGCCGATGTTTCCGCTGACATTATATGCCATTCCTTTTCTGCCGAATCGAACGCCCCATCCTCCGTAATCAATGATGGGTCTGTAAGTGATGACCTCCATTTTTTCTATGTCAGAACGAAGGATGGTTTTGAAACGAGTTTGGAAAGGATAAAAACGATAGCGAATCTCACGGTCATCGATTTCGGTGATCAATCTAGTGGATTGAAACAGGATAAAAATAATCAGGTATAAAAGAATGAAGAAGATAAGTAATCCATCGGGAGCCGGGTTGTTTCCAAAGGGTATTTTATAGAGTAATTGCTGAACGGATACATAAATGCATAGACCAATGCCTGAATAAAACATCAATTGTAGCCACCACTGATCGAATTTTTGACTTTCTTTAAACATGTAAATTGAAGTAAAGTCGCAAGGTACATTTTCTGTCTCAAAGGCAGAAGGATTACAGATTGAATTTCATACCGAAATTGAAGGCTCTTGGCAACCCGGGTCTTGCTCCTGCCGGATTTCTGGATACGATATAGGTATCATTGAATATATTGGTTACCGTTCCAAACAAATCAAAATAGCGGTGCATGTGATAGTTTGCTGCAATGTCAGCAATCAAGGCATCATCGGTTGAAAACAATATAGGCATATCACCGCTACCGGCAATGGTGCGCATGGCGCCGTTGTATCGACTGCTCAAGGTGACGGAAAAATATCGATGTTCGAGTGTTGCGAGCAAGGCAACCTG
>JBIIVF010000021.1:0-23583 GCA_044339595.1 Bacteroidia bacterium
CATTGTGATTGCTCATGAAAGTGTTGGCACAGATGAAAATCTATCTCTTGGCGCCAAAGAAGAAGAACTCATCCGAAAAGCGCTGTTGAGAAACAATAACAAAAGAAAAAAAGCCGCTGAAGAATTAGGAATTTCAGAGCGAACATTATACCGAAAAATTAAAGAATACGAACTTGACTAAGCTAATCACGATTTTAGGTTTTGGCATTTTGTTACTCTCCGGATGCGGATTATACAAGATGAATGGCGTCACCATCCCACCGGATATTGAATCGATCAGTATTGCTTATTTTGAGAATAAAGCACCCATCATAAACCCTCTACTCAGTCAACAAGTTTCTGAAAAAATGAAAAACAAGTTCATTTCAGAAACGCAATTGCAACTCATTGCCAACGGAGGTGATTTTGCCGTGTTCGGCGAAATAACTGACTATACCGTTGAACCTGTGGCCGTTCAAACCAACACGAGCAGTACCCTGAACCGCCTGAAAATAACCATAAAAGCGAGGCTGGAATGTGAGAAACACCCAAAATTAAATTTCGAACAATCCTTTACCCAGTTTCAGGATTTTGATGCCAATAAAACGTTTTCGAGCGTAGAAGTTAAACTCACGGACGAAATTACCGATATGCTCATCCAGGAAATCTTTAATAAAATTGCGATCAATTGGTAAATGTGCATCAAATATTGCAATGGATTAAAGATTACCGAAATTTAGGTAATGAACAGAAAGCGTCTCTTGAATTGCTGGTAAAGGAATATCCTTGGTTCGGATCCCTTCAACTGCTCCTCGCCAAATCTTATAAGAATGAAGATTCAAAGTTGTTTAATGGCGCATTAAAAAAGGCGGCCGTATACGTCGGCAATAGGAGTGTGTTATACGATTTAATGCACAACCAGCTAGACGAGTTTCGAATTACAAATAACGAATTAGGAATTACAAATAACGAATTACCTATTACGGAGGAGGAATTATCAGATACAGAAATCGAATTAGAGATAGACGAAGGGTCGATTACGCCGGAAGAGCTTCCTATAAAAGAGGTAGATTATGAAACACTGAGGATCACGAATGATGGAATTACGAATTACGAATTAACGAAAGACGAATTAACGGATGAAGAATCCGATAAGCACGTGCATCCAACTACGCTCAACGAACAACCAACCTCGAACAACGAGCAACCAAAAACGAGCAACGAACAACCAACAAAGAAAATCGAACAACGAAAATCGAACGACGAGCAAAGAGCAAAGAGCAACGATCAACGAACCTCGAACAACATAGAAGACGACGAGGACGATTTTCCATCCGTCGATTTAAACAAATCAGTTTACCCTAGGTTCAAAGTTTTGTATGATCCTATGGAGGCTTTGAAGCCCAAAGATGAGGAGGAAGCATCCACTGAGAAAGCCGATCTTAGCCTCATCCCACCTGTGTTTTACGATCCTGAAAAAGAATTGATGGCCGCTGCTCAAAAAACAGAAAATGAACCCCATGATTTCAGCTTTTGGCTCGATCATTTTGCGGAACCCATTAAACCGGCCGTAGTTCCATCCTCAAACAATTCACCGGATGCAGTTGATTTATTGAACAAATTCCTCGAAAACAGACCCTCAATCAGTCGCCCTAAAGCAGAATTCTTCAAACCGGAGAACATGGCCCGGAAAAGTGAAGAATTTCACCTCGACGTGGTTACTGAAACTTTGGCCCAAATTTTAATCAAACAAGGCCACAAACAAAAAGCCATAGAGGTTTATGAAAAATTAATGTTGCAAAATCCGAACAACAGTGCGTTCTTTGCAGCCCAAATAGAACAACTAAGAACCGAATAATTATAAAGATATGTTTGCTACCGTTATCGTATTGTGTATCATCGTTTGTATTCTCCTCACTTTGGTAGTTTTGATTCAAAACCCTAAAGGAGGCGGAATTGCTTCAAATTTTTCAGCCGGCAACAAAATCATGGGCGTTAAAAGAACCAATGATTTCGTTGAAAAAGCAACATGGACCCTGGTGTTGAGTTTGCTTGTTCTTGCCCTTGCCAGCAATTTGTTTACGGCCGGTAACAATACTTCAGAATCTGTCCTTAAAAAGCAATTCGAAGAAGAAGGTGTTCCTGCTGTTGAATCTCCGATGCAAGCACCTGTTCCCGGAGCTCCTGCACCGAACGGCGCCAATGCTCCTGCTCCTACAGGAACTCCTGCTCCTGCTCCTGCGCAGTAATCGACTTCCTTATTTTCCGAAAAGGAAATTAACCAGTTTCTTCTTGGCCAATGGCCGAATGCTTTCGTGAATAGGAAGGCACATTTCTGATTCTATCAAATAGGTCGATTGAATTTGTGAACTTTTGGAAACCAACGCAGTTTTCATGTTGTTGAAATTACAACTGAGTGAGTAACTAAATTCCGCCGTCTTTTCTAGATGAACCTTTTTTCGATTCGGGGTATCCATTAATGTACTGATATAGAATTTATAGGCCTCCGTGTGAGGTTCACCGGCGTTCTTCAACAATAGAAATCCATAATTTCTTTCCACCGCTTCCAAGCCAATCGGGGAGAGATTTAACTGGCTATAGATGAATGATTTTACCTCTTGTCCTAGTGACGACGTTTGAATCAAAACCGGCACAATCTCCTCACGAAACCATTCAACTCGAGCTTCAGAATAAGCATCCATGGCAGTTTCCCTCAGCGTTAGGGAAGATTCCGATAAATCCATTCCAATAATATCCTTCGGAAAATTAGACCTATACGCAGACCAACTTCGAAGGAATACGCCAAACCCTGTTTCCCGTTCTTTAATATGAGCATATGCCGGGCTCAATTTTAATATACGGTAATTCTGATGTACGTCCTTTAAAAAGGCTTTCCATTGGTAGCCATATCGCTCTCGGTCGAAATCAGGACCAAAAAAATCAATCCATAATTTATTATTGACCATTTTCTATCTGATTAAAAGCACATTACCTTTATAAACTTGAGAGACATTGTCAATGTTAATAACGTGAATGAAGTAATTGTAATTGCCTTGAGGTAGATAATCTCCATCGCTGTCCTTTCCATCCCACCCCTTTTGAGGATTGGTGGATTCAAAGAGCACTTCACCCCAGCGATTAAAAATTAACATTCTGTATTCAGTGATAGCCGTAAAAACGGGTTTAAATACATCATTGGCGCCATTGGCATCGGCAGGTGAAAAGGCATTGGGTAAATGAAATACGATGGTTGGTTTAACCCACAATTTTTGTTCCAACGAACTATCACATCCAATGCGATTATAAGCAGTAAGTTTAACCGTTACATGCCCGGAGTCTGCATACCTGTGTGTTGGATCTATATCGGTTGAAGTGGCTCCATCTCCGAAGTCCCAACTGTAACTGGTCGCATTTTGAGAACGATTCGACAATGTAAGTATAGGGTTGTCAAATGGAATAACAGAACCGTTCATGTCAAATGCCGGGATTGGCATAGGCAGAATTTCTACAAGCGAATCAAATCCTTTTATCTTGGTGCAGGCTTGATCATTGGTAGCCCTCAGTTCAATTCTGTGCCAGCCCCCTGAATTGTACACGTGCACCGGATGTTTAACTGTTGACGAATTACCATCGCCAAAATCCCATCTAAAAACGTCAGACGAGGAAGAGGTGGTGAGGTTATTAAAAACCAGTGGCTCACCCGCGCATGCCGGGCTGCTTTGTACATAAAAATCTATTTTCGGGGAAGGCTTCACCGTCACCAAAATAGTATCAAGCGCGTAATCACTGCAACCGTCGTTAAATGTCACCACATATAAAGTAGAAGACAAGGGTGAAACATCTGCATTCTGCATGTTCAATCCGGCCGGACTCCAACTATAATTTCGCACAGAACCAAGTCCACCTGTTCCAACCGCCGAGAGGCGAACTGTATCACCTTGACAAATCGTGGCATTGCTCGAAGCCACGACCTTTAATGGTTCGCGAACAAAAAGGGTTATTGTGGCAGTATCCTTCATTTGAGTGCAGCCATCACTCAAAACAACTTTATACTGGGTTGTCACAATTGGATTTACCAAAACAGATGGCCCCAAACCAACCAACGGATTCCAGCTGTAGGTATAGGTGGAATTTCTGCCTCCTCCCGGGGTGGCTAGCAGCGATTTACTCTGCCCGACACATAATGTATCATCTAAAGGCAAACTGACCGTCAAAGGATCATAAACCCAAATATTGATGGTGTCGATGGGTTCAACTGTGCTGCAATTGTCTTGTAATTTAACCACAAGGATGGTGTCGTTTTGAGGAACCAACATGGCTGAATCTAACGTTTGAGTATGATTCCACAATAATTTCCGATTCAGGGTATCTCCTCCTGAAATGTTCGGTTTAATTACCAATGACTGACCCAGACAAATTTGTGTATCCTTTGGCAAAGTCAATGATAACGGATCCCGAACCCATACCCACACTGAATCAGAGATGGAGGGTTGCGTGCACCCATCCGATACCGTTACGCTGAAAGTATTGTGAGCACTTGGTGTAACCACTTTACTTTGTCCATTTCCGAGCCCTCCTGACCAACTATAGGTAAACAATCCTTTGCCGCCTTTTCCTTGCGCTATTAATGAAACCGGTGCCCCTGAACAGAGGATGGTATCTGCATTCAGATCGACTTTAAGTGGAGGCAAAACCAACACCCATACCTGATTAGTGTCGTTTTGAGGCGTGCAATTATCCAGCACGGATACTTTGAATAGGGAATCTGATGAACAAGTAAGCACCACAGAATCAGATCCTGCAACCCCATTCCAAAAATATTGATAGGCATCGCTTTTTCCGCCATTTGTTTTGGCGTAAATCTTCGCAACAGACCCATAACATACCGTTGTATCTTTTGAAACCGATATGGATAACGGAGCCCTCACTTTAATGTTAAAGGTAACTGTATCCCTCAGATCTGAACAAACATCCACCAATTCGACGGTGAAGGTACTATCCTTTAAGAGCGAGATATTTAAAATGGAATCATGACGCATTTGTCCATTCCAAACATAGAGATAGTCCGCAGGAGACCCACCTCGCGGATGAACGTACAAGGCCAAAGGTTGGTTGTAACAAACTGTGCTATCGGGCATGGCTTTCAAATCCAGCGGCTTGGTAAATACCTTAATTTCTGCCTTAAAACCGCGGCCATTGACCAAAGGATCTGAAAAATGAATCAGGGTAAGACTTCCACCACTGCTTACAATGGGATTTCCCCCTTTTGGAAGGGTACTGCCGGTATAGCCTCCAATTTTAGGGAAGGCCGGTGTTGGGCCGTTGTAGATATAAACACTGTCATACTTGTTTTCATAGTCAAAATCCAAAAACCGCAGTGAAACTGAATCACAATTGGATGGCGACAGTGTAAGGGTATCCCTAATCAAGTGGGCATATTTATCCTCTCCCCCATTGTCATAAACAAAACCCCGACAAACGGATACGGTTTCCCAACGACCTTTTGGCATCCGCACTGAATTGCAAATATCCGGTGTTGAATCAATAACGATGACATTGGTTTTGATTACCGTATCACGAAGATTGACGAAACAACCTTCCCCTTCGAGGGTAACGGTATAAATACCTTGTTGAAGGTATTGATGAACCGGGTTCTCAGAAACGGTCGTTTGTCCGTCTCCGAATTTCCATTTATACTTGTTCGTATTGATGCTTCGATTAAAAAATGGCACAAAAACCGGTGCTCGGCAAAAGAAAGTATCCACCGTAAAATCGACTTTAATGGACCCACTGTCATATCGTTGTCCTACGCCTACCGCATGCCATGCATTGGTGGTAGCAATCACTTCCGGGCTACAGTTTCCATAGAGGTCTATGGCTGATTGTATCGAAAAGAAGCGGGCATCTGCATATTGAGAATTGGGCGTCAAGTAAACAGAGAGATTCCGATACGCAATCTGCTCTGCCTTTTCCATGCCGAGACTATCCACAAAAAATGAATCGCTTTTGTCATTTTTCCCTATGCCCCCTTCACATAAGAGATAATACCAATAATTCTGAACTCCGCTGTTTGAATGCACACCTCCGTTATCGCCTGCACCACTGTACCATAGCGTTCCTTTATAGGTATCCGGATGTCCTTTTGCATTGGGATTCCCCATATGTCTGATACCGTTACCGCTTGGGGTAATCTCCTCTCCCATTCGCCAATTAAAGTCATTCGGTTTGGCGTATTTCTCAATCGAATTCCCAAAAATGTCGCTGAACGATTCATTCAATGCTCCTGATTCATACGAATATATCAATCCGGCTGTATTCGTAGTCACTGCATGCGAAACCTCATGACCACAAACATCCATGCTTGTGAGTGGTGTAAAAACCGATCCATCGCCGTCGCCATAGGTCATCACAGAACCATTCCAGAAGGCATTATTGTAATTGTTTCCATAATGCACATAACTTCTGATTTTGGCCCCTTTGTTATCGAAACTGTTTCTTCCGAATTTCGAGAAGAAATAATCGTAGGTCATTTCTGCCCCCCAATGCGCATCCGTAGCAATTTCATCTTTGTTGGCATTTGCATTGTCCCAAAAATTATCATTATCCGTGAAGTCGACTGCTGCTCCATACGAACTTCCCTTTTTGAGGTTAAAAGTTTCAATGCCGTTTCCTCTTCCGGTCTCTCTAAGTCGATACCCACCGGTAAAACTGTCTGTCACCATAGATTGGGTATCGCTATAGCGCGTGACGGCCGTTCCCGGGCGATTGATGATCTGAATCAAATCTTCTTCTGCCAATAATTGGCCGGATTGGGCATCCAAATATACTTGTCGAGCAAAATGTGGTTCTTCAGCATATATTTTCATTTTATAAGCTGCAGAGATTTTTCCCGGTTGCAGGTCAAATTGGTTGGCTACATAAACGAGGGTGGCGGTTGGAAACCAGGACGCCAAAGTATCCTGATTGGTTTCTTTTATGAAAAGCTCTTCCTCAGCGATTTGCCATTTGTATTTGGTGGCCGGATAAAGCGCTAAAGCCCTGGATACAGCTTTTTCAGGCCCCATTCCGATGAGGATATTTTGTTTGCTTATCGGAAGGAAAGTGCCACTGATGCTTGCAATTTTATCGGACCTTGCATGAATAGCCATCACCGCACCTTCCACCGGAATGCCCGAATGTCGTTGTTGTACAAAAACATGATGCATCCCAATGCGATCTGATTCTTCGCGGACTATTTTCCAATCAGTTTCCGGCCCGGTTTGATACAATTGAGTCAAAACACCTTTCCAGTTACCAAAAGACGGTTGGTTAAATTCATAGAATTGAACATACCTCGGAACATTAAAAACGGTATCCTTCACAAAAAGAGCATAATCAGCATGTTGCAGGGGTATTGACCTGTCTTGTGCTTGTGTGAGCTGCCAAACCGGAATTAAAACCAGCAGAAATAGAAATTTCTTCATGTTCATTCCTCAAAAATAAAAATTAACCATGAAAAATAGCGATGAATGCAATGTATTTGAAATATCGTCGCCCTTTGTGTCAAAAAAACTGTCAAAATGTCCTTTGTAAAGAGAATATGTGTCACGGTTGTCGTGAATCCATGAATGGCACGGCTTGTGATATTCGGCACACAACAACTAAACATTATAAATTATGAATATTAGACCTTTAGCAGACAGGGTTCTGATTGAACCAGCCGCAGCAGAAGAAAAAACCGCAGGGGGATTGTACATTCCGGACACTGCGAAAGAAAAACCTCAAAGAGGAACTGTTGTTGCCGTTGGCAATGGCAAGAAAGATGAGCCTTTAACCGTTAAAACCGGAGATGTTGTTTTGTACGGTAAGTACAGCGGCACCGAAATTAATGTGGAAGGCAAAGACCTTTTAATGATGCGTGAAAGCGACATCCTTGCAATTATCTAAATCCTACACCAAAAATCTAAAACATTAAAAATCATGGCAAAACAAATTCACTTTAACACCGACGCCAGAGATGCCCTCAAAAGAGGCGTTGATGCATTGGCAAACGCAGTAAAAGTAACCTTAGGTCCACAAGGACGCAACGTGGTTATAGACAAAAAATTCGGATCACCTACCGTAACCAAAGATGGTGTAACGGTAGCGAAAGAAATTGAATTGAAAAACCCGATCGAAAATATGGGTGCTCAAATGGTAAAAGAAGTGGCTTCTAAAACTGCTGATCAAGCAGGAGATGGTACCACTACTGCAACTGTTTTGGCTCAATCAATTGTTTCAACCGGATTGAAAAACGTAGCAGCCGGCGCTAACCCAATGGACCTGAAACGTGGTATCGACAAAGCTGTGAAAGCAGTGGTAGCCAACTTAAAAAGCATTTCACAAGTAGTGGGCGACGACATCAACAAAATTCGTCAGGTTGCCTCTATTTCAGCCAACAACGACGAACTGATTGGTGAGCTTATTGCTAGTGCCATGCAGAAAGTTGGTAAAGATGGTGTAATTACCGTAGAAGAAGCCAAAGGAACCGAAACTGAAGTGAAGACCGTAGAAGGGATGCAGTTCGACAGAGGTTATCTTTCTCCTTACTTCGTAACCAATACCGAGAAGATGGAAGCAGACCTCGACAATCCTTTCATTTTGATTTACGACAAGAAAATCAGCAGCATGAAAGAACTGTTGCCGGTACTCGAAAAAGTTGCCCAAACCGGTAAACCTTTGGTCATCATTTCCGAAGAAGTTGAAGGTGAAGCTTTGGCTACCCTTGTGGTAAACAAAATTAGAGGCGCTTTGAAAGTAGCTGCTGTAAAAGCTCCCGGCTTCGGAGATCGCAGAAAAGAAATGTTGCAAGATATCGCCATTCTTACCGGCGGACAAGTAATCAGCGAAGAGCAAGGTCGCAAACTAGACGATGCCGGCTTTGACGCTTTGGGAACTTGTGAAAAAATCACGATCAATAAGGATACCACCACCATCGTGAATGGTGCAGGATCCAAAGAAGAAATCGTTGGACGTGTGAACCAAATTAAAGCTCAGATTGAGTCTTCAACATCTGATTACGACAAAGAAAAACTGCAGGAAAGATTGGCCAAATTAAGTGGCGGTGTTGCGGTATTATACATCGGTGCAGCTTCAGAGGTTGAAATGAAAGAAAAGAAAGACCGTGTGGATGATGCATTGCATGCCACCCGCGCTGCGGTAGAAGAAGGCATCGTTCCGGGAGGAGGTGTTGCATATATCCGCGCCATCGAATCATTGGTGAACATGAAAGGCGAAAACGAAGATGAGAATACAGGTATTCAAATCATTCGCAAAGCATTAGAAGAGCCATTGCGTCAGATCGTGACCAATGCCGGTGGCGAAGGTTCTGTGATCATCCAAAAGATCAAAGAAGGAACCGGAGACTACGGTTACAATGCCCGCACAGAACAATTCGAAAACCTGATCAGTGCCGGTGTAATCGATCCAACGAAGGTAAGCAGAGTAGCCCTTGAAAATGCTGCTTCCGTAGCCAGTATGTTGCTCACCACCGACTGTCTGATTGCCGACGAACCTGAAGAGAACAAAGGACCTGCTATGCCAGCCGGAATGGGTGGTATGGATGGAATGGGGTATTAATCCCAATTCACGCTAACAAATAGAAGCCCGGATCGCAAGTCCGGGCTTTTTTGATCGCGGATTAGACGGATGAAGGGATGGCCGCGGAGGACTGTTTTCGATAAAAATCATGGTAATGATAAAATCAAATGAATCATATAAATCAATGCAATTATAATATGATGATATTCGCATTACGACCATGCTTCCTAAACCTCAACCTCTCCTTCCAAACCAGTACTGCCCCTAAAACGGATTTTTATAATCTGCGTTATTTAAAAATGTTTGATCCGTCAATGTATTTAAGAAGGCCAGTATATCCTTTTTTTGAACATCTGAAAGTCGGTTTCTACGGATAATCTCCATTTTATCGAAGGTAATGTTGGGAGAATCGAGGTGTACGTCTTCGTCGTAAAACTTAATGACTTCCTGCAGAGAAGCAAATCTGCCATCGTGCATATAAGGACCGGTAAGGGCAACGTTGCGCAATGAAGGCGTTTTGAATTTCCCGATTTCGGTTGGAATCTTTGTAAAGCCCCCTTTGCCTTTATCCTTGAATACCAAATCCAGGCCCACGTTATGGAAGTCATTGTCATGCATCAGAATTCCGGAATGACAACCAAAGCATCCTTTTTGTTTCATGATTTCAAATCCGGCCTCTTCTGATGGCGTGAATTTATCTAGGCCTCTATTCACACGATCAAATTTTGAATCATCGCTGATGATGGTCAGTAAAAACTGCTCCAAAGCTTTCGCCAGTAAGGTATCAGTAATGGTTTCAGTTCCAAAGGCCTTTTTAAAATGGTCACGATAAAAAACCGAGGCATTTAATTTGGCAACTACTTCCGGGACACGTGCATCCATTTCCACAGGGTTTTTTATAGGCATCAAAGCGAGCTGTCGCAGGGTCATTGCACTGCCATCCCAAAAAAGCTTCTTGTTCCACATGAGATTGAAAATAGGCATGCTATTCCGATCGCCTTTGAGTCCACGAATGCCTTCTGAAAGAACCTTTTGATTATCCGTAAAGCCGCGACCTAAGTTATGGCAATCGCCGCAAGCCTGTTTACCATTTCCACTCAGAATTGGATCATAAAATAAAAACCGACCCAACGCTACGCCATTTTTAGTAAGGGGATTATCCGCCGGAATCAATAAATCCGGCATCTCAGAAGAAGTTTTAAGAATAAAAGTATCTGAAGGCGAAGGTTCTTGCGGTTTAGTGATAATTATATCCGGAGGATCATCCTTACAAGCATGCAACATCACGTTCATTGCCAACAGCAAGAGTATGGCCGGGGTAAAACGGCGTTTATTCATGACCGTATTTATTGCTGAATCACGATTTTCTTGAACACCGGACTACCGGGTGTTTCAATGGCCAGGGTATACACACCCATGGGCAGACCATTCAGGTTTAGGTCAGCTTTATTCAAACCATCACGGATTTCAAATTTCTTCACCAATTGACCTTTCACATCATATACATCCACTGATAAAATGGTTAATCCGGTAAGCTCAACGGTTACATCACCCAAAGAAGGGTTTGGATAAACATTGGCAGCATTCAAAAAAGAAACAAATTTCATTTCCTCTGCTTTAAAACCATAGTTGAATTGAGTATTGTTACCAGAAGTTTTGAGGTCGTTCACTTCACCACTTTCACCATTTAATTGAAAAATATAATGTTCATCTTTTTGTGAGGTGTGACGAATGAGATAATTATTGAGCAGGTCATATTCTATAGAGGTAGCTTCCACTTTATGCTCTGAGCCACCCACTTTATCATAATTACTAAGATTCACACGATTCGAACTTCTGAAAGTTTCAGGGTCAAGGGTGACGGAAAAAATTTGAACTTTATTCCCTTCCGTATATTCAAAAGCAACCGCTTGCAGGATATTTTTGTCAGCATTGTAAACAAAATCGAGGAAATTATGATGCACGGCTTGCTTTGAAATAACTCGACCACTGTTTGCATCAATTCGGATCAAACGATTGGTGCCGGTCACATCTTTGGCAGTAAAAATGATTTGATTGGTGCTGCTGATATAAGACAAGTTGCTGATACCCACTTCTGTCTGACTTTTTTCATTGAAGATCGGATCAATATTAGAGAAGTTTGATTTTCCGTAAAAAGGTAAAGCAGGAACGTTCAGCGACAGTGAATTAAAATCTGTCTTAAACAATGTGCTTCCGTTGCCCACATTTACGGCAATAAAAGAGATCTCTTCTTGATTATTTCCATAACCATTGTGCTCTGTGGTCACTGTGAAGAAACCATAGGCCTTTGATTTTGGCAAATACACACCACCAAATACTTGTCCGTTGATGGGCACACTTTGTAATCTTTTGCCGGAAAATACAGAATAAGATTCGAGGGAAGTAAGTCCATTCAGCCGCTTCATAAGGTACATTGTGTTCAAATCGTTGTCGTAAGCGATTGAATTCTCCATAGCTTCTCCTGCATGTGTAGCAAGCTGTTTAGAAACTTCAGTAACCGGATTATAGGTCATTAAACTGTAGTCCGACAAATTGTTCCGCACGGCTACTGCATTTTGAGCAAAACTGAATACGGAGGATCCAACAATGGTAAAAATGAGGGTTAGTTTTTTCATGGTTGTAACTATTTAAGATACGAATATACCGTAACATATGTCTGAATCAAATCATATTTTAAATAATTAGATAAAAGTTACATTTCATGGGGACGAACATTTCCCCGAGGTCTCCGCAGGGACCTTGAGGGAATTGATAAGCAAAACGATCAACACAATGCAAGTAGAATGTTTGCAGCACAAATTCTAACATGCCAGCGCAAGTTTACACTTACATTGTTCAAACATGATTAAGATTTTTTGATTTTGGAGGAATGGTTTGGCGCAGCCAACCCCGACAAGGTCAACGACAGCATCACTGACCATGTTTGATTTGAAAATAATTGTTTTTATCACAAATCCTTTTTACTTTTGCCGCCCTTTGAAAGGAGAACACATTGAATTGACTGAACAAAATTTAGAAAACGAAAAGGAGATCACCTCCGAGAACGTAACAGAAACCCAGGATGTTACTGAGAGCGTTCAAACTCCCATCCCGGCTGAAAATGAAGCTGAATCCACCGAATCAGGTGATGCACCGGAAGCCGAAGAAACCACTACCATCGTGGAAGAAGTAGTAGCTACTACACCGGAAGAAACTGAAGCAACTGTCGCTGAAGAACCGATTCAGACCAAAAAATTAACCCATGTTGAAAATGAAATTCCTGCCCACAACCCAGACACTTTTGATTGGGGAATGGACAAGGAAGGATTTTCTACGTATTCAAATTCGGAAATTGAAACTCTGAAAACCCTTTATGAAAACACGCTCAAGCAAATTGAAGAGCAAACCGTAGTAAAAGGCCGTGTAGTGGGTTTCACCGACAAAGACGTGGTATTAGACATCGGATTTAAATCGGATGGATTGGTAGCTCGTACAGAATTCCGTGAATTCCCAGACTTAAAAGTGGGTGATGAAGTGGAAGTGTTTGTAGAAACCACGGAAGATTCTCTTGGACAATTAATTCTGTCGCGTAAAAAAGCAGTTGCTGAAGGCGCTTGGGACAGAATCATTGCTGCTATGGAGAACAATGAGATTGTTAAAGGGTACGTTAAAACGCGCACCAAAGGCGGTTTGGTTGTGGATGTATGGGGCATTGATGCCTTCTTACCGGGATCACAAATTGATGTGAAACCAATTCGCGACTATGATATCTATGTTGGTCAAAACATGGAGTTTAAAATCGTTAAGGTAAACGATATGTACAAAAACGTCGTGATTTCGCATAAAGCGCTGATCGAAGACGATATCGAAGCTCAAAAGAGCGAAATTCTTTCCAGACTTGAAAAAGGTCAGGTATTGGAAGGCATAGTGAAGAACATGACTTCATTTGGAGTATTCGTAGATTTAGGAGGTGTAGACGGATTGTTGCACATCACCGATATCTCTTGGGGGCGCATCAACCATCCGGAAGAAGTGCTTACCCTGGATGATAAAATCAACGTGGTTGTTCTCGACTTTGACGATGAGAAAAAACGTATTTCTTTGGGCTTGAAACAATTGCAACCACATCCATGGGATGAAATGGCTTCAGATATTCAAGTAGGTGCCAAAGTGAAAGGAAAAGTAGTAACGGTTGCAGATTACGGTGCATTTATCGAAGTCGCAAATGGAATCGAAGGCCTTATCCACGTTTCAGAAATGTCATGGTCACAGCATTTGCGTAATCCACAGGATTTCATGAAAGTGGGAGACGAAGTTGAAGCAGTTGTATTGAGCGTTGATAAAGATGAACACAAATTGTCTTTGGGCATCAAGCAATTATCGTCTGATCCATGGGAAAATATAGAAAGTAAATACCCTGTAAACTCAAAGCATTCAGGAATCGTTCGCAACTTGACCAATTATGGTCTGTTTGTAGAGCTTGAAGAAGGCGTTGATGGATTGGTTCACGTTTCAGATTTGTCATGGAGTAAGAAAATTAAACATCCTGCTGAATTCACCAAGAAAGGTGAACCACTGGAAGTGATTGTGCTCGAAATTGACAGAGAAAACCGCAGACTTAGCCTCGGTCACAAACAACTCGATGAAAACCCATGGGATACATTTGAAACCATCTTCTATGAAGGTTCAACCCATAGTGGAACCATCGTTGAAATCAATGACAAAGGTTGTACCGTATCTCTTCCTTACGGTGTTGAAGGATTTGCTCCTTCAAAACACATCATGAAAGAAGATAAATCTAAAGTGAAAGCGGACGAAGAACTCACTTTCAAAGTGATTGAATTCAACAAAGATCAGAAGCGCATTATATTGTCTCATACCGATTTATGGAAGCAAGAAGAACGCAGCAGAAAGGAAGATGAGAAAAATGAAGCCACTGTAAAGGCCAAGAAAACCAACAAAGCAGTGAGTGACATCAACAACGCTAATGAACGCGGAACTTTGGGTGATTTGGATGCATTAAGCCAATTAAAGGCACAAATGGAAAGCAGCGAAAAATCTGCTCCTGCGAAAAAAGCAAAAGCTGAAAAATCACAAGCGCCTAAGGTTGAAGCACCTCAAGCCGAAGCAGTTGTAGAAACTGCCGAAGAAAAACCAGCCAAAGCGAAAAAAGGAACCGCTGGCGACGATTTGAAGAAAATCAATGGTGTTGGCCCCGCATTTGAAAAAAGACTCAATGCGCTTGGAATTTACACCTATGACGATATGATTTCATTGACAGATGATAAAATTGCTGAGCTCGAAACTCAAGACAGCATGACTTCATTGGATCAATGGCATAAATGGATGGAAGAAGCTACAGAATTGAAAAACAGCTAAACCATTTCATACACCTACTCAAAGCCGGTATGTCAGTCATACCGGCTTTTTTTATGCTTAAAAATTCAAAATGCCCGACCTGGAATATGAAGGCATCCATTTTGTGTCAATTTTATGTACTTTTGCCCTCCAATGAACTACTGGCTCGTAAAATCTGAACCCTTCAAGTATTCATGGGATCAATTTCTAAAAGACAAAGTGACCTTTTGGGATGGGGTCCGTAATTATCAGGCCAGAAACAATCTAAAAGATATGCGCACTGGCGATCTATGTATGTTTTATCACAGCAACGAAGGAAAAGAAATCGTGGGAATTGCGGAAGTGGTTAAACAAGCCTATCAGGATCCAACCACAGAAGATCCTCGCTGGGTAGTGGTCGATTTCAAACCAAGCCAAACCCTAAAATCACCCGTTGGATTGGACAAAATACGTCAAGACGCAGTCTTACAAAATATCGGTCTTATACGACAAACCCAGCTATCGGTGATGCCGCTGAACCCAGACGAGTTTAATAGAATATTGATGTTATCTGAAGCTTGATATGTCCGGAAGAAAAATCTTAGACGCCCATAAACTCGACATTATCTTGCATCGGCTTGCCCTCGAATTGCTGGAAAATCATAAAAATCCGGAACAAACCGCCATTATCGGTCTTCAACCTCGCGGTATCATCCCTGCAAAGCGATTGCATCAGCATTTATGCGAAATCACAGGCAATCATCAAATACCGTTTGGCTTGCTCGATATCACCTTTTATAGAGATGACTTCAGAAGAAGCAGTAAACCCCTGATTCCGAGCAGCATGGAATTGAATTTTTCTGTAGAAGATAAGCAAGTAATTTTGGTCGATGACGTGCTTTACACCGGCAGATCTGTTCGAGCTGCTTTGAACGCGCTAAATGACTTCGGAAGACCTTTGAAAACTGAGTTGCTGGTGTTAATAGATCGTCGATACAGCCGCGAATTGCCTATAGAACCCAATTATGTTGGTGAAGAAGTCGATTCTCGCGCCAATGATAAAGTTGAAGTGAAATGGAAAGAAACCCATGGCGAAGATGAAGTATGGATTATAACGACAGATTGAAATGACAGGTCTGAGCACAAGACATTTACTCGGCATTAAAGAATTGTCTGAATCAGACATTCAATTGATTTTTGAAACCGCCGATAATTTTAAACAAATCCTGAACCGCCCTATAAAAAAGGTCCCTTCGTTGCGTGATGTTACCATTGCCAATATCTTTTTCGAAAATTCGACCCGAACCCGCATCTCTTTTGAGCTGGCAGAAAAAAGATTGTCTGCCGACATTGTTAACTTTTCAGCCTCTTCCTCCTCCGTAAGCAAGGGTGAAACCTTGATAGATACGGTCAACAATATCTTGAGCATGAAGGTAGACATGGTGGTGATGCGCCATCCCGCGCCCGGAGCATGTGCTTTCCTTTCAAGAAAGGTAGATGCTCAAATCATCAACGCAGGAGACGGCACGCATGAACATCCTACCCAAGCACTGTTAGATGCTTTTTCGATCCGTGAGAAAATGGGTGATGTATCCGGAAAAAAAGTACTCATTGTGGGCGACATTTTACATAGCAGGGTTGCCTTGAGCAATATTCTTTGTCTGAAAAAGTTAGGTGCGGAAGTAAAAGTCTGTGGACCCACCACATTGATCCCTCGACATATTGAAGCCCTGGGCGCCGGTGTTGAAACTGATTTTAGAAAAGCCTTAGCATGGTGCGATGTAGCCAATATGTTGCGCATTCAACATGAAAGACAAGACATTAAATACTTCCCGAGTCTGCGTGAATATACCATGCAGTTCGGCTTAAATAAGGCCATCCTAGAAAGCCTTTCTAAAGAAATTATCATCATGCACCCGGGTCCCATCAATCGTGGTGTTGAAATCACCTCTGATGTGGCTGACAGCCGTCACTCCATCATCCTCGATCAGGTTGAAAATGGGGTAGCCATACGGATGGCCATTTTATTTTTGCTGGCCGGGCAAAAAGGTGTTCAAGCATGAGCCATCATAAAATCTTTATCCTCTATACCGGTGGCACCATTGGTATGGCGCCTTCAGATATAAAGGATCCCCATTCTCCCCTCGTTCCCAAAAACTGGGAACAATTGAGCTATTTTATGCCGTCCATTAAACCGGGTGGCTATTTCTCTCAACGCGGAATTTCATTCCATTATCATTCCTTTCCTGAACCCTTGGATTCATCTCAGATTACCCCTGAACATTGGATTAAAATTTCAAACATCCTTTATGAATCTTATGACGATTACGATGGTTTTATCATCATTCACGGAACTGACACGATGGCATATTCAGCCAGCATGCTCAGCTTCTTCTTTAATGGATTGACTAAACCCATCGTTTTTACCGGATCGCAGCTCCCTATCTCCCACTCCAGAACGGATGCCATCAATAATTTCAGTAATTCAATCCATATTGCTGCTTCTGAGGTTTTTGGTCTTCCGACCGTCCCAGAAGTGAGTATTTGTTTCAACGATAGGTTGTTAAGAGGAAATCGATCCTCAAAGTTAAGTACCCGCGATTTTGAAGGATTTGAATCCCCTAATTATGGGCATTTGGCGCAACTGGAAGAACATATTGTGATTCATTCACGTAGAATCAGAGAAATCTCACAACCCCACATGAAGCCAACATTGATGAACAAATTGGGCACCCGTGTGCTCGATTTGTCTTTATTTCCGGGCTTAAGCTCAGATACTTTGCGTCGTTTGTTAGGGGAAGATGAATTAGACGGACTGATTTTGAGAACCTATGGCGCAGGCAATGCACCGATGAATGCTGATTTTTTAAAAACCTTAAAAGATGCCTCCGTTTCGGGGACGTTGATATTGAATATTACCCAATGTTTCCACGGTGGTGTAGACATGCAAAAATACCGCGCGGGCAAGACCTTATTAGAAAACGGCGTTGTCAGTGGACGCGATCTGACCAAAGAAGCAGCACTGACCAAAATGATGTGGGTTCTCGGAAATTTTGAAGGAGAAGATCGCATCAAAGCCCTATGCACAGACCAACGCGGTGAAATGAGCTAATATCCTCATTCTGTGCTCCTTTTCGTTTGTTTTTTGTGGAAAAGTAACCACCATTTTATTGCGTTTCATGGTGCCTTCAGATGTAACTTTACCCATTCATAACATCTAAGAAAAATGAGCGAAAAGAAAGGTCAAAATACCCATTACGGTGCAGATAATATTCAGGTTCTTGAAGGACTTGAAGCAGTTAGAAAGAGACCGGCCATGTACATCGGCGATATCGGTCCGAAAGGATTACATCACCTGGTTTACGAAGTAGTAGATAATTCTATCGATGAGGCACTGGCAGGTCATTGTAAAAACATCGACGTAATCATCCATGCAGACAACAGTATTTCCGTAAAAGATGATGGTCGCGGTATCCCCGTTGATATGCATCCAAAGGAGAAAAAATCCGCCCTCGAGGTGGTGATGACTGTATTGCATGCCGGCGGCAAATTTGATAAAGATTCGTATAAAGTTTCAGGTGGATTGCACGGTGTGGGGGTATCCTGCGTGAATGCACTTTCCATCAAGTTACTGGCTACCGTTCACAGAGATGGCAAGATCTACCGTCAGGAATATTCGAAGGGAAAACCGATGACCTCTGTAGATGTGATTGGCGAAACTGCGGAGCGTGGCACGGTCATTACCTTTTGGCCGGATGATGAAATATTTACAACCACTGAATACAAACATGAGACTTTAGCCAATCGATTGAGGGAACTTTCTTTCCTCAACAAAGGCATCAAACTCAGTCTGACCGATGAGCGCACTCCTGAAGAAGGCGCGGCACCCGAGCCTGAGCATTTTCATTCTGAAGGTGGACTGCGCGAATTTGTTCAATACTTGGATCAAACCCGCCACGTGATCATTCCTGAACCGATTTATGTTGAAGGAGAAAAAGGCGGTGTTCCGGTTGAAGTAGCATTTCAATATAACGACGGTTATAATGAAAATCTTTACAGTTACGTAAACAACATCAATACCATCGAGGGCGGCACTCACGTAGCCGGTTTCAGAAGGGCGATGACCCGTACCCTGAAAAATTATGCCGACAAATCAGGATTGCTCAAAAACGTAAAAGTTGAAATCAGCGGAGACGATTTTAGAGAAGGATTAACTGGGGTAATTTCTGTAAAAGTAATGGAACCTCAATTTGAAGGACAAACCAAAACCAAGCTTGGCAATAGCGACGTAGCCGGAGCTGTGGATACTTGCGTTGGTGAAATCCTCAACAATTATCTGGAAGAGAATCCAAATCAAGCCCGAATGATTGTAAATAAAGTAGTTCTGGCAGCGCAGGCCAGAGCCGCAGCCAGAAAAGCACGAGAAATGGTGCAACGTAAAGGTGCCATGAGTGGAATCGGGTTACCGGGAAAACTCTCGGATTGCTCTGAAAAAGACGCTCAGCTTTGTGAAATTTATCTGGTGGAGGGAGATTCAGCAGGAGGAACTGCCAAACAAGGCAGAGACCGCAATTTTCAAGCCATATTGCCGCTCAGGGGTAAAATTCTGAATGTTGAAAAAGCGCTTGAACACAAAATATACGACAACGAAGAAATCAAAAATATCTTCACTGCATTGGGTGTATCCATTGGAACGGAAGAAGATGAGAAAGAATTGAATCTATCCAGACTCCGTTATCACAAAGTAATCATCATGACCGATGCCGACGTGGATGGCAGTCATATTAGAACTTTGATTTTAACCCTGTTCTTCAGATATATGAAACGACTTATAGAATCAGGTTACCTTTACATTGCCACTCCTCCTCTTTATCAGGTGCGAAAAGGAAGAGAATCAGTATATTGTTGGAGTGAAAAGGAACGCGATCAGTTTATCAAAGATTTAGGTGGTGATCGCCCGGATTCGGTGACCGTTCAGCGTTACAAAGGTTTGGGAGAAATGAATGCCGAACAACTTTGGGAAACCACCATGGATCCTGCCAGAAGAACTTTAAAGCAAGTAGCGTTAGACAGCGCAGCAGAAGCCGATAGAGTATTCTCTATGCTCATGGGCGACGAAGTTCCTCCTCGCAGGGAGTTCATTGAAGCCAACGCGCATTACGCGAAGATTGACGCATAACAAACAAAACGATTCCGATTACATCGATAAAATCTCCGCCAGTTTTAACAAATCGGTGGAGATTTCTTTTTTCTTATAAATGGCATCCTCAAATGAAGTAAAATTTACCTCATTGTTTACAATGCCAATGGTCTGATTCTTTCTACCGGCCATCAATGCATCCACAGCAGCCGAACCCAAAATAGACGCTCTCACACGGTCACGTGCGGTAGGGCTCCCTCCTCTTTGTACATGCCCCAAAATGGTGGCTCTGATTTTTAAATGCGGATATCGTTCAGAAAGTCTATGGGATAATCCAATAGCTCCCCCTTCTTGATCACCTTCTGCTACCACGATGATGGAAAATGACTTTTGTCTCTTTCCTTTACGATCGAAATAATTCAGCAGTTTGGTCATATCCATATTATCTTCAGGGATTAATATTCCTTCTGCTCCCCCGCCAATACCTACATCCACCGCAATAAACCCTGAATCTCTGCCCATCACTTCTACCAAGAATACGCGATCGTGAGAATCTGCCGTATCTCTGATTTTGTCTATAGCTTGTAAAGCTGTATTGATGGCGGTATCATAGCCTATGGTAAAATCGGTCCCATACAAATCATTGTCTATCGTACCCGGAAGACCGATACTCGGCACACCATATTCTTCATAGAATATTTTCGCTCCGGTATAGGTGCCGTTTCCGCCAATACATACCAAACCTTCAATGCCATGTTTCACAATATTTTCATACGCAGACTTTCGGCCTTCGGCAGTGCGAAATTCATCACTCCTGGCAGTTTTGAGAATGGTACCGCCGCGTTGGATAATGTTGGCGACTGAAACGGAGCTCAACGGGGTAAACATATCATTGATCATACCGTGGTAGCCATACATGATTCCGTAAATATCCAAATCGTGATAAATGGCGGTTCGCACCACTGCTCTAATACAAGCATTCATACCCGGAGCATCTCCACCGGAAGTAAAAACTGCAATTTTCTTCATGTTCCGAAATTAATTCTCTGACTTCAAATTTGTACGAATTAAACAAAAAAACCGCCGTTGTTCGACGGCGGTTTTTTTTTAAAGAACTCATATCAATTAAGATTTTTTCTTGTATTTGAACTCAACGTAATCGTTGTTGTCAGATCCAGTTTTAACCACATTGGTAACTTGAACCAAGGCATAAGAACCGGCAGCGCCTCTCAAATTTGCCACAATTAAATCACCTGTTTTTAAACCGGTTAAAGCCGATTTAGGAGCTCCACTGCTAGTCCAAGCAGACTCTAATGTAGTAGTTGTAGTGATTTGAGAATAGGTATAAGCAGTTACTAATTTAAAGGTAGTCCCGTTTCTGCTTGTCCATCTTGCAGGCCAAGAAGCAACTTCCTCATCACGGGTAGAATCCTGAATATCTTTGTCTGCACCTGGATCAGAAGAAAGCAAGTTACCACCGTTCAACAAATCATATGCTCCGGGTTTCGGGCCTTTGAAATTCCAAACTTTCAGGGTGTTGTTGTCATTGTCTTTGGCAATTTCAATCAAATTTGCTCCACCGGCCGGGGTGGTAGTAATGGTAATTGACTTTGAAGTGCTTTCACCGTCTTTATCTGTTACGCGGAAAGTCCATTTTTCGCTTCCGGCAATTGAACGGGTTACGCCACTATAGATTGCTCTGAGGTTGGTTCCATCGATAGAAGAATCACATACTGTACAATCAGCAGGCTTCAAGTTTGGACCACCATCATATGCAACAAAAATTTCTAATTTACTCAATTTAACCGAATGCGTTGCCACAACACCAATTTTGAAGGCTGTAGCACCATTGATAGATGCATCTTGTGCAGTAAAACCGGCATCACCGATAAAATTCACTTCAGGAGTTGGAGCTGGATCGTCACCGCCGCCGCAGCTTTGAATAAAGATTGTACCCAATGTTACAACACTGGCTAAAGCAAGTAATCTCAATTTGTTCATAATAATTATCATATTTAATTTAATGAGCAAAAATAAGCTCTTTTGAAGAACTGAACAACCATTAAACGAATAAAAACGTTGGATCGCTTTTAAAAACAGGGACTCCTATTTACCTTTCGCCCTTAATTCTACCTTATGCATCTCACCTGGCTTGATTGGTCCATCATTATTGCCTTTTTTGCAATTTCACTCATCATCAGTTTTTTTTACAAAAAAGTGGCAGAAAAAGGTATTGCAGGCTTTTTCCTGGGCGGTAGAAATTTACCTTGGTACTTAGCCGGCATCTCTATGGTAGCCACCACCTTTGCCGCAGACACCCCCCTTGCCGTAACCGAAATTGTTGCAGAAAAGGGAATTGCAGGCAATTGGCTGTGGTGGAGTTTTATCATGGGGGGTATGCTTACCGCCATTGTTTTCGCAAGATTATGGAGGAGATCTGAGGTAGTCACCGAACTTGAATTGATTTCATTGCGGTACAGTGGACCTGGCGCCTATTATTTGCGAAAAATTAAGGCCGTTTATTTAGGACTCATCATGAATGCCATTGTGATCGCTTGGGTGAACAAAGCTTTGCTTTCTCTTCTCGTAGTGTTTTTTGAAATTCCGGAAGCTCAATTAATATGGTTCGCTGCCGGGGCGATGCTGTTTGTAGCCATCTATTCATCCATATCAGGGCTCATGGGGGTTGCAGTAACCGATGCCTTTCAGTTTATTCTCGCTATGACCGGTTGTATCATTTTGTCTGTTTTGGTCATCAACTCAGATCAAATTGGAGGCATCAGTGGTTTAAAAGAAAAAATTCCGGCTGAGATGTTACAATTCACCCCTTCTCTCGGTGGATCCTCTTCCAACGGCACTTTCAGTTTGGGGTGGCCTGAGTTTATGCTGTTCATTGGCGTTATCTGGTGGAGCAGCTGGTATCCGGGTGCAGAGCCCGGAGGCGGTGGTTATATTGCCCAGCGCATGCTTAGTTCGAAAAACGAAAAACACTCCTTGTTCGCTACATTGTTTTTTCAAGCGGCCCATTATTGCCTTAGACCCTGGCCCTGGATTTTAGTTGGACTGGCAGCAGTCGCGTTATATCCTGAACTTTCTGCGGCCGATAAGAAACTTGGATATGTAATGGCCATGAAAGACTTTTTACCTGCGGGTTTAACCGGCCTCATGCTCGCTGCATTCTTCGGCGCATACGCCAGCACCATCAGCACCCAACTCAACTGGGGGGCCAGTTATTTGGTTAACGACCTGATTCAACCGGATGAAAAAGAAGCCAACGCTGACAAAAAGGCGGTAAATATCTCTAGAATTGCCACATTTGCCATCATGGTCTTCAGCCTTTGGATTACGACCATGGTGGGTTCTATCAAAGAGGTTTGGGAATTTATTCTGGAATGTGGTGCCGGTCTGGGACTTGTGCTCATTTTGCGTTGGTTTTGGTGGCGCATCAATGTTTGGAGTGAGATTGCCGCTACGATTGCCCCTTTTATCATCTATGGTACCCTCAAAGTTTTAGCGGCATTCGACATGGGTGGAATTTACGTTACCTCTCCCTATTCTGTTTTTATTAC
>JBIIVF010000130.1:0-6689 GCA_044339595.1 Bacteroidia bacterium
AAAATCAAACGAAATCACTCATTTCTACCCAAATCCACACCAGGGTAAAATTCAAATCCCTAAAAATGTTTCGTGGGAATTCCCTTTAAAAATTTCCATTATAGACCAAACCGGGAAATTTTTAAGGACCTATGAAATGCTGGATTATGAAGAAATCCCTTTGCCTGACCATCAAAATGGGGTTAGGATCGAGGTAATAGACCGCAATGGCGCTCAATTCCATTCTTCCTGGCTTTTTAAATGTTCAGATTGATCGCGAAGTTTTAACTTTTTCGTATCCTTGCAGACATTTTTACGGAAAGCAATCCGGACCACAGTTTACACCAATTTAAATGAAATTAACTTTTTGGGGCGCCGCGCAGCAAGTCACCGGCAGTATGTTTCTTTTGCAAACCGATGCAGGGTTTAAAATACTGATTGATTGCGGGCTTTCTTACGAAAAGCATCAGTCGTTGGATGAGAATCTCGCCTTCGAATTCGAGCCTTCATCCGTCAATACAGTGATACTGACCCATGCCCACATCGATCATTCAGGCAACCTGCCAACCTTGATTAAACAAGGATTCAACGGAAACATTATATGCACAGAGCCTACCGCGGCCTTGGTGCGTGGCTTATTAGATGATTCTGCCTCTATTCAGGCATTAAAACAAAAAAGAAGCAAAGGAAAATCAGGACGATTGTATGGATTTAAGGAAGTAAAAGACACCCTTGATCAAGTTTTAACTTTACCCTTTTACAAGTCCTTTGAACTCAACAATGAAGTGAATATCACTTTGTATGAAGCAGGGCATATTTTAGGTGCTGCCTCGGTTTTGGTGGATGTAAAAGAGAAATCCGGACACAAGAGAATTGGATTTACCGGCGACCTCGGACCAGTAAAATCGGCCATCATTGTTCCTCCTAAACCCATGCCCAGTCTTGATTATCTCGTCAGTGAATCGACCTACGGTAACCGGATGCATAAAGACACAGAATCTGCAGAAGATTTACTCCTTAAACACATCAAAGAAACTTGTGTAGATCAACCCGGGAGATTGATTATCCCGGCTTTCAGCATAGGCAGAACACAATCGATCCTTTTTACCTTGAACAAGTTGTTTCGTTCAAACCGATTGCCGAATGTGCGAATCATCAATGATAGTCCCTTAGCCATTGAAGGTTCTCGCATACATGAAGCGTTTATTAGCAATTTAAACGAAGACGCACGTGAATTCTATGCGCAGAATGGAAGTTTATTAGAATTTAAAAATCTGTACACCATTGAAGATGAAGAGGACGAAGAATTGCTTGGAAACCATGTGCATGCCAGTGTAATTGTATCCAGTGCGGGAATGATGGAAGGCGGACGCATTCAACAACATATCTCCAATAATCTTCAAAACCCGTTTTGCCGCATTTTAGTGGCCGGTTTTTGTGCGCCGGGCACCCTGGGTCATGATTTATTGCATCACAAGGGAACGCTTCGAATCAAAAACAATGTCAAGAATGTTTACGCAGTGGTAAAGAGTACCGACGTTTTTAGTGCGCATCCTGATAGCAAAGGGCTGATAGAATACGTGGAGTCTACCGCTCAAGAAAGTAACCTCAAAAGAGTTTTTTTAGTGCATGGCGATGAAGAAAGTCTTCGGGATTTCAAGTCGACCCTCGATAATTTGGATATCTGTAACATCACCATACCCGAGCGAGGTCAATCATTTGAGTTGTGATCAACAATTTCACCTAAAAATGTCCAAAACTTGTTGGTATTTTCAGCACATAAATGCAACAAATACAGGCCTTTGGTATTAGTTTTACCCAATTATTTAAGTAACATTAAGAATGGATTCCAATAAAGAAAAAATTATTCCTATCAATATTGAGGATGAGATGAAAACAGCCTACATCGATTATTCGATGTCGGTGATTGTTTCCAGGGCGCTTCCTGACGTGAGAGATGGTTTAAAGCCAGTGCACCGCAGAGTGTTATACGGGATGACAGAATTGGGTCTCGCGAGCAATCGACCTTATAAAAAGAGTGCGAGAATCGTAGGAGAGGTTCTCGGCAAGTATCACCCACATGGTGACAGTTCTGTTTACGATGCCATGGTTAGACTTGCACAGGATTGGAGTGTGCGGTATCCCATGGTTGACGGACAAGGAAATTTTGGTTCGATAGACGGAGATCCACCGGCCGCGATGCGTTATACCGAAGCGCGTTTAAGAAAAATTGCTGAGGAAATGATGACGGATATCGACAAGGAAACAGTTGATTTCACGCCCAACTTTGATGATTCGTTGACGGAACCTTCCGTGATGCCGGCCAAAATTCCAAATTTGCTGGTGAACGGTGCATCCGGAATTGCAGTGGGTATGGCCACCAACATGGCTCCACACAATTTAACGGAAGTCATTGAAGGCATCGTTGCCTATATCGACAATCGCGAAATAACAATCCCTGAATTGATGCAGTTCATCAAAGCACCGGATTTTCCAACAGGAGGAATTATTTACGGCTACGAAGGCGTAAAAGATGCTTTTGAAACCGGACGTGGAAGAATTGTGATGAGGGGAAAAGCCAGTTTTGAGACGACCTCTACAGGAAGAGATCAGATTATCATCACTGAGGTACCTTATCAGGTGACCCCTTCACAGATTATTGTTAAAACAGTCGATCTGATCAACGAAAAAGTCATTGAAGGCATTGCAGAATTAAGAGACGAAACAGGAAGAGACGGCCTAAGAATCGTATTTGATCTGAAAAGGGATGCCATTCCAAATATAGTTCTGAATCAATTATATAAATACACGCCCCTACAGACATCGTTTTCGGTAAACAACATTGCCTTGGTAAAGGGCAGACCGGAAATGCTGAACCTCAAAGGGCTGATCGTGCATTTCGTTGAGCACAGACACGTGATTGTTGTGAAGCGCACAGAATATGATCTTCGCGAAGCAAAAAAGAAAGCCCACGTACTGGAAGGATTGCTGATTGCGCTCGATAACCTCGATGCTGTAATCAAATTGATCAGAGAATCTATTAACGGCGAAGAAGCGCGCAATGGCTTGATGGCCAGCTACGGATTAAGTGAAATTCAAGCGAAAGCCATTCTGGATATGCGTTTACAGCGTTTAACCGGACTTGAACGCGACAAAATCAGAGACGAGCACAGACAGATCATGGAAACCATCGCATACCTGGAGAGTGTATTAGATAATGAGTCATTAAGAATGGAGATTATCAAGACAGAGCTTCAGGAAATGAAGGAAAAATTCGGCGATGAACGCAGAACCGCCATAGAATTTGATGGCAGCGATATCAACATCGAAGATTTAATCCCGAATGATGAGGTGATTGTTACGATTTCAAGCTTGGGATACATCAAACGGACTTTGTTATCTGAATACAGAAGTCAGAACCGAGGTGGCGTAGGAAACAGAGGAGTAGCCCATAGAGATGAAGATTTTACTGAACATCTTTTCATGGCGAGCAATCACAACTATATGTTGTTCTTCACGGATCACGGCAGATGTTATTGGATGAAGGTATACGAAATTCCGGAAGGTTCCAAAGCAAGCAAGGGCAGGGCGATTCAAAACCTAATCAGCATGCCGAAGGAAGATAACATCAAGGCATTTATCAATATTGTCAATTTGAAAGATGAAGACTATATCAATAACAACTTCATCATCATGTGTACCAAAAATGGTATCATAAAAAAGACAACTGTTGAAGCTTATTCAAGACCCAGAGCCAATGGAATCAATGCCATCAGCATCCGTGAAGGAGATGAATTGTTGGAAGCAAAATTGACCAATGGAAACTCGGAAGTAATTCTAGCTAAAAAATCAGGTAAAGCCATTCGTTTCAATGAGTCTAAGGTAAGACCGATGGGAAGAAATGCATCCGGAGTGATGGGCGTTCGTCTTGAAAATGATCAAGATGAAGTAGTGGGAATGATTTGTGTTTCTCCTGAAGTTGAAGGCACTTCCATTTTGGTAGTATCTGAAAAGGGATACGGAAAACGTTCTGATTTAGAGGATTATAGAATCACCGGTAGGGGAGGTAAAGGGGTGAAAACCTTGAATGTAACCGACAAAACCGGCAAATTGGTATCTATCAAAGACGTCACCGATAACGATGATTTAATGATTATCAACAAATCGGGTATCACCATTAGAATGTCTGTAGCTGATTTGCGGGTGATGGGAAGAGCCACACAGGGAGTCAGGCTAATAAAAATGAGAGAAACGGATGAGATTGCCTCGGTGGCCAAAGTGAGCAAGGAAGAAGATGTTGAAGAGTTAGAGGGTGAAATTCAAGACATTACAGAAATTTCTGATGAGGAGAACAACATTGGCACAGAAAATGATGGGAGGGAACCTGAAGACCAATAACAATTAATATTATTTATAACATGAAAAATCTCATTTTATCGATCGCCATGATTTTCGGATTTGCGTTGGTAGCGCATAGCCAGGGATTTAAAGTAGAATCTGTAAAAATGATTCTTGAAGATCCGGATCCAAACAATCCAAAAGACCTGCGTCAATGCATTGCAGACATCGAAGCTGCCAAGGTAAACCCGAAAACAGCTGCTGACCCCAAAATGTGGTATTACCGCGGCCTTACATATTATATAGTTTATGCAACCGGTGATGATGCCATAAAAAAAGAATATCCTAAATCGGTTTATTTGGCAACAGAATCATTTAACAAAGCCATTGAAACCGACGCTAAAGTAAAATTTACTGAAAATTCGAAATTCTATTTGCTCAATTGTGCCATCGGTCTTTATAATGAAGGCATTAATGCCTATAAAGATAAAGATTATAAAAAAGCCATTAGTGATTATGATATGGTGGCCAAAATCATTCAATACGATGAAAAGGGTGAATTGAAAAGGAAGAATGTGACCACAGAATCGATGTATCAATATTCATATTATGCAGCACAGGCAGCGGGTGATTACGCTCAAGCCAAATCTTTTATCCTAAAACTCATTGAAATGAATTTTACAGATGTAAAGATTTACGCAGACATGGCCAACATCTTATTGATTGAAAAGGATACTGTCGGGGCCCTTAATTATATCGATAAAGGAAAACTTGTGAAGGAAAATGATAAAAATCTCATGAACATGGAACTCGACATTTATCTGAAACAAGGAAAGTCACAGGTTTTGATTGAGAAACTGAACAAAGCCATTGAAGAAGACGCAGAGAATAAAGTATATTATTTTGCCAGAGCGGTAAGCTATGAAGGGTTGAATCAATCAGATAAGGCAGAAGCAGATTATAAAAAAGCTGTAGAATTAGATCCGACTTATTATGATGCATTCTATAATCTCGGGGTATTGTATATCAATCGCTGCAATCCGATCATTGAAAAGCTCGAAAAAGTTTATACAGCCAAAGAAATTGATCCATTAGAAGCGGCCATCGATAAAAATTACTCATCAGCCATTGGCTTTTTTGAAAAAGCATTTGAAAATGAAGGTATGTCCAATGCAGAAAAAGCTGAATTGGCCGGAACGATGAAAAAAATCTATGCCAGACTCAATAACACAGAGAAGACAGCAGAGATGAAGAAGATCATTGAAAGTTTGAAGTAAACAGCGGATAGAAAGAGAGAGGAATCTTGATGTTCCTCTCTCTTTTTAACATTATCATTTAACATAATATTAATTATATAACATTCAAAATTTGCAACTACTGCTACTCAACTATTTATAACCGCAATATTTTGGCAACAACTCCAGTAAATGTGATAAAAACATGATGCTTATCATGTTCTATTATAAAAACAAATACATAAATTTGCATCATAAAATAATTAACACACACCAAATGAATTACGACAAAATTAAATTGCTAGCCAAAAAGCAAAAAGTTAAAGTTAAAGAATTAGCTAAAAATGTTGACATTTCTGAAGTTGGTCTGTATCAAATGATCAGAAACCAATCGATGAAAGTTGAAACCCTCGAAAAAATAAGTGTTGCACTGAATGTTTCACCGGTTACCTTCTTCGACGATAACATGGAAGGAATTCTAAGCACGGAAGAAAAAAACATCGCTCAAGGCGAAAAAGTTACTTATCTCGAAAGAATCGTTGATCTTCAGTCTGAAACCATCAGACTCCTCAGAGAGCAACTCGAAACTTGCAGACAAGAAACTACCAATTCAATGATCTAGTTAAATTTTAAACAGAAAAGACGGACATATGTCCGTCTTTTTTGTTTCCGGCCTGCATATTTTACTCTTTTACCACGCGCTAATCTGCATGTCCTTATTTTTTCTCTTTATATCTCATTTTTTGATGGATTTTCACTTTTTATTCCTTAGTTTTGCAGAAAATTATTGACATGGCTGTAACGAGACTCAAAAGAAAAGAAAGAAGAAATAAAACAACTGCCCGCGTTCGTGTTGAAAATATCAAATTACACAAAAGCAGACTGTTCGTTAAATCTCCTTATGAAGAGATCAGCGGTATAATCCTCGAAGATGGCGCAGCGAGCCCTGCAGTTGCTGAAGTGAAAGCTTCTGCCCCTGTTGCTGTTGCGGAAACACCTGAGGTGATCGTAGCTGAAGAACAAGAAAATCTAGCTGACTCAGCAGAAGTTGCTTCATCAGATGAAACTCCTTCTGAAGAACCTACAGCTGAAACTGAAGAATAGTTTAAACAAACTTCCTCGTAACTCCGGGTAAAT
>JBIIVF010000131.1:0-6672 GCA_044339595.1 Bacteroidia bacterium
ACTCCTTGCTTCGGGAAATGAGAGGAAGAAACCGATATCTGAAAGGGTATCTGACCCCCTATTTCCACTTTCCGGAAGCTTCTGACAGGAAATATCAGATTGAAGTAATTGAAGGACAAAAATTCTCAGATCATTTGGGAGATTTCAATTCTATTTTGAAAAATGAAAAGATTGAAAAACCTGATACTGCTAAGACAATCGATACAGGGTCCTTTAAAATATTGCCTATCAGAAGGGATGTGCAATTGACTGAAAGCCCGGTAATGAATAATCCTGAAGTGGTCAATCCGGATTTATTGGATGTTACCTTGAACCGTGAAAAGATTCTGGAAGAAGCCATGAGAAGCAATCGAACCTTACAATCCATCGTTGCCGGTCAGCAAGATGAGTCCGAAATGGTGCAGGATCTGCTCAACAAATATTCAACCGAATGGCATAAGAAATTCACGCTGGCCATCAGTTGTATTTTGCTTTTTTTCATTGGTGCACCATTGGGTTCGATCATTCGTAAAGGCGGATTTGGCTTGCCGTTGGTGATCTCTATCCTGTTATTTATCGTTTATTTCATCATTAATGTGATTGGCGAAAAATTGGCCAAAGAAGGTGTTATCGCCGTTTTTAGCGGTATGTGGCTCAGTACCTTTATCCTGCTGCCCGTAGCCATATTCCTGACTTACAAAGCATCAACTGATTCAAAACTCTTTGATGCAGATTCGTATCGACGATTTTTCAGGAAGCTAATTCCCGTAAAAAAATGAAGATCCTTCAAATTTCGCACAGAGTTCCCTGGCCTTTGAATGAAGGCGGAACCATTGGTATTTACAATTACACCCGAGGGTATGCAGAAGCCGGTCACGATGTTACGCTGTTGGCTTTGGATGGAAAAAAACACGCTACAAACCGACCGGAAGCCGAGGCAGAATTAGAAAAATATGCCCGGGTGACCATCGTGCCGATTGATACTGATGTAAAGCCGTTACAAGCCTTGATGAATCTTTTTTCTTCAAAGTCATACAATGTAGAGCGTTTTTATGACAAAGGATTTGAGAAGCTTATTCGCGATACGCTCAACAAAGAAACCTTTGACGTCATTCAGGTAGAAGGAACCTTTGCCGCCCCTTATACCGAGGTAGTCTTGCAACATAAAAAAGAGGCATTGTTGGTGCTCAGACAGCACAATGTAGAGTTTCAAATTTGGGACCGCCTTGCTGCAAACGAAAAGAACCCGGTGAAAAAGTGGTATCTCAGGTTATTGGCCAAAAGGCTCAAACAATTTGAGAAGAATCATCTCAATCCTTATGACCTCATTGTACCTGTGACGGCTGATGACGGAAAACTTTTTAAATCGTTGGGTTGTACCTCCGAGATTGTGGATGCCCCTGCCGGCATTGATACGAATCGTTGGAAACCCTCTGCCACGCTTGATTTAAACCAATGTTATCATTTGGGTTCTTTGGAATGGATGCCCAATCAGGAAGCCATGGAATGGTTTCTAAAGGATATCTGGCCATTGATTCATGCGCAATATCCCGCCATGATCTTTTCATTGGCAGGAAAGAACATGCCCGAAGTCTTCAAAAAATTAAATATTTCCGGCGTGCGAGTTGAATCTTATGTAGAAGATGCAACTGCATACATTGCAGATAAAGGAATCAATATCGTGCCCCTCAAATCAGGAAGTGGTATCCGTTTAAAAATCCTTGAAGCGATGTCAGCCGGAAAACTGGTGATATCTACCACCATTGGTGCTCAAGGCATTCATTCTATAGATGGTAAACATTTTTTGATTGCCGATACCCCGGAGCAATTTTTAGAGAAAATGAAGTGGGTTCAAGAGAATCCGGATAAAGCGCAGGACATGATGCATCAAGCGCGAATTTTGATAGAGACAGAATACTCCAATCACAGTGTCATTGAGCGATTGTTGGCGCACTTTCAGCGTCTGCTGGCACAAAAGAAATGAAGGCAGGGTCGGGCCTTTGATATTGTGAACAAAAAAAGTGAACAGAAAATTCTAATTATAAAACAGGGTGGTAAATTCGCCCTAATGAACATTTGTTCTATTCATGGGCTAAGAACGTTCTAATTTTATGACCTGAAGGTCAAATTTTTCGAAAAATACAACCAAGGATAGCGCAACTTATTGTTATTATTGCAAAAGACTTAATAGATATTATATACATGAAATTCATTGTAAATACTACCACCCTGCTGGAGCATCTGCAAAGTGTACACGGAACCGTTCAAGCCAAGCCGATACTGCCCATTCTCGACAATTTCCTATTCGATATAAAGGATGGTATATTGAACATTACTACGACGGATCTGGAAACCACCATGAGCACCCGGTTTGCTGTTGAATCAGACAATGACATTCAAATCGCAGTACCGTCTAAACTTACATTGGATACGTTGAAAATGTTGCCCTCACAGCCGGTTACCTTTTCTATTGATCCTCAATCGAATCAAATCGATATAAAATCTGAGCAAGGAAGATATAAACTAAATGGATTTAACGCCACAGATTTTCCGAAATCACCGGAATCAGAGGATACACATGGATTCACTGTTCCTTCTGATATCTTGTTGAATTGTGTTGCCAAAACCATTTTTGCTACCGGAAATGATGAATTGCGGTTGAATTTGACCGGTGTATTTGTAGAAATGAGTGAAGATTCAATATCTTTCGTTTCTACGGATGCCAATCGTTTGGTTAAATGTTTAAGAAAAGATGTAAAACCGGGTATTGAAAGTAATTTTATTTTACCTAAAAAGGCCCTGTTATTGTTGAACAAGACCTTGCCCAATGATAGCAGTCCGGTACAAATCAATTTTAACGACACCAATGCCTTCTTCAAGTTTGGAGACATTGAGCTTATTTGTCGTTTGATAGATGAAAAATACCCTGATTATAAGGCCGTAATACCTGATCAGAATCCAAATACCTTGATCGCCGACCGTGTTGATTTTCTTTCATCTGTAAAGCGTATCAGTAATTTCGCCAATAAATCAACCAATCAGATTCGCTTAAAAATTGCCGGCAGTGAAATGTACATTTCTGCTGAAGACGTAGATTTGGCTGTTGAAGGGGTTGAAAGAATGAATTGTGATTACGACGGTGAAGACATGGAAATTGGCTTCAATGCCCGTTTTTTGACAGAATTGTTAAACAATATGTATTGCAAAAATGTCAAATTTGAGTTGTCGGCACCAAGCAGAGCAGGGATATTGGTTCCTGATGAAAATGATGAAGGCGAAGTTTTGATGATGTTGATAATGCCGATGATGCTGAGTAACGTTTAGTCTTAAATAAAAATCAATAAAAAAGCGGCCTTTTTGAGCCGCTTTTTTTTTGAGTTATCGAGATTGGATTATTCGCTTTTAAAGAATTTTGAAACAAATGTATCGCCATCCGTAGTCACTTTTACCAAATAAGAACCGGGCAATAAATTTGTAATATTAAGTTCATGAGTTCTTTGTTCAGTCAACAATTTTTGTCCTGACATTGAAAACACTTCGATCCATTCCGGCAATTGATCCGATTGAATACGCAATGTATTTGCTGCCGGATTAGGATATACCATTAGTGCTTGAATCTTTTTGCTCATCACGCTTGCGGAGGATCCTTCGTTGATTTCAAGAGCTGAAGCGCTTACCAATTGGTCTCCATCGGTTCCACCGGTTCCATTAGCCGCTAATGCATTCGAATATATCTTCACTTTTCCAGTTCCGGAAGCGGGTGCAATCCAATTCGCGATGAACTCATTGCTCGTTGACGGTGCTTTGTGGTCTAAATACGTTCTGTTGCTTAAGGTGCTCACTTTGGCGTTTGCGGTGTTGGCGGATAAGGTTCCTGCGGACCCATTATCATCTTTCAAAACAGTGCTTTGAATACCAAATCGGCTGGCTCCAGTGGCGTTAATTACATACTTAATTTTATAAGTTGCCCCTGGCACATAGCTGGTTACTACCTGGTCATTAGCATTTAATAGCTGGATCGTAAGATTGCTTTGAAAACTTCCACCTGAATGGCAATTGTTGCAAGCTCCTGAAGAAACCGGAGAATTAGTCCGGTCAGCCCCTTGACCTGAAGTCACCCCCGAGCCACTGGATTGGAAGGTAAAATAAGCAACAGATAATAATAGAAATAAAGGTAATGTTCTTTTCATATTTAAAATTTCGGTGAAATTAAATATAAAAAGGAAGCCTTTTGAGCCATTTGAATAGACTTACAATTCTTTTACAATTCTCAGGGCTGTACGACCCATCTTACTATTGCAGATGAAATGCCCTCTTTAGATATTTTAATAAAGTAAATACCAGCAGGAACTTCTACAGTAAATTGATTACGTTCGAGATAGATTCGCTGTGATAGCCGGCCATTCAAATCGAATATTTCTGCCGTACAACCCAAAAAGTCATCCGAAACATGCATGGTCTCTCCTATCCGAACAGGATTGGGATGAATCTTTAGTGATTTGAAGCTATTTTGAACTGAATAATTCTGGGTGCTGATATAAAAATAGCTATTTACAATTTCATCGTAATCATTCCAGGCATGTCCTGGAATATATCGCCCGTTCCATACATCCGATGTATATCTTGAGGCAGTAATGGCTTTAAGTCCGCTGTTATAGCCCGTGTTAAACAACTTACTGTTGTCGCGCCAGGAGGCATAAATAAAGTGATTCAGCTTTTTCACAGGAGGCACGATCCAATCTTGTTGAAGGGTATCACCGTTGGCATATCTGTAACCGGGAACATACGTCAGGGTATAACCGCACATGCCCCCTTCGTTGATATTGAGTCCACCGGGTATGGCTATCGTTTTAACATTATAATCTGCGGTATTGGCAAAACTGGTGCTATCTTCTGCATCAATAAGCACTTTGATTTGCTTGGCATAGCCGGTGCTTTCATTCTTTAATTTATCGTAGGAAACGGTGGCTACTTTTCTACCACTGCCACTTAAAGCAGAAAGGGTGATATTATTTTGATTGAAAAGGTTGATGATCAGGGTATCGACCGTACCCGGGATATTATGCGAGTATCGAAACATGATCGCCAATGAATCCCATCGGTACGGATTAAATTTGGATAAAAATGTCGGATTTGAAAACACAATATCTTTAGGATCAAAAATGGCGCCGACACTGTGCGTTCCCACCCTTCCCAAAGTAGCTGCGGTTCCTCCGCCATAGCGTTGGTAAACCAAGGTATCCGGAAAAAGCGATGCATTGGTAATTCTTGTCCAGGAAATACCTGCATTGGAGGCATTTGTAACATAATGAAACCAACCTTGTTGTGTTTGCTTTTTATTGAGTTTACTTTCCGATAGGGCCGGTTCTCCGGTCATCAAACAAGATTCCTTTACTATTTCTTGAGCGAATAAAGTTCCTGATAGCATCAAACTGCATACCAAGGACAAGAGTATTTTTCTTTTCATACTGATTTTTCAACCAAATTTATCAAATCTTGTGTAAAAATCAAAATATGATGCTTTGAAGGACCATGCTATGCCATCGGAACCAAGTCGATGATGCTCATGATAGATTCTGCTGTATTGGTCAAGGTGAGTTTATCTCCATCTTTCACCCAAATTTCTGCTTCACAGAAAAAAAGTTTGCTTCCAAGTTTTCTAACGCGTCCTTTTGCAATGAGTTTATCTCCTTTTCCCGGATTCAGATAATTGATGTTCAGATTAGCCGTTACCACGCCTTTATGCGGCATACACAAGGAGTAAGCGGCAAATCCCATTACAATGTCTGCAGCCGTGCTCATTACGCCGCCATGCACGAAATAATTCTGCTGAAGATGAATTTGCTCTATATCCAACGATCCTTCCACCCAACCTTCTTCAATAGTGGTCAGTTTCATGTTCATGTTGTGCATGAAGAATTGTCTCGAGGTCTTTTCGATGATTTGTTCTTTAAAATTAAGCTGTGGTGCGGTGTATTTTATCTTTTCCATTGTTTAATCTTCTATTTCTTCGAGGGCCATACGCAATTCAGAGGCGGTTTTAAGGTCGCCGGTTTCTTTGCATCTGGCTATACCTGTTTGATACAACATAGCCGCCGATTCAAGGTTTCCTGAATCTGCGCGCAGTTTGCCCAATTGATAATAAACGGGTATGTAATCAGGATGATTGGCCAATACCCACTCCATCTGCTGCTCTGCCAATTGGAACGATTGGATGGCCACATATTCCATAGCAAGGGCGTAATTCAAAAAAGCATCTTCCGGATCGCTTTTGAGAAAGTTTTTTAGTCGTTCTATTCTGTTTATTCCACTCATGATTTCAAAAACTTTTATGCTACTTTTGCGCCTCGAAACTAACTGTTTATGAAAATTTTGGTTTGCATGAGTGTCGTACCCGACACCACTACAAAGATCACCTTTAAAGAAAATAATTCAAAATTCAATTCTGAAGGGGTGCAATATATCATTAATCCATATGATGAATTGTCCTTAACCCGTGCTCTTGAAATTACAGAAGCGCAAGGTGGAACTGTCACCGTCATCAATGTTGGAACCGACACAGAGCCTGTGATTCGCAAGGCTTTGGCGATTGGTGCACATGATGCCATTCGCATTGATGCAGAGCCAACAGATGGATTTATGGTGGCTTCAGCCATAGCCGAAATCTCTGAATCAAATGGGTATGATTTGATC
>JBIIVF010000022.1:0-23520 GCA_044339595.1 Bacteroidia bacterium
GACCCGATAATTTCATTAACATCATCACTGCATCCTCGGCATCTGCAGGTTTGTTAATCACTTTATGATCTAAACAAACCGTCGTATCACAGGTAATGATCAAATCTCCGTGTTGTGGCTCCTGATGCGCCTTTGCTTTTTTTAGCGATAAATAAGGGGCAACTTCTTCAGCCGGCATATGATCTGGAAAAGACTCATCGGTATCCGTTGAAATGGTATCAAATTGCACCCCTAATTCTGACAATAAAAATCTTCTTCTGGGAGATTGCGATGCGAGTATTATTCTCGAGAATTTATTTTCGAATGGATTCATGACTAAAAAAACAATAAAGAGAGAACACCGGTAACCATGGTATATTTTGAAATCCGACTCATATCTGAATAATTCAATTCAGCACGATAGCTCATCCCAATCAAATAAATCATAGGCAATGCTATGCATAGGACACCATATGTGATAACTGTTATATGAACGTTTAAAGAAAGGAAAGATTTAAAAATTGGCCATGCTGAGACCAATAGGGCAAGCACGAAAACAATCAACAATCTAAAAAACATCAGACTACCTTTTGTACTTGTACTGATGGTCATATTCTGCGATCCAACCAGCAGATCACCCTTTCTGTCTTCCAAATCTTTAACCAGTTCACGCGCCCAGGTCAGGAACATGGCGAACATGGCATAGTACAAAAGTAGCTTCGGTTCAATATCCTCCTGTATAATGCGAACCAACAATATGCTGAAGGCCACAAGAAAAGATATCGTAAGGTTGCCTAGCACGGGTAGATCTTTCCAGGAGTAATTATAAAGAAACATGATTGCGGCTATAAACAGCATCATCCAGGCCAGCCATGAGTTCAATTGAAATCCAAGATAAATGGCCGATAAATTGAGAAACACATAGGTGGGCCAAATCAGTTTATGTTCCACCCAAAACGCAGCATAGTTTTGTCCCGGTTTATTCACTACATCCCTTTCGCGATCGAAATAATCATTGAGGAGATTTCCTGCCGCCGCAATAGACAATGTGGCAGCACTTAGTATAAAGATGAGTAAAACACTTTGGCTACCTGCCCCGAGAAAGTAATAGATCAACCATTGAGTTGCCGCCAAAATCAGCAGATTCAAGGGTCTGAAAACGAGCAGCGCCTTGAACATATCAGATGTTAGGGAACTTCATTTTGTAATCTACATCCACTTTACCCTTAGAGATGTTATTCAGTTTGGTCTTTATTAACTGCCTTTTAAAACCACCAATATGGTCGATAAATAGAATCCCATCAATGTGATCGTATTCATGCTGAATCACTCTGGCAGACATATCGTCGAAGGTTTCGGTATGTTCCACAAAATGCTCATCCAAATATGTAAGGGTTATTTTTTCGTGCCTGGATACATCTTCCCTGATATTGGGAATGCTGAGACATCCTTCTTCATAAGGCCACTCTTCATCGAATTCTCTAAGTTTTCTCGCATTGATAAATACCTTGCAAATTCCTTCGGTGGGTTCGTCATACATTTGGGTAGAATCTACGATAAAAAGACGGATGTCTCTGCCGATTTGCGGGGCTGCTAACCCTACGCCCCTCGATTCACGCATGGTTTCAAACATATTGTGAATGAGTTCTTCTAACCCGGGATATTCTTTGTTAATGTCGGAACACTTTTTCCTTAGAACCGGATCTCCGTATGCTCTGATGGGTAGTATCATATAGTATGTTGCAGATATTCTTGTAAAATTATTGTAGCGCTGGTTGAATCTAGTAAAGATTTATCTCTTCTCTTCTTTTTGCTTAATCCTGAAGCGATCAGGGTTTTCATGGCTTGTTTACTGGTAAACATTTCGTTGATTCTTTGCACTTCGATGTCTGGGAAATTTTCTTGAAACCGCGCAATGAAAGGCTGAATTTCTACTTCAATAGAAGAAGCGCTTCCGTCGTAACGGAAAGGCTCACCAATCACCAGGCAATTCACCGATTCTTTTGAGAAATATTCTTTCAGGAAAGAATCCAACTCAGAAGTTGGAACCGTTTTTAGGGCCGTTGCAATGATTCTCAACGGATCGGTTACGGCAATTCCGCATCTTTTTGAACCATAATCTATTGCCATTACGCGAGCCATGGCTGCAAAGTTAGTCAATTCTTGCGGCTTCACCACATAGGTATCCGTGCAATTCTGCGATAACATTCGTTGATTAAAACCGAGGATTTAAGCGTTTATTTGCATTATAAATGAATAAAAAGGACGCAATTTGGGCTTTAGCACGACTTGGTGAATCGATGCGAAATGAATCAGAATGGTCAGATAGTATCGAAAAAGCCCATCAAAAGAATCAGTGGTTTGTGCCTGATTTTGTGAAACACGTGTTGCAAGCGTGGAGTAAAATTTTATCGGCCGAAAATCTATCAAAATTTGCCTCTGCATATCCTCAATCACCTGCACCGAGAAAAGTTGGGATCGTTATGGCAGGTAATATCCCACTCGTTGGCTTGCATGATTTAATGTGTGTTTTGCTATCGGGTCACACTGCGTTGGTTAAATGTTCCAAAGAGGATGAGATCCTCATTAAAAAGGCCATTTCTATTCTTTCTCCGGAAGGAAATGAGGATATTGTAATTGCAGATAGGCTTGAATCTCCGGAGGCTGTGATTGCAACCGGAAGCAACAATACATCACGATATTTTGAATATTACTTCCGGAATATTCCTCACTTGATTCGTCACAACCGAACCTCTGTGGCAGTTCTAACGGAAAAAGACGACCCGACTATTTATCAAAAACTGGCCAAAGATGTTTTCATGTATTTCGGATTGGGTTGCAGAAATGTGGGGAAGATTTACATCCCCAGAGATTTTTACCTTCCAAATTTGCTGGATGAATGGCAATCATGGGCACATTTAGCCGATCACAACAAATTTGCGAATAATTACATTTATCACCGGGCTTTGTTTCTCATGAATCGCCAGGAGCATCTCGACACAGGCTATGTGCTTCTGAAGGAGGATGAATCTATTTTCTCACCCCTTGGATGCTTGTATTATGAGCGGTATGACAACCTTGAGGCTGTCAAAGAAAAGCTCGAATCTCAAAATGATGAAATTCAATGTGTCGTCTCTTCGATAGATTTTATTCACAATCGGGTGCCGGTCGGAGAAAGCCAAAGTCCTGGTTTAGATACCTTTGCCGACCAGATAGATACGATGCAATTTTTGAGTGAAATGGTAGTAAAATGATTTATTTTGGTCGATTCATGGCGGATTGATACCTTTGGACGCTTATTCATGGCATAATTATGACAAATATAAACTCACTTGTTTCCACGAATTTGTTCTTCAAGAAGCAGAAAAACTTCACAAGAGGAAAAGTCAGAGATGTATATAACATTGCTGATGAGTTACTTGTATTGGTTGCTTCGGATCGAATTTCAGCATTTGATCAGGTATTGCCGCGGCCAATTCCTTACAAGGGTCAAGTTTTGAATCAAATTGCTTCCCGTTTTCTGGATGAAACGGCGCATTTGGTTCCTAATTGGAAAATTTCAGAACCTGATCCACATGTAACCATAGGTCATAAGTGTAATCCCTTTCCGGTTGAGATTGTAGTGAGAGGCTTTCTTGCAGGACATGCATGGCGTGTTTATCAATCAGGTTTAAGAGAGATTTGTGGCGTCCGTTTACCGGAAGGATTGAGAGAAAATGACCGTTTGCCTTCACCTATCCTTACTCCTACCACCAAAAGCAAAGATGGACATGATGAGGACATCAGTTTAGATGAAATAAAAAATCAGAAACTACTCAAGAAAAAACAGATTGATCAGATTGAAGCTTATGCTTTGAGTTTGTTCGATTATGGACAGAAAAGAGCTGAAAGTAGAAATCTTATTTTGGTAGATACAAAATATGAATTTGGAGAGCTGAATGATCAAATCCTGCTTATTGATGAGATTCATACCCCTGATTCATCCAGATACTTTTATAAAGACACGTATGAACAAATACAATCTAAGGATCAACAGCAAAGGCAATTGAGTAAAGAGTTTGTGAGAAAATGGCTCATTGAAAATGGATTTCAAGGCAGAGACGGTGAATTGGTGCCGTATATGTCAGACGAATACATTGAAAGCGTTTCACTCAGGTATATTGAATTGTATGAACAAATAACCGGAGAAGGCTTCCAAAGAAGAGATTACACGCATATAAGCGAAGTGATTGAAAACCGTGTTAATGAATTTATTTCTGCACATTTATCTTAATTTGACACTTCATTTTTTAAATTGCGAATTATAATTAAAACCAATCTTATCACACTTATTTATTGTATGAAAAAAACACTTATACTTTTAAGCATGAGCTTGCTAGCTATTACAGTTCAAGCACAGACAGTATCCACATTTGCCGGTAAAACCAACGAAGCAGATCCATGGACAAATTTTAACAACGTTGCTTCTACTGCGGCAGATGCATATTTCTACGAACCTCAGGGCATCTGCTGGGATAAAAATGGCAATATGTATGTATCAGATCGCAATAAAATCCGAATTTTTTATAACAATAAATTTGAAAACAGAGCCGGAAAATTAGGGGATGGACAGTTCTCACACGGATTCAGAGACGGAACCGGAATTGCAGGTGAAATGTACAGCCCATCAGCCATCGTTTCTGATGCAAGCGGAAATATCATCATCGTTGACAATGAGAATCATGCGATCCGCAAATTGACTCCTTTTGCCAATATTGGAAACGGACAGTCTTTAACGACTATTGCGGGTGCTCCTGCGCCTACCGGTTTAGGGGGTGTTGGTGTTCCTGATTTTAAAGATGCCACAGGAACCGCATCCAGATTTAATTCTCCAAAAGGAATTGTAATGGATGCCAGCGGGAATTATTATATTACTGATTACAACAATTTCCGAATTAGAAAAATGACCTCTGCCAATGTTGTGACCACCCTTGCCGGAAATGGCACAGAAGGCGCCGCTGATGGCAACTTGGGTACTAATTCTACCTTTGGTGGTCCTTGGGGCATTGCTATGTTGGATGCTAATAACCTGGTTATTACCGATCAATTCAATGCGTGTATTAGAAAAGTGAATATCCTTTCTGGAAAAACAACCACTATTTGTGGCAAAGCGAATGAGCCTATGCATAAAGATGGCTCGCTGACCGATGCCCGTTTCCGTGACCCAAGAGGCATTGCCGTAGTGGATGGATTGATCTATGTTGCGGATGGAACTTGTATCCGCATTATCGACTTGACCAAAAATACGGTATCAACTTTCGCCGGTAGTGGATCTTCTGCCGGAAATGTAAATGGAAGCGGTACTTCTGCGCGTTTTGGTCAATTGAGTGGCTTAACTTCTGATGGAAAAAATAAGTTGTATGTGACTGACATTTATTACAATCTCGTTAAGCAAGTTTCAATCGACAATCTTGCTCCTGCCGCTAATTTTACGGCAACCAAGGTATCACTCTTGGTAAATGAAGAAACTACACTTACCGATGCTTCAACTGGAAAAGCGGCTACATCCAGAAAATGGACTGTAACCAATGCATCGAATACAACCACCAATGTAACATTGGTTAATGGTGATTTTAATGCTTCTGCCAGTGTAACTGTAAAATTCACAGCTACGGGATTTTATAATGCGAAATTGGAAGTGACCAATGAATTTGGAACTGACTCAAAAACTACCAATTCATTTTTCAATGTAAGTACGACCGGCTCTATTTCTGCCATTCACCCAGTGAACGGATTATTGGTTTATCCAAATCCATCTAAAAATGAAGTTTTTGTGAATGGTGCCGCTTTCGACCTTCAACAAGCTGAAATTTACGTGCAGGATATTTCAGGAAAGAATTTAATGCATTCTAAAGGCCTAAATGGACTTACTAGATTGGATATCAGTAGTTTAAATGCCGGCATATACACCCTTCGTCTTGTTCAGGACGGTAAAATGTATTATCAAAAGATTCAGGTTCATTAAAACGAATAAAATTCACATAAAAGCCGTTTGTCAGATAATAGACAAGCGGCTTTTTTTATTTTAGAATATTTCGCCGGCCATGAGCATCGACTTGCTCAATTCTTCCCGGTCGATATAAAGTATTTCGCGAGTTGAAAAGAACTCGATCATTTTTTCAGTTGGCATATTGCCCACCAATTCATCCTTCGCCATTGGGCAGCCTCCAAATCCTTTCAAGGCTCCATCAAATTTGCGACAACCCATTTCGTAAGCCGCGTTAATTTTCTCTTCCCATGATTCGGGTCGTGTATGAAAATGGGCCCCAAATTCAGCTTTTGAAAAGTCTTCGGCTAAATCTCGAAAAACACCATTGATTTTCTCAGGTGTAGCCACCCCTACTGTATCAGACATAGAGAATATTCGCACTCCATAAGAATAAAGACGGTCAACCCAATGAGAAACGATCGCAGGATCCCAGAAATCGTTATAGGGATTTCCAAATGCCATAGAGATATATACCACCAGTTCTTTATTGTGCTTGTGGCAGAGGTCGAGCAAATATTTCACTTGTTCGAAAGAGTCATCAATGGTAGAATTGGCATTTCGCTGCTGAAATGTTTCGGAAATCGAGAAAGGGAATCCGAGATATTTAATTTGCGGGAAAGGCATCGCCATTTCGGCACCTTTTATATTGGCCACGATCACGAGTAATTCTGTGCGAGATCCCTCTAAATTTAGATTATTCAGCACTTCAGCGGTATCTTTCATCTGTGGTATTACCTTAGGAGAGACGAAACTTCCGCAATCGAGCACATCAAATCCAACCTTCAGCAATCTGTTCAGATAGGCTATTTTTCGGGGAGTTTCCACAAATCTAAGCATCCCTTGCATGGCGTCTCGCGGACATTCAATTAATTTCACGGTCATATTAACGGGACTTTATTGCTTTTAAGGCCAAAAGTATCATTTTTGCAAATCTATTTAAGGCGGGGTTAGAAACCAATCTAAAAAGAGAGAATTGGATTAGAATAAAATGATGAACGAAGAAAATAAAATTCCGGAAATGGAAGAGACATTATCTCCTGTGGTGAATAATTACATGGAAGAAAATACTCCTGTAATTGAATCAGCCGCGGTAAACGATCTTTCTGAGGTTGAGGCTGAGGTTGAGGTTGAGGTTGATTCTCATGTTCAAGTTGAAGTGGAGCCCATTGAAGAGGAGGTAATTCTTTCTGTGGAGGAAATTTTGCCTGAGGCATCCGATGTGGTCATGCAAACCGAAACGGAAGCCGAAACTCATCAAATGAACCAAGTACCTGTGTTGCCTGAAGAAGCTCCGGATGCTCATTTGACTGCAGATAACGGAATGGATTCAGAGGTTGAAACAGAAGAATCAGAAGAGCTTGCATCGACAGAAGAGCCCTATGCATCAGTTGATTATAGCACTTTGTCAAAAGAAGAGCTCATGGCCCTTTCGGCAGAAGCCCTGACTTTAATCCCAAAAGAATCTGTAAAAAGGTTGCAAAATATTCGTCCTTATTTGGATGAAATGTTCAAGCAAGATAAAAAAGCGGCCTTACTTGCGCACACTGAAGTCGGGAATGAAGCTGATACCTTTGAATATGTGGAAGACATCAATAAAGATCGTTTTTATGCCTTCTTAAGACAGGCTCAGGATGCAAGAACCGACGAGCGCAGGCGCATTGAAGAGGAAAAGATGAAAAACCTTATTCGCAAGCGTCAGCTTCTTGCTGAGTTAAAAGCCCTGACGGAAGCAGATGAAACCAGAGAAAGCGTTGATCAGGTCAAGAAAATTCAAGCAGAGTGGAAAACCATTCGCGCCGTGCCGAATGAGAATGTTCAAGAACTTTGGGATAGTTATAACTTTTATCTCAACAAATTTTATGACAACCATTCAATCAATCTTGAATTAAAGGATCTTGACAGAAAGAAAAATCTTTATTACAAGATTGATTTGTGCAAGAAGGTTGAAGAACTGCATCAAGAAACTTCTGCAAAGAAATGCTTCATCCTGCTCAATAAATATCAGGATGAATTCAAGAATACCGGTCCGGTTCCAAAAGAATTCAACGAAGAAATTTGGACACGATTCAAAACAGCTGTGGATGCCGTGTATGCAGAAAAGAAAGTGTTATTGGATGAGATGGATGCCGTACACAATGAGAATCTCAAGTTAAAAGAAATTCTTGTAGAAAAGGCCACCCTCATCTCCTCTACTGCTTATGACAACATTAAACAATGGAATCATAAAACCGACGAACTCAATATCTTGTTTGAAGAATGGAAGAAAATTGGTCCCGTTCCTAAAGCCAATAACGAACCTATTTGGAAAGCTTTCAGAGAGCAATTCAATGAATTCTACAAAAACAAGAGCGCCTATTTCGAGCAAATAAACAAAGATCGTAAGGCCAATTTGTTGTTTAAGGAAGATTTATGCAAACAGGCGGAAGCATTGATGAACAATGATGATTTCGCGCATACCACCAAGGAATTCCTTCGTCTTCAGGAAGAATGGAAGAAAGGCGGTCCGGTTCCTGAGAAAGTGAGCAATGCCATATGGAAACGTTTCAGAACGGCCTGTGATACATTTTTTGAAAACAAAAACCGTGTTTTCAAAGACAAGAAGAAGCAGGAAGAAGAAAGTTTAAATGACAAGTTAGCGCTTATTGCGCGCGTAAATGCTCTTTTGGAAACGGAGGATAAGGATAACGCTGTTCAATCATTGAAGGAAATTCATCAGCTCTGGCAGAATGCCGGGTTTGTTCCTTTTAACAAAAAGAACGAAGTGCATCAGGCTTATGAAGTTGCTTTGCAAGCTGTTAATAAGAAATTTGACATTCGCAGAGAAAGACTCAATGAAGGTTCAGGAAGGACGCATTATTCGAATGTACTTTCTACGCCTAACGGTGGGGCGAAAGTGAAGCAGGAAGAGATCAAAATCAAAGAAAAAATTCGTTTCCTGGAGGGTGAAATTGCCACCTGGGAGAACAACATTGAATTCTTTGCCCGATCTAAGAATGCAGAAAAACTGAAACAGGAAATTCAGTCTAAAATTGACAAAAGCAACGGTCAGATAGATCGCCTCAAAAAGGAATTGAAGGAAATTAAATCGCTCGCGACCGAAAAAGTCTGAGAGCATTGAAGCCCTATTCATATTTACAAATCGCTGTAAAATTCCTAAAACATCAATGGATGTCTAAGGGAAGTCAGCAGATACATTCTCCTTTTGTATTTGATTTTTACCGCAAGGTTGTAAGAGTTTCTGCTACCAAGAGCGCTGATTCTGCGTTTAAGCAAACGAAAGATGCCGCAGAGGCTTTAAAACAGCTAAAACAGCGTATTCAATTTCAAGATCCATCTACAGCAAAAGTAACGGATCGATCTTTAGGTGAAATTGCCCAAAAATCAGCAAAAAACCATCGATTGGGAAAATTACTTGGTTTAGCAGTTGACTATTTGAAACCTGAACACGCGCTCGAATTGGGCACATCTTTAGGAATAAGTGCTTCGTATCAAAACACACTCTTTCAACCTAAGGTGTTCCACACCATTGAAGCGAATACACAATTAGCACCTATTTCTAAAAATTTGTGGCAACAGCTCGGCTATCAAATTGACTTAAAAGAAGGCTTTTTTGAGCTCGTTCTTCCTGAATTATTAAAGCATCATTCCTATCAATGGGTGTTTATTGATGGCAATCATCAATACGAAGCAACCATGCATTACTTCCATCAATTCAAGCAGCATATGTCATCCGCCAGTGTATTGGTATTTGATGACATCAATTGGTCTGCCGGAATGCAGCAGGCGTGGGCGGAAATCGCCGCTGATCCGGATGTGACGCTTTGTATAGATTTATTCTTTCTGGGATTCGTTTTTAGAAACCCGTCCTTTTCAAAAGAAACGTTTAAACTGAGGTTGTAGAAAGAACTGATTACAAAAAAGTTTTCGTTTTCGATTTTTAAACCGACATTTCACCTACCCACTCCCCTTTGATCTAAACTCTTGGTATACTGCCTGCTATAAGCCTTGTGTTCTTCAAAGGTTTTGGTAAAATGGTGATAGCCACTTCGGTCCGCTTTCGCAACCATAAAAAGGAATTCATGCGATTCCGGATTTAAAACGGCCTCTATGGCTTGTTTGGAAGCCATAGAAATCGGTCCTGGAGGCAAACCGCTGATTCTATAGGTATTATAAGGATGATCGATTTTATAATCTTCATAGGTGAGTCTTCGCACCGCTTTCAAACCCAATGCAAATTTTACCGTAGGATCGGCTTGTAATGCCATTTTTTGATGATATCGGTTTAAGTACAGCCCAGCTATGGCGGGCATTTCATCAAAATGAATAGCTTCTCCATCTACAATCGATGCCAGTGCACTGACTTGTTGGATCGTTAGATCTTGTTTTTCGGCTTTTTTTCGCCTTTCGTAAGTCCAGAAATCGAGGTAGTATTTATGCAGTTTCGCAATCACTTTTATGGCATCCGTATCCCAATAAAATTGATACGAATCGGGAATAAACATGGACAATCGGGTATTTTTAGTTAATCCGAGGGAGTCAAGAAATTTTCGATCATTCATCAACGAAGCGATTTCTGCGCTATCCGGTTCTAATTTTTCGCCGATTCTTCCGATTATCTCATCGTACGACAAAATGCCCGAAAGAGTGAGTTTTATCTCATCTTCCTGCCCTTTTAAGAGTTTCATCAGCATGGCAAATTGTCCGGTGGTTGATGGAAAGGTATACGCGCCGCTTCTCACCCGTCGATCGAGTCTTTCCACCCCTGAAATGAAAGGAAAAACACTCCATTTGCTCACTTCTCCATCGGCCATCCATCGATTAGAGGCTTGTTTAAACGATTCACCTGTTTTTACATACAGAATGGCTGTTTTTCCAAATGGGGTTTTTAATATTGGATACAGAACCAACCAGGCTGCAGAAGCCAAAACGAGTAATAAAACCAACCAGAATAATTTCCGCAGTTTCGATTTCTTTTTTTTGCCTTTAACCGGCGCCTTCTTTTGTGTGCTCATTTATAGCTTTAATTTGTAGCTTTGTCAGCGTTATCAATTCAAAAACAAGAATAATTAATCTTTGCGAGAATTAAATCAAACTGAATGAAGATTGCGCTGATTGGGTACGGAAAAATGGGGAAAGCCATCGAAGATGAAGCGATGGCACGTGGGCATGAAATTGTGTTAAGAGCAGGGAGAGTTTGGGATGTAAATAATTTATCAGGCGCTGATGTGGCCATTGAATTTAGTCGGCCGGAAAGTGCAGAAGAGAATATTCTTCGTTGTTTCGACATGGATATTCCGGTGATAGTAGGCACAACAGGATGGTACCATTTATATCCTGAAATAAAAGAGAAGGCACAATTGGAGAATCGCTCCATGCTTACTGCCAGCAATTTTAGCATTGGGGTAAATTTGTTCTTCAAACTCAATGAGCAGTTGGCAAAGCTGATGAATCCACATGCCGAATACGATGTAATCATGAATGAGATTCATCATACCAAGAAGCTGGATGCCCCGAGCGGCACCGCCATTACCCTTGCAGAAGGTATTCTAGACCATCTTGATAGAAAAAAGAAATGGGTTGGTCTAATGGCAGATACAAAAGAGACCGGTTCTTCGTTTGATTTGAAAATAATTTCTCACCGACTGGAAGATATTCCGGGAACGCACATTGTTTCATACGGCAGTGAAATTGATGAAATTACCATCAGTCACATTGCCAGAAGTAGAAAAGGGTTTGCGCTCGGAGCGGTCATTGCCGCAGAATGGTTGAAGGGAAGAAAAGGTGTTTTTACCATGAATGACGTATTGAATTTGTAAGATATAGACGATGCTATCAAAAATTAAGGAACTGTTTTTAAGCTTTAGAAAAAGAACGCGTTGGGTTATTGCCATTTGGACCATCTGTAATCTGTTTCTTTTATTGGTCTTGATATTGGGTGCCGATGCCAACGTATTTGTGGCCCTGCTGTTTTTTATCATTTGGGAAGCCGCCATTTGGGGATATTACATCTACAAATACCGATATAAGACCAAACACAAATATGGTGAATGGGTTGATGCCATTGCCTTTGCCGTGATTGCGGCTACCGTGATACGAAGCTTATTTATCGAGGCCTATCAAATCCCTACTTCTTCGATGGAAAAGTCGCTGTTGGTAGGTGATTTTCTCTTTGTAAGTAAAGTGAATTATGGAGCCCGTCTCCCTATGACGCCCCTCTCCTTTCCGTTTGCGCATCATACCATGCCCTTTATCAATACCAAGGCCTATATTGATTGGATGAAGTTGCCCTATTTCCGTTTATGGGGATTTCAAAAAATCAAAAACAATGACGTGGTGGTTTTTAACTATCCGGATGAGCGATTTGGACGTCCGGTAGATAAAAAGGAGAATTACATCAAACGCTGTGTAGGGATTGCCGGCGATAGTTTGAGTGTGATTAACGGAACGGTTTACATCAATGGAAAAGAGTCTGAAACCCATGTTAATAGACAGTTTGAATATCAGGTGAGCACCAATGGAACCGGTATTCCGGACAAATTCCTGAAAGATTTGGACATCACAGAAAGTTATGGTGAAGGCATTCTTTACCGAATGAACATGACCGATGAGAGTCGCAAAAAAGTAAGCCGACATCCCAGTGTAGTGGCTGTTGATACGAATTTACACCCAAGAGGGAAGAACAATGATGGAAACATTTTTCCGTATGAAATGAATGACCATTGGAGTCGCGATAATTATGGTCCGATATATATTCCAAAAGCAGGAGATAAAATTGCTTTGGATGACAAGAATTTTGCGATTTACGAACGCGTCATTAAAGAGTACGAAGGCAACAAAGATTTCGAAAAACGAAATGGTAAATTTTACATCGGTGGTAAAGAAGTAACGCATTACACGTTTAAAATGAACTATTATTTCATGATGGGCGATAATCGTCATAACTCTTTAGACTCCAGGTTTTGGGGTTTTGTGCCGGAAGATCACATTGTTGGAAAAGCCTTGTTTGTGTGGATGAGCATTAAGCATGATTCTGAATGGAAGCGCGTTTATAATCGTGATACCGGTGGATATGACGAAATAGAGGAGAAATCTTTTAAGGGAATCAGGTGGCGCAGAATATTCATGCCAATCCGTTAATGAAACCACTTCGCATTGTTTTTATTGGAACGCCGGAATTTGCAGTGTATTCGCTCGAGGCGATGCTCCGGGCCGGATTTCAAATTGTTGCGGTCATTACAGCTCCCGATAAGCCCGCAGGAAGAAATATGCAGTTGCAAGCCTCAGCAGTCAAATTATGCGCATTAAAACACCATCTACCGGTTTTGCAGCCACCCAATCTTAAAGATCCGACCTTTGTTGAAACTCTTCGTTCATATCAGGCAGACTTGCAAGTCGTTATTGCTTTTAGAATGATGCCGGAAGTGGTTTGGAATATGCCCCGCTTGGGAACGATGAATTTGCATGCATCCCTCCTGCCCGATTACCGTGGCGCCGCACCCATCAATCATGCGATTATTCAAGGAGAAAAAGTGACCGGTGTTAGCACCTTTTTGCTAAAACATGAAATCGACACCGGTGATTTGTTGCAGCAAGAGCAAGTGGCCATTGAAGAAACGGATGATGCCGGAACATTGCATGATAAACTCATGAAAATCGGTGCTGATTTGGTGGTTAAATCGGTGCACATGATTGAAAAAGGGAACTATACTCCAATTCCTCAAACAGCTTTACGCCCCCTGAAATCCGCACCGAAAATAACCAAGGATTTTTGCGAGATTGATTGGAATAAACCTGCTGAAATCATACAGAATTTTGTTCGCGGATTATCACCCTACCCGGCCGCGCGCTGTCGGTTTAACGGGAAAGTTTTGAAGGTTTTTGCAGTTGAGATATTGGATACCAAAAACCTTAAACCTGGTGAGATGTATGTTGAATCCGGAAGAATGTTGAATTTTGGTAGTTGTGACTGCGACGTTTCTCTGACAGATGTGCAGCTTGAGGGACGCAAAAGGATGCCTGCTGAAGCTTTTATCAGAGGACTTTAATTCCTTTATTTTACTAGCACTATAGTGTTATATGTTTCCCCTGATTTCATTCTAAGGGTCAGAATCAAAACCGATTTCGACGGTTCGAAAAGTATAGTGACTGCATCTTGATTCCTGATTTCAGTAAATTGTACCGTCCTTCCATGCAAATCAGAAAGTTGCAATTCCTTAATATGTTCCAATTTACCGGAACTGGCTGAAATGGTCAATTTTCCGGTACTTGGATTTGGATATATGTTGAATTGATGTCTCAAAAACTCATGCGCTGTTCCTGTGAAGTAAGTTATCAGGTTGGATCGTGTTGTAATACAACCATTAGTATCTGTTCGTAATGCATGATAGTTTCCGGTTTTGTTCATAATTATAAAGGATTCAATTCCCGCTTTAATAAGGCTATCGTTTCTAAACCAACTGTGTAATCCTATTAAATTGGAGATTAAACTATCTCCTTTAATTTTTAAGAAAGGAGGATTTCCGGGATTTAATTTTTTAATATAAATAGAGGATGTATTAGAACAACCATTAAGGCCTGTTGCTTTAACCCTATAAAGGCCGGTAAAATCAACCTTAATACTAGAAGTGTTAGCGCCGTTATCCCATTCCAAGTCCCAGGAAGGATCCAGATTGAATTCAATGCTATCACCACAAATCGATGTATCTTTTCCTAAATCTATTTTCGGAAGAGGATTAATATTTACCTGAAATGAATCAGTAAATCCACAATCGTTCGAATCGATAAAATGCAAGGAATATTGTCCCGAACTATTCACAAACAGATATTCATATTCTGAGCTGTCAGACCACAGATGTTTTCCCGCTAAATAGGGGAAAATCGTTCCGGAGCCACAAAACACCGTATCATTTAAATCAAATTTCGGCAGAGAATTAACATGGGTTTGAAACGTGTCGTTGTATGCACAATTGTAAATATCCTGATAACTCACCGTTATCACTTCATTTTGCCATGATTTAATTTGTGCATTCACATAAGATTTGCTCCATACGAAAGTGTGATAACCATGTGGTTCTAATAAATTCAAGGTATCGCCTTCACAGAAATCAGAAAGTTCATTATAGGGAATTCTTAAATAGGGACGCAAGAAATAGGTAAAAACAGTATCAAGAATACACTCTTCCCTATTTGTCAAGCGTGCCTTTACTTTAATGCTATCATAAGGTTCTGAAAGACGTATCTTATATGCGGGATTATTGGATATACCAATTTTACTTTCCCATCTAAATTTGTAACTAGAAGAAGTCATTGAGTCAAAGTATAATTCATATTCTTGTCCCAAGCAAAGTGAATCCTGATCAAATTTGAACCTTGCATTTTCAACTAATGACGGCACTTGAATACTGCGCCAATAAGAATGGCAATTCAATAATGAATCTAAAATTTCTAAACGAACAAAGTATTCGCCCTGTACTTTAAATTTTATATTATCCCATAAACTTTCTGTCTCACTTCTTCCCGATGATTTAAAAACTACAATATTGGTATCAGTGATTTGGTTGTTTGTATCTTTGAATACGCTCCAGCGTACATGAGAAGGCTTTATTTTATATAAAGTTATAAATGTATAGTCATTACAGGAGTTCTTTGTTAATTGAATTCCGTAGTCCGTTTTTTCAGGAGAAATTATATTGACGATTTTTTGGGAAATTAAATAAATATCCGAGGCTTTATTCATTGCTTGGGCGCCAATATTGATTTCATTCAATTTTGCAGGTTCTCCCAACTTAAAACAAATATTTGACGAATCGTACCAATTAGAAATTGAGATATTCGTTTTGCTGTCATGTGGTGCTTTGGAAATAATTAATGATAACGTATCCCATTTTGATTCAGGAGTTAATTTGTATGGAATGCAACCTGACTTATTCGTGCAAGTGTATATATCCTTGTATTTTCTCAAATCAACCGATTCCACATTAACCCCTCTTACTATACCCATTATATCCCTGCGTATGGTGCCCACATGGACATATTTATTGGATGTATCTTTAAGCTTTCTCCATTCTTTTATTTGGATTACATAAGCATTTGCATCATCACATTTGGTTGCTGCAAAAATGAATGAGCCATTAACCGGGTCGAGATAAGTGCCAATTGCTGGTGTTGCATTCTGGTTATTATATGGATATTTCAGAGTCCCTGGATAATAGGCGCGAAATGGTCGATTGTAGTCGGCTCCGGTATAATAGAATATGTTACTTTTTGCAGAAGTTTTTGGAAAATCGAATTGATATGAAAGGGAATCATTCTCAACCGTATCTATACCTTGAAAAGATATATTTGTGGTGCTGTTACATCCAAAATATAATACAGGATCAAAGAAAAAATATGGAGAACTATTACCTTCAGGAGCGTTACGTAAGTTTAATTCTGCAAATGAATATAGATTTTGAGCACCTGTAGTTGAATAAAGATTCCGGCTTATTAACGTTAATTCTATCCTTAAAACGCCTGAGCATTTTAAAAATGAATCCATACCTGTTAGACTAAAATCAACCAAACTGTAATAGCTGTGTCTTTCTAGTCCGATACCGGAGTTATTTGTATTTTTTGGATTGCAATTACTTTTTGGACCGGTTGTTATTTCCTCAATCTTCTCAAATATTAGAGGGTATTTCTTAGTTAGCGTTCCGCAACTGAGTATGGAAGAGTCGCCATAATTCGTGTAAGTTACACCGTAGCAACTGCGATAAATCTGGAAATTGAAACGATACCTTACGCTATCTATTTTCGTATAGGTTATATCCAAACCTTGGATATGATCCGCTTTTGCAGATTGGATAATTATCAATCCAAAAAGAAGATAAAATAGCTTTTTCAACGGGTAGAAATATGATCAAAGATACCATATAAAGCATCTCCGTTGCATTTCATATTTCAGTTTATAGTTATCTACAAAGTAACTTTCATCTCATCCAGCAATTTGTCTGCCTTTCCGATGTATTTCATCACATAAATCACATAGCGCATATCTACCCCAATCGAACGGCTGTAAGATTCATTCCAGGCGAAGTCGTTGATAGTAGCAGTAAATGCACGGTCGAAATTCACCCCGATGATTTCACCTTCAGCATTGAGAATAGGACTTCCAGAATTGCCACCGGTGGTATCAAGGTTATACAACATAGCTACCACCACATCATTGGTTCCATTCAGCCTTAAAGCGTCAGCCGGAACGACCGATTTAAAGGTTTTAAGATATTCATCCGCCATGTAGTAATCGCCTTTGTCTTCGGCTTTTTCCAAAATTCCTTTGATGGTGGTAAATGGATAATTCACAACGGCATCTTGAGGACTGAATCCTTTGATATATCCGTAAGTAAATCGCAAAGTAGCGTTGGCATCCGGAATAAACATATTCTGGTAATAGGCTTCTTTGATATCCGATAATCTGGGTAACAGGGCTGATAGTTTAGTGTTATACCCACCCAATTCTAAAGAAACTTCATTGCTGGCTTCCATCATCTCTTCTGCAAATTCTGTAAAATCATTATCGATTTTTAACAATTGCGACATGTCTTTTTCAGCGGTTTTCCAAATGACATCCGTTTGCGTCAGTGGATTCTTTTTGAACGATTTATCGACCCAGGCGTTGATGGCCTCGCGAGGGTTCTTCTTTCCAACGAGGTTCTTTAATTCGTCAGGCACCTGATCAGCAGGCAGTTGAGAGATTCTGAACAGCATTTCTTTCAGCAATTGCTTCTCGATGGCAATATTATTGACATTGTAGCCTGATTTAAATTTATTGAACAAAGTGGTTTGATTTTTTGAGAAGAACTCCTTTCGTTCCGACTTGCTCATTTCCTCTGTTTTATCATCCAAATCTTCAATATACGCTGCAGACCAAATGATCCCGCTGCTGCTAAAAAGTTGACTTAACATCAGGTTTTGCCTCGCTTTGGGCATGATTTTTCCGTAAAGCGCTGAAATTTCAGAAAAAACGTGTCCGTATTGCTTCTTTCTGGTGGCATCGGCATTCACCCATTCGCCCAATTTCTTTTGCTCCTCATATTTATCCGCGATGATAGAAGTCCGTGTAAAACCCTGCACCTTTCCTTCGAAATTCTTTGCGGTATTGGCCAGGGATGCGATGGCTCCGGCATAGGATAGTTGTTTGGTTACATCATCGCCGGCATCTTTGTTTAAAACGTTTATTCGATGGTTAAACCACTCAGAAATGAAAGGCAAAACATGTTTGTATTGATATGAATAGAACTCTGCAGGCATATGTCTGTAGGTTCTTCCGGGATAACCAAGAATGAAAACAAAATCATTTTCTTTGGTGCCTCCTGAATTCACTTTAAGGTGACGAGCAGGTTTGTAAGGCTTTCCATTTTCATACGCTCTAACCACCGAAAAATCGCCATTGTGACGTGGCCATACCCAGTTGTCACTTTCTCCTCCAAATTTACCGATGCTGGAAGGTGGTACAAAAACCAACCGCACATCGTCCAATAATTTATATCGGAACAGGGTGTAATACTTCCCTACCAGCATCTCAGAAATTTCAATTTTTAGGTCAGGTGATAACTCCTGTTCCTTTTTGGTGATTTTCTGAATGTTGTCGGCAATTTTCTTCATGCGATCATCAGGCGATATATCAGCGGTGACCCCTTCTAAAACGCGTGTGGAAACATCGTCAAATGACTGCGTGATTTTACAAGGCATGTTAATCTTGATCTCCTTTTCATGGGTTTGAGCATAAAAACCATTCTCCAACAAATTATTGTCTTTGGAACTCAGTGAAGATACGGCACCATAAACACAATGGTGATTGGTGATAATCAGTCCGTTGTCACTGATAAATGAGCCGGTGCACCCACCTAATCTCACCAAAGCATTGGTTAAACTCTTGCCGGATGAATTGTAAATATCGCTGACCGGTATTTTAAGTCCTGCTTTTTCAAGATTTAACTTTTCGAGGGTATTGAGCATATACATGCCTTCTTCCTGACCAGCATGTTTAAAGGACGAGCCAGCCACCATTAAGAAAATCAAAATAAAGGATGAGATAAATTTCATAAATCTGTTAGTAACCAAAGTATGAAGACGACAAAAAATCTTTGAGTTCAGGATTATCACTGTTCATAACATCGTTTTTACTTCCATCCCACCATTTCTCTCCATTGTAAATAAAAATGACTTTGTCACCAATATCGAATACCGTTTTCATATCGTGGGTATTGATGATGGTAGTGATATTGAATTCTTCTGTAATCTCTTTTAAAAGACTGTCTATGACCCTTGATGTGATAGGATCTAACCCTGAATTGGGTTCATCGCAAAACAAATATTTGATGTCCATGGCGATGGCACGCGCAATACCTACTCGCTTTTTTTGCCCGCCACTGATTTCTGCAGGAAACTTTTTATTAATCCCATCGAGGTTTACACGGTTCAAACAAAAATTGACCCGATCAAGCCTTTCTTTCAGCGTTAGGTTTGAGAACATTTTTAGGGGGAACTCAATATTTTCCTCTACTGTCAATGAATCAAACAAGGCTGTCCCCTGAAAAAGCATACCAATATCCTTACGAACTTCACGAATCTGCTGATATTCTAACTCTGTAAAATCGCGTCCGTCATAAAAGATATGTCCGCCATCTACATTCAACAAACCCACCATGCACTTCATTAACACACTTTTACCATGACCACTCGCTCCAATCACCAAATTGGTTTGTCCCGGCTCAAATACGGCCGATATTCCTTTGAGAATTTCCTTACCTTGGAAAGATTTTCTAACGTCTTTCAATTCTATCATCAGAGCAACAATTGAGCGAGCAAGTAATCAGAAAACAAAATCAACACTGCACTGTAAACCACGGCTTTCGTGCTTGAATGGCCTACTTCGAGGGCACCACCGGAGCAATAATAACCTTGATAACAGCTTACGGAGGTTATGATAAAGGCATAAGTAGTGGCTTTTATGAGTGAAAACCACAGGTTAAAGGGCAAAAATGTTTCTCTGGCACCTTGAATATATTCGCTTGCCGTGAGAATATCTGATGCTTCACCGGCAATGATCCCACCGAGATTACTTAAAAAAATAGATATGATGATCAACAATGGCACCATGATGACCCCGGCTACGATTTTTGGTAAGGCTAAAAATCCGGCTGAATTGATCCCCATGACTTCCAGTGCGTCAATTTGTTCACTCACCCGCATGGTACCAATTTCAGAAGCAATGTGAGACCCCACTTTTCCGGCCAACACCAAACTGGTGATGGTGGGTGCCAATTCGAGCATAGTTGAATCACTCACAATCTGACCAATCACAGGGTTGGCCACGAGGGGAGAAATAAGCTGATAGGCAATTTGAAGGGTGGTTACTGCTCCTTGAAAAAAGGCAATAATCGCCACGATGGTGAGCGAACCAATGCCTATATTCTTCATTTCTACAAACGTACGGGTTACATAAACCCTAAATTTTTCGGGTTTAGAAAACATGCTTTTCAAAAAGAGTATGTATCGCCCGAAATGATAAAAAAGCTGCATGAAACGGTCTTTTTCTAATTTAGGGCGTAAATATATTGGAATTATTCCACTGTGGGCGCTACTTTTGACCAAATCTCCAAGAAAAACCATGAAGACTATTTTAATAACGGGTGCATCCAGAGGGATCGGAAAAGCCACTGCCATTTTGATGGCGGGTGAAGGTTACCATTTGATTCTGTGTGCGCGAAATTTGGAACCCTTAAAAAGGGTCAAAAATCAAATCTTAGAAGAACACGAAGGTTGCGAAGTGCATCTTTTCGACTTTGATATTGCAGACAAATCAGCCATATTAAAGTTAGGACGTCAATTGACAGCGCAAAACCTTACGATCGACGTTTTGATTAACAATGCAGGGAATTTCATACCTGGTCAAATTTCAGAAGAAGCGGATGACGTATTTGAAACAATGATAGCCACTAATTTAGCTTCGGTTTATCATATGAGCCGACTGGTGTTGCCGAAAATGAAGGAAATGAATGCAGGATATATCCTGAATATTTGTTCTACTGCCAGTATCGTGCCTTATATAAATGGAGGTTCCTATTGTATCAGCAAATTCGGAGAATTGGGTCTAACAAAGGTTTTGAGGGAAGAACTCAAAGAAACAGGCATCAAAGTCACTGCTATTTTGCCGGGCGCAACCCTAACGGATAGTTGGAATGGAACTGATTTGCCTGAGGAGAGATTCATGAATGCAGAAAGTGTTGCCAAGGTAATTTTGCAGTGTATTCAAAGTCCCATTGACATTGTTCATGAAGAAATATTGATTCGGCCGCAAAAAGGCGATATTTAACAATAAGGCTCAATTGTGACAACTTTTTAAAATACGATTGTTATATTCATGGATGAAATTCTATTTTTGCATTTAAATCAAAAAAATATAATGAAAAAAATGAGACTTACAGCACTGCTTGCCTTGATTACCATTGGGGTAAGTTCCTCTTTTGCACAAATTGTAGAAAGTCCAATTCCTGATTTGAAAGGAAAACCACTTTCTGCTGAAGATCTTCAGTCATTTAACCGAATGACCGAAACCAAATTGAATAAAAAAGCAACCGTAACCGGCTGGTACAATTATACCGGCGCTTTGGGCGATAACGGTGAAAGATTCACCTATTTTACAGGCACTCATATGTGGCCTGACTCCTCTCCTGTAATCATCTTCCCAACAACCGGGAAAGACCATATCTCTTTGCATGCCATTGGTCAGGTTTTCGATCCTACCAGTTTCTATTTTACAGATCCGACACCACAATTAAATCAGCACAATAGCTTTAAAGTTGATTCAATTGCATTTTTCTACAAGTATTTGAACCTGAACGGTATTTCTGATACACTTTTGGTTCAGTTTTACACCGGAGATAAAATTGCTAATTTGTCTTTTGGTGGAACAACCCCTACGCGCTCAGTTGTATTGAATAGAGCTACCAGTACCGGTCAGGATGCTACTGCATTTGTGAAGATACCGCTAGATATGACCATGAACACGGCCGGTTTTTTTGAAACAGGCTCGTCAACTTTTGAAGGGGTAATCCAAGTTCCAACCCCGTTGAATGTAGCCAAAGGAGCTTTGGCAGCATGGACGGCTACTTTTATTCCCGGGAATTATCCGGTTGCATTAGGAGATACTCTTGCCTATGATTCGACCAATATTCCTCAAAAGAAATTGAATTGCTTTTTGCCATTGATTTTCAGAGGAGATGGCGCTGCATCAGGTTTAGATAATTCATTCAATGTTGGATTATTTGCCTTTATCAGTCAAAAATATTCCACTACAACAGCTCGTCCTACGGAATGGTTCTACCCTGCGAATGCACCCGGAACTTTAAAACAGTATGTACCATCACAATTCTATATCAACTGCGGAAACGTAGGCATAGAGAATTTAAATAAAGGTTATGGTTTAGGCGTTGCTTATCCAAATCCGGTTACTCAAGGACAAAATGTTCAGGTAGATTTTGCACTCGGAAAATCAGAAATGGTGAGTGTAGAATTATATGACTTGTTGGGTAAAAAAGTAAAAAACATCACCAACGGGTTTTATGCTCAAGGAAGCCATACGGTTGAATTCAGCGTAAACGAACTTCCACAAGGGGTTTATGTTTATCAAATTAAAGCAGGCGATTTCAGCTCTTCACGCAAATTGACCGTAAGCAAATAATATTAACTTATTCCAAAAAAAGGCAGTCTCAAAAGGGCTGCCTTTTTTTTTGTATTTGTCAGTTTGAGTTGCACAACTGATCTTGAACACAGATAATTGCATTGAATTCAATAGGCATGAGCGCAGATAAAAACGAGTTATATATTCAGTTGTTCCAAAACATTGAAGCCGTTTTAGATCAAAAGGCTGATGAAATTGCCAACATGGCGAATATTGCAGCGTTGATACACGACACGCTGAAGCCACATTGGACGGGCTTCTACCGTGTTATGGGTGATCAACTGATCTTGGGTCCATTTCAAGGGCCCGTGGCTTGTACGCGCATTGCTTTTGATAAAGGCGTATGCGGAAATGCCTGGAAACAAGCCAAAACAATTCTTGTAGACAATGTGCATGAATATCCGGGACACATCGCCTGCAGTGCGCTTTCCAATGCTGAGATTGTAGTTCCGGTCATCAAAAATGGCGTAGTTACAGCATTATTGGATGTGGATAGTGAACATTTTGCGGCATTTGATGCGACCGATGAAGACTGGCTTGAAAAAATTGTCAAACTGCTTCCATGAAACGCCTGGCAGAAATATATATCCGTTGGGTACAAAATTGGTTGCCATCGCCCTTGGCCATTGCCTTTGCCTTGACCGCAGTTTGTGTATTATTTGCGATTATTTTCACAACTCCTCATGATCAATCCACTTTCATTTACTCAATAAAGATTTTCGAATTCTGGAGTGACGGAATTTGGGGATTATTGGCGTTTACTGCACAAATGATGTTCATTCTGGCAATG
>JBIIVF010000023.1:0-23365 GCA_044339595.1 Bacteroidia bacterium
GTAATGGTGCCGGTTTTGTCGCTGCAAAGCACGGTCGCTGCACCTAATGTTTCGATGGCCGATGGTTTGCGGGTAAGCACCCGGTTTTGCGAGAGTCTCCAGGCGCCAATGGCGAGAAAAACGGTTAGAACCACGGGGAATTCTTCCGGCAAAATGGCCATGCTGGCAGCAAGTCCGTTGAGCAAAGCTTCAAGAAAATTACCTCTGGTAAAATAAAAAGCTACTACCACTAGTAGGGTCATCGCTATTCCGATGATAAAAAAATAACGGATGAGCACTTTCATTTCAACCTGGAGTTTGGTTTGATCTACTTGAATTTGTTGAATAGATTTGCCAATTTTACCAAAGGCGGTTTCCATCCCGGTGGATGTCACCTGCATAATGCCTCCACCTTGAACAACCATGGTACCGCTGAAAAGTTTATGATCGTTTTCTACTGCTTTTAGAACTGGCATTGATTCACCTGTTAATAAAGATTCATCCACAGAGATATGCATTGATTCCAGTAAAAGGCCGTCAGCCGGAACTCTATCCCCTTCGTGTAATATCACGATATCGCGTGTAACCACCTCTCGTCCTGCAATGCGTGTTTCAATACCTTCCCTTACTACCAATGCCCTTGGTGAGGACAACTTTTTCAAAGACTCGAGGGCCCTTTCGGTTTTATGATATTGATAGTAAGTAATCAAGATGATTACAAACACCCAACAAGTGAGCACAATTCCTTCTGTGTAATCACCCAAAATAATATAAAGCAAACCACAACTTACAAGCAAGATGAACATAGGTTCTTTCATCACCTCCTTGAATATTTTGAGTACATTCTTGGATGCTTCTGTTGTTAATTCGTTGTAACCCTCAGATACCAGCTTTTCTTGTGCTTCTTGGTTGCTGAGTCCGGCATATTTTTGAGCTTTCATAACTTGGTTCGAAGTTAATAGGTGGTTGGTGTTTCTTTTACTTACTATCGGATGATTGATGTCATTTGATGGGGTGTTAAAATCATTTCATTGGAAATGAGGGTTTTACACCGTGTTATTATTTGCAAATTTGTAGATTACAATGATTGGAGGACCAATCATAAACCGAGGGGTATTTTAATATAGAAACCGAAGATCAACTTTTCTCACGATACATCCTCAATCGTCGTCAACAAGGGCGTTTGCTTATAAAATATCGGCCTATAAATACTTTAAAAATTAGGTAGATAGCACTTTTCAGTAGGGTAATTGCTAAACTTGCGGAGCCATGCCGGAGAGTCCTGAAATTTTTATAAAACATCGTTTTACTGCCGACCGCGGTCAGGAACCTTTTCGTATAGATCGTTTTCTAACGGATCGGGTTGAAAATGTAACGCGCAATAAGGTTCAACAAGCCATTGAGGAGGGGAAGGTTAGGGTGAATGGAGTAGCGGTAAAATCTAACTACAAAGTGAAACCGGGCGATGAAATTGAGGTGGTGAGTTTTGAAGAACCCAGAAGCTTGGAGGTTTTACCTGAAGACATCCCTTTAGATATTGTGTATGAAGACGAAGATTTAATTTTATTGAATAAACAATCCGGCTTTGTGGTTCATCCCGGTCATGGTAACTACACAGGCACTTTGGTGAATGCATTGGCTCATCACATGGGCGCAACACCTAAGTCAGGAAATATCAGACCTTGGCTCGTCCACCGCATCGACAAAGACACCACCGGCCTGATGGTGGTGGCTAAAAACGAACAAGCCATGAATAAGTTGGCGGCTCAATTCAAAGACCACAGCATAGAACGCACCTATAAGGCCTTGGTTTGGGGAAATTTCGAAGAATCTAAGGGAACGGTAACCGGACATATTGGCAGAAGTTCAAGAGACCGCAAAATTTTCATGGTGTATCCTGAAGGGGATCACGGAAAACACGCCGTTACCCATTACGAGGTGTTGGAAAATTTCAACTATGTTTCTTTGGTAGCCTGTAAGCTTGAAACCGGACGAACCCATCAGATTCGCGTGCACATGAAGCATATTGGGCATACCTTATTCAACGATGCCTTTTACGGCGGAGATAAAATTCTAAAGGGCGTGGTTTTTAGTAAATACAAACAGTTCATTGAAAATTGCTTTGAATTATTACCCAGACAGGCGTTGCATGCAGTTTCACTGGGATTTGTTCATCCGAGTACGGGTGAATGGATACAGTTTGAAAGTGAGCTCCCTCCGGATTTTAGTGCCGTGCTAGAAAGATGGAGATCGGTGAGTAGGGCGTATGATTTTAGGGATTAGAGGGGGTGCTTGTACTATAGGGGGAGTAAACATCCTTACGAGGTCCCCGCTTGGACGACGCTCAAGGCCTTACTGCGGGAGACCTCATAAGACATTATGATTGCATTCTTTGTCTCACGGCTTCGAAAAGCAACACGGCAGCGGCATTGCTCACATTCATCGAATCATGCATGCCCAACATGGGGATTTTGATCATTTCGCCGGCGTTTTGCTCCCAAATTTCAGATAAACCAAATGCTTCGGAGCCCATGATGATGGCCGTAGGGGTTTTAAAATTACTGTTGAAATGGTAATGGGTAGCTTCCAGATGAGCAGCAAAGGAATTGATTTTGTGTTTTTCTAGATACTGAATGGTCTCTTCACTGGTTGCGATTGCAACCTGAGTTGTAAAGATACAACCCAAGCTACTTCGTATCACATTGGGGTTGTATACATCGGTGGCGGGGTCACACACAATGACTGCATCTACACCGGCTGCATCAGCAGTGCGCAGCATGGCACCTAAATTTCCGGGTTTTTCAACCTGTTCAATGACCAATATTAAAGGGTTTGTTGGCAAGTTGAGTTGCTCAAGATGGTGAGATTTGGCCTTTCCTATTCCCAAGACATTCGGAATGCCACTGCGGTAAAGCAATTTATCGGCAACTTCACGATTCATCGTTAGTATTTCTGCGCTTGTTTCAGGCAACTGATTCCTCAGTGTATCTTCAGATAGGTCAGATTCACAAAAGAGGATACATTCTATTTCATAACCATTGAGCATGGCTAAATTGAGTTCACGAATTCCTTCAATACACATATCCCCGGTTTTTCGGCGTTCCCTTGGCTTTTCGAGCAGGGCGATGCGTTTTACCAGTGGATTCCTGGTGCTTTCCAGGTGGCGCATTATTGGATTTTATAAACCACGCCGGTGAAAACACCGTTGGTGCCTACAAATTCTTGGTTGTCGGTTTCAAAAGAAAAGGTTCCGCTGACCATTTTAGCGGCAACATTGTGAGATGTGATGGTTACCGTTGCTTTGCTTGGGATTGGGGTAGGTTTACCCGGTATGGACAAGGATACCACACAATCGTTGATGCCGTTGCCCAAATCGAACTGATAAGTTTTAGGAGCGATACTGTTCACGCTAATGACTACAGAACGACCATCTGTTCCGGTGCCTTTCAAAATTAATTGTTCGCCCGTCACCGCGTCATTGCTATAGGTATGGTTAAATGTACTGTTCTGGGCTTTCCAAAGAGTCCCATTAATGGTTACTTCGTAAGTACCCGGATTGGTGTTGGATGGATTGCTCTGTGCGTTAGAATTGTCATTGCAATGTGACAGCGTGAATATAGCTATGAATGCGATTAGGATGATTCTCATGGTTGATTTTTGTTAAAGCTTCGAATTAAATAATTTGTGGTGATTTTATCACTCAATTTCTTCTATTGAAAATTTTGTGCCAGTTAATTTTACCGCTGTTTACAAAATCCGGGTCTTTGATCATAAAAAATAAAAATAGGATAGTAGGAATGACCAATATACCCAAAATCAAAGGCTCTTTGAGCAATAGTTGAGGGATCAAGGCAATCCCAAGGCCTAGTCCAACCAAGGCACCACCCATGTGAGCTTCATGTCCGATATTGTCAGTCCGGGTGCGCATACCATTGATGCTATAAGCCATGTACGCGATGCCTATGATCCAAGCAGGAATACCAATGGGGATAAAGAAAAGATACAAAGGCATGCTCGGATCTACGAGGATACTGGCGAATACTATTCCGCTCACGGCACCGGAAGCACCTAAGGCCCGATAATAATCATTGTGGCGATGAATAAATAAAGCAAGGGCATTTCCACCCAGCAAACTTCCAAAATAGATGACCAGTAATCCGTACATACCGAATACAGATTCAATCAAGGGACCGAAACTGTAAAAGGTAATCATGTTAAACGCAAAGTGCATCCAATCACCATGAAGAAATCCGGAGCTCAAGAGTCTAATCCATTCTTTTCTTCTAAGAATGGGTCCAATTTGGAAAAGATATTTTTCAAGGAAAGCGGGTTGATTAAAACCCTGCACAGTCATGAGCAGGTTGGCGCCAATTAAGGCGAGCACAATCATCGATTCCTGCATCAGTCTAACAATTGATGTTCGATAAAGTCGATCAATGAATGAATCACTTTGATGTGAATTTCCTGCGCTCTATCCGCATAGTGGGTAAATGGGGCGCGAATTTCTATATCGCAGAGGCCGGCCATTTTTCCACCGTCTTTGCCTGTAAGTCCTACCACCGCAATACCCATATTTTTAGCAGATTCAATGGCCTTGATTACATTTTGAGAATTCCCGCTTGTGCTGATTGCAAGCAGAACATCACCTGTTCTTCCGACGCCTTCCAGATATCGGCTGAAAACAAATTCGTATCCATAATCATTGCCAACACAAGCCATATGAGAAACATCACTCATCGCAATGGCACCGATGGCAGGTCTGTTTTCACGATATCGTCCGGTTAATTCTTCTGCAAAATGCATGGCATCACATAAAGATCCGCCGTTTCCACAACTTAGAATTTTTCCACCATTTCTGATGGCTTCCGTCATCAAGGTGCCTGCTTTTTCAATGGCGACCATATTTTGGTCATTGGCCAGAAAGGCATCGAGCACTTCGCGCGCTTCAGTGAAATGTTGCCTGATTGATTCGTTCATTATTTTTTCAGGTTTTCTTTATATCGCTTTACCCCATCTTCCAGAAATTGGACATAGGCATCTTTATCCAAGTCATAAGGGCGAGGTATAGCCAGCAGATCTTCTTGGTTATCCATCAGCACATATAAAGGTTGGGCATTGGCATTGAAGTAACACATCTGTAAATCCGCATTTTTCTTAGCAAGATTGGTAATTTTTCGTCCGTTGATTTTACTGAAATACTGCTCATTTTCAGGTAGCTCAATCGTTTTATCATCCACATATAGCGAAATGATGACATACTCTTCTTTCAGGATTTTAATGACCCTTGGATCGCTCCAAACCCGTGCTTCCATTTCGCGACAATTCACACAACCATGTCCGGTAAAGTCGATAAAAACCGGTTTTTTAAGTTCAGCAGCGCACTTCATGCCTTGTTCATAATCGAAATATCCTTTCAAACCATGGGGCAAATGCAGTTTGTCGCTGTATTTCGGTTTTTCACAAAGGTCTTCATCCAATCCCGACGCTTCCCGAATCATTCCCGGAAGATTAAAGTCGTGCGTGCTCATGGGAGGGAGATATCCGGCCAATGCATTCAACGGTGCACCCCACATGCCCGGAGTCAAATAAATCACGAAGCTGAAGGTTGCGATGGCGAAAAAGAGTCGAGGTACTTTTAAATAAGGAATATCGCTGTCGTGCGAGAACTTGATTTTTCCGAGCAGATAGAGCCCCATCAAGGTGAAAATCACAATCCACAGGGCGAGATAAATCTCACGGTCGAGCAATCCCCAGTGATAGGTCTGATCGGCAACGCTCAAGAATTTCAATCCCAAAGCGAGCTCGAGGAAACCGAGGATAACTTTAACAGAGTTTAACCATCCTCCGGATTTTGGTAAAGAACTGAGCCAATTCGGAAAAATAGCAAACAGTCCGAAGGGGATGGCAAAAGCCAGGGAAAATCCGAGCATCCCGATCAGGGGTTTCAGAAATTCTCCGGAGACACTCTGCACCAGTATCGTTCCAACAATAGGACCGGTGCAACTGAATGAAACGAGCACAATGGTAAAGGCCATAAAGAAAATGCCCGCCAAACCGCCTTTATCGGCTTGCCTATCCACTTTATTCACGAGCCAACTCGGGAGCACAATTTCAAAGGCTCCGAAAAACGAAGCTGCAAAAATTACGAATATGAGGAAGAAGAAAACATTGGGAATCCAGTGCGTGCTTAGGAAATTGGCCGCATCGGCACCTAAAGTTACGGCGACAATGGTTCCTACCAATGTATAAATGAGGATAATGCTCAATCCGTAAATTAATCCACTTCGTATGGCAGCGGCCCTTGATTTTCCTTCCTTAAGAAAAAAGGTTACCGTCATGGGAATCATCGGAAACACACAAGGCGTCAACAAGGCTGCGAGACCGGATAAAAATGCGACCAAAAAGAACCCCAGAAAAGATTGACTTGGGGCTTCAGATTCACCGGCGGCTTTGAACGTTTTGGGTTCACATTTACCTTTATCGGCGGGGCTTTTGCCTTTGTATCCACCGTAATCGGATATAGGGTTTTTGATTTCAGGATTAGATTCAACCGGGGTCGTATCTATAGCTGAAATGGCCGGAATCTCTTCTATTTCAACCACCGGAGTAGCAGCGGGTGCATCCCCATTGGTTTTTATTTTTACACTGAATTCATAGCTATGCAATACACAGGCTCCCTCTTCGGTGCACATTTGATAATCGAGTACCCCGGTTATGGTAGGATTCGCCTGTAGAATCTTTACCTTTTGTCTGAATTCCGCTTTGTTTTTCCAATCCACCACTTCGCAACCGAATACCTCATCCATGTAGCGATGCGTGCCAATGGCCTTTGGAGTTCCACCGCTGTTCCAAGCCGGATTTTTATCGAGGGTCACTTCGGCCATCACCGGATCGCATTTGTATTCATTGGCATAAATGTGAATTTTATTCGGAATGGAGGTCGTAAAAATCAATTCAACCGTTTCTCCGATTTTTACTTCAGCAAGAGAAGCCTTCACACTCCAATTGGCAGCAGGAATCATTTGGGCACTGGCAACGCTCATCGCGCCAAACCATGCCAAAAGAACAATCCAGATCCTGATTTTTAGATTCATGTATAAATATTATGTTTAAATGCTACACCAGCCCGTATTTGTATGTGAACAAGTGCATAAAAGCGGCATACCCGAACCGATGTTGTCCGCTAATTTTGCCTCAAACCTACACGATTTATTCATCAGTTTCAAATATATGGAGTTTTGTCAACGTTGATGCTGAAGTCTATCATCTGTAAATGAAGAAGGTTCGAATGAGAAAGATATTTTTTTTACTTCCCGCCATGTGCCTTTCGTTTTTAATAACGGCACAATCCGACAAAAAGTTCACGTCGGAGGAATATATCAGTACCTATAAGGATTTTGCAGTGATCGAAATGCATACCTATGGCATACCCGCAAGCATTACTTTGGCTCAAGGCATACTGGAGTCGAGCAATGGAAACAGCAAACTGGCCAAAGAGGGGAACAACCATTTTGGCATCAAATGCAAAAGCGACTGGACCGGCAAAACCATTTATGTGGATGACGATGCCCCCAACGAATGTTTCAGGGCTTACAATTCTGCCCTTGAATCTTTCAAAGACCACAGTGAGTTTCTTAAAAACAACTGGCGATATAATGAACTGTTTAAACTTCAGCAAACCGATTACAAAGGGTGGGCTGAAGGATTGCGCAAGGCAGGTTATGCCACCAATCCGAAGTACCACGAAATACTCGTGAATTTAATTGAGCGATACAAATTGCATCAGTACGATTACATTCCAAAGCCCGGAATTCTTGCCAAAGAACTGGAGATTAAGAACAACGACATCCCGGCTGTATATGTTCAAGAAGGTGAAACCGTAAAAGATATTGCCCAAAAGAATGATTTACCCGAAAATCGGATTTATAAATGGAACGATTTACCCAAAGGCGCAGAAATCACAGAAGGAGATATTCTATATCTGAAGCCCAAAAAGCGCAATGGAAGTGCTGAAGTTCATGTGGTTCAACCAGGACAAGACATGTACGATATCAGTCAGATGTATGGCATCAAACTGAAACACCTGTACAAAAAGAACCGCATGGAACAGGGGATAGAACCGGCCCCGGGTGAAAAGATTTACATGCAGGAGAAGCGCGACAAAGATGAACCGGTAAAGCCGGCAACAACGGAGATGCCCAATAAACCGCAGGAAGTTAAAAAACCGGATTTTGTAAATCCCAATACTTCCCCGGTAGCGGTTGAAACACCTGAAGTCGTTGAACGTGCTGCCAATCCGGATTATCATGTGGTGAAAGCCGGTGATAATATCTATCGGATAGCGGAGCGTTATCATGTGTTGGAAGAAGATTTGATAAAATGGAATCGAATGGAGGTCATGGATCTTCAGCCCGGTCAAAAAATTTATTTATCGAAAGAGGTGGCCGATCGAAATCCACCTGAGCGGCAACCCACACCGGCCCCGATTCCCGTTCCTGTCAAAAAGCCGGAAACAAAGCCAACGCCTGCAAATCAGGTAAAGTATCATGTGGTGAAAGCAGGCGAAACGGTGTACCGCATTTGCACCACGTATGGCATTACATCCGATCAATTGGCCAAATGGAACAATCTGAAAGGCAATAACATTTATGAAGGTCAAAAACTTCGGGTGAGCGAATAATTCCTTTTTTTCGTAACTTCGTTTGATGGCAGGTGCGTTCAAACGTTGGTTTTTAATTTCGGCTTTTTCTTTGCTTTTCGGATTTTCAGATCTGAGCGCTCAATGCCAACTCGAACTCTTTTCTCAAACTAAATCTATCGGAATCAATGTAATACTGAATCCAGGTGATCCGGAAATGGATTGCAGTGCAACGGTCACTTTTACCACCACACCGGGCTCAAAACCCATTGAATTTGAAGGATTTCCTTTAGCGCGGGTGAAGAATCGTCATAACCGGTTGAGCGGTGCCATTTTTTATGTGCCTTTTTCAGTGGAGGGAAATGCTGAAAAAGTGAAAGTAGTTTTACGAGATCCCACTACCCCGGCCTTGGATGGAGTCATTTTGGAAGGTAATGCAAAGTTTGCATGGCCTCCCATGGCCAATAATTCCTATCGCGTTTGGGTCGTTTCGCCGGATGGTAAAGGCAATCAGTTTACCGAGGCCGCGCCCGGAAATCTGAAGGCGGCCCTCGATCAGATTGATTCAAATGCGCGAATTGAATTGAATCCAGGCACATACTACCTCAGAAATTATCGATGGATCAACAAGCGGAATGTAGACATGGTTGCAAAGAATGCCATGGCCATAGAAGGAACCATTATCAGTGGATTGGATACAGCTCCATTGCAATGGCAGCCCTACGGAAGCACCGGAATTTATTATACCACCAGTTCGGTGAGCAACCCTAATTTGGTGTATTATGATAGTATTCGACTTTTTCCTTTCAGAAGCATCGATGAAATGAATCGGAATAAACTGGGCATCGGATTCAATTCATTGGCTCAACCGGTAGAATTTGATGCCAATATGGATGGATTTTTTCGCAACCCGAGTACCAATCTCCTGTGCAATAGCAATTGGCAATACCCACGTTTGCTGTATGTTAAATTGAAGGATGGATCTAATCCGGCTGATAAAAATATCCGGGTTACGGCCGCGGGATATGCCCTGTCGCTCGAAAACTGCGAAAATGTGCTCATCAGCGGTTTGAAATTTACCGGATATGGGGTTTCTCCCACTGCACATGCGCTCGAGTTGAAAGATTGTGAGCGCATATCCTTCAGTCAATGTGTGTTTGCCATGAACGATGTGGGAATTCAACTGACCGGAAAGACATCACGCACGTATATCAGAGATTGTGAATTTTTTGATGGAAATTTCAGCTGGAGCGCCTGGAAAATCAAGGCGACCTATGATGATTATAATCCTTACAGTTGCATTTTTCCATATTACAGCCGTTTACTTGAGCGGGGTGCCATCAACATCAGTCATGGTTTTAGCGGTCGTGGAATTGACATCGGGTATTCGAGCTTTCATGATTATGCGCAGGCCGGACATTTATCACCTCCCAGTGGTAACGACGCTTTTGAAAGCAGTTATGAAATTGATTTTCACCACAATAAGGTTTTTAGGTGTTTTGAAGATGGTTTTGAAATCGACGGAGATGCCCGAAACATTCGGGTATTTGAAAACGAGTTTCGCGACATCAATGCACCCATATCATTGGCTGTTGCCATAGGCGGCCCCACTTATATCTACCGAAATATATTTCATCATTTAAAGTCGGATACCTTCACCACCCATCCAGATTTGGGTTTACAAGTGACTCCGGGGCATCCTTTTAAAACCAATTATGGAAGTCCGGATACCATGGGAGAAGTCAATTTCATCCATAATACGGTGGATGTTAAAGGACATCACAACGGATTAAACTTCTTTTCTCCTTCTAATTGGGGGATTTTTCGAGTATGGAATAACATCATCGTTACGGACAGTGGACATTTGATTCAGATTCGCTCGCCTTATCGAAGTTTGCCCAATATGAAGGGCAATTTGTTTTATGCCACTTCCGGCGTTTCGCGGTATTTGATAGACACCAATTATAACGATGCACAACAATTCAGAACCGGAGATTATATGGATTTTGTGGAGATTTTTAGAAGCGTACATCCGCAGTTGCAAACCAAAGACATCATGGTATATGGAGATCCGAAGTTTGAAGGAGGGAACAATGATCCAGTTTTTTCATATCGTTTGCGTTCCGGGAGTCCGGGATTGGGTTGGCCGGGGATTCCGGGATTTTCCGGCACCTGGTATGACGACGGAGGGGCAATTGGAGCCATTCCATGGTTTATACCTGAAGGTGTTGGCAAAGAACAACAACGGAATATTTTAATGTATCCCAATCCGAATCATGGCGAGATCCACTGGAAAAATTCAATAATGGCTGTATCCAAGGTTAAAATTTTCGATCTTAAAGGGCATGAAGTTTATCAGGCTACTTTGGAGCCCGGTGTTTCAAAACTGGAGCATCCATTGACCAATGGGATTTATGTGGTCCAATGGATTTCGGATGAGGGGATATATAGTGCCAAAATGGTGGTGCTGCGCTGATTTTTTTCGACACCCTTCAAGGGAGGTCAACCCTTCAAGGGTGTCGATCCCTTCAAGGGTGTCGGTCCCTTGAAGGGTTGTAACGGGGCGATATGTTCACATTCATCATAGTTTTTTTAAGATTTGAACGATTACTGCGTTATTTTGCGGTTAGCTTATAGCCATGAACAAATCAAAAATTCTCAGTTGCGAACGCATCATTCGATTTCAGGATTGCGATCCTTTTAACCACCTGAACAATGGCAGATATCTCGATTATTTTATGAATGCCAGGGAAGATCATTTGGTCGCCTATTACGACATCCATATTTACGACATGGCCCGTGAATTGGGCATTAGCTGGGTGGTGGCATCCAACAAAATAGCGTATTTAAGACCGGCCACCTTAATGGAAAAGGTGGTGATTGAATCTCAAATCATTTCCTTTTCTGATCGGGATACCCTCGTGGAAATGCGCATGTACAATGCCGATAAAACGGAACTAAAAGCAGTTTTGTGGAGCAGTTTTGTGCATTATCATATGGGTGATCAACGGGTTGAAAAGCACGGACCGGCGTTGATGGAATTATTTGAAGAGGTTTGTGCTCCGGTTGATCAAAAAACGTTTGACGAACGTCATGCTGCAATGCTTATGTTCAACCGAAAAGTTCAAGCATCATGATAAAATGGATTTCAATGTGTTTCTTGTTGGCGGGCATCATCTCATGCGGAAAAGCACCTCAAGACAAATCCGATATTTTGCCACCCGACGCTTCGGGCAAGATTTACACATCAAAACGGGTCCCGGCCAATATGGTAGATTATATTTTTACTCAAATGGCGGATACATCGTCTGATTTAAAAAACCTTATGGATAAGGACGAAGAATTAATACGTGACCGTGCCAAATGGGGGGATATGATTTCGGATTACAATAAGTATGAAGAAACGTATCTGACTTCGGCCCTTTCTTTGATTCAAGGACATGAATTTTCGGACACGGTATTGCGGAATCAAATTTATGAGGGGCTCAACAGAATGAAACAAAGACAAATGGGCAGAACTTCCTGGATTTCAGAGAGCAATAACGAAGTGGCAAAGCTGGAAAAATCGAAACAAGATAAATTGATTGCGTTAAAAGTACTGCTTACCATGCCGGTGTTAGAGGAATATTTGATTACCCACATGCCGGATTCAATGGTTATTTCAAAACTAAAGACGGACTATCTCGAACAAACTCGGAAAATTGAAATACGCACTCCGCAGGGAGTGGATACCACTTCGCCGGCCCTTGCTCCTCACTAAATTCCAATGAAATGGTCATTGCTGAGGCCTGAATGTTCAAATACGAAAGATTCATTAAGCAGGGTGGTATTAAAAATATGCTTCATTTGTAGTTGATTTAAACCCATGACGCCAACCTTAATTCTGTCGGTAATCGGAATTTATTTCCTTTTACTCATTATTCTCTCGTGGTACACGAACAGAAATGCGAATGAACAGTCATTTTATTTAGGCAATCGAAAATCCCATTGGTTGCTCATCTCCTTTGGTATGATTGGCACTTCTTTGTCGGGGGTGACTTTTATTTCGGTGCCCGGATTGGTAGGGAATATCGGGCATATCAATGGTCAATTCAGTTACTTGCAAGTGGTGATGGGATATTTTTTTGGCTACCTTGTGATTGCGTTGGTACTGCTGCCCATTTACTATCGGCTCAACCTCACTTCTATCTATGGTTACCTTGAGCAACGCTTCGGTTACTGGAGTTATAAAACCGGTTCGGCGTTCTTCATGTTATCGCGCTTAATCGGTTCCTCTTTTCGCTTGTTTTTAACGGCCGGCGTATTGCATCACTTTGTTTTTATGCCCATGGGTGTTCCTTTTTGGGTGACCGTTGCCGTTACCATTGCCTTGATTTTTGTTTATACCAATAAAGGCGGGATGAAAACGATCATCATCACAGATACCTTCCAAACCACGGTGATGATAGGTGCTTTAATCTTTACAATTGTTTATATGTACAATGAATTGGGATTTGGAATTCCAAGGTTGGTAGATGAAGTAAATCGTCAAGAATTAGGTCAGATGTTTTTCTGGGATGACAGTCCGCGAAATTTCTGGAAACAGTTTGGAAGTGGATTTCTCATAGCCCTGGTAATGACGGGTCTCGATCAGGATATGATGCAAAAAAACCTGAGCTGCAAGAACATCAAAGAAGCGCAAAAGAATATTTATACCTTGAGTGTGAGCATGATGCTGGTGACCTCCCTTTTTGTGTTTTTTGGAGCGTTGATGTATGTTTATGCTTATACCAAAGGGATAGAAATTCCAGCCAAATCAGATCTTTTATATCCCACCTTGGCAATGCAACATTTTCCTGCCCTGATTGGTATTTTATTTTTAATTGGATTGATTGCCGCAGCCTATTCCAGTGCGGATGGCACATTAACGGCGTTGACCACTGCTTTTGTTATGGATTTCCTTGATTTTGGTAAAAAAGGGGAAAATGTTGGCGTCCGCAGATGGGTTCATGTTGGATTTGCCGCCCTTACCTTTATTTTGATCATCGTATTTGAGATGATCAATGATGATTCTGTGCTTACCAATATCTTCAAAGCTGCCGGGTTTACTTATGGACCTTTGCTCGGATTGTTTGCCTTTGGCATCGGAACCAAACGCCCCGTGATGGACGCATGGGTGCCATTCATCAGTATTTTTAGCATGTTGTTTTCGATGCTGCTCAATGCCAAATCAAAAGTGTGGTTTAATGGATATGAGATCGGATTTGAAATTTTATTTTATAATGGGTTGGTCACATTTGTGCTTTTGTGGCTGAGTTCGTATATAAGAACCTCTGAAAAACACGTTAACGCCTAAATGGATATGACTGAAAAGGAAAAACAACAACTCTCAGAAAGTGATCGGATTCGCAGGGCATTCGACAATAAAGTTTGGCCCGAAATAAAGAGCAGCGATAGCTGGAATATTTTTAAGGTGATGTCAGAATTCGTAGAGGGTTACGACACCTTAGCCCGCATTGGTCCCTGTGTTAGTTTATTTGGATCAGCGCGCACACAGCCGGGTCATCCTTACTACGAATTGGCTGAAGAAATTGCTTTTCGTTTGAGTAAAGGAGGATTTGGGGTTATCACCGGCGGCGGACCCGGAATCATGGAAGCGGCGAATAAGGGCGCATCCAAAGCAGGAGGGAAATCAGTGGGTCTCAACATCAACTTGCCATTTGAGCAAAGCGCTAATCCTTATATCGACAAAGACAAGATTATCAACTTCAATTTCTTCTTTGTGAGAAAGGTGATGTTCATGAAATATGCACAAGGATTTGTGGTTTTACCCGGTGGTTTTGGAACTCTGGATGAATTGTTTGAAGCCTTGACCCTCGTTCAGACCCAAAAAACCGCGCGTTTTCCAATCATATTGGTAGGCACTGCATTTTGGAGCGGCTTGTTAGATTGGATCAATAGCGAAATGCTTTTAAAAGAAAAGAACGTTAGTCCGGAAGATTTAAACCTCTACAAGGTGGTAGATACGGCCGAAGAAGTGGTCGATGAAATCTTCGATTATTACAGCAAGTATAATATTTCCATCAACTTCTAATATGCTTGCGTATCCGCCATCTAAATCATTTGAGTTGAAATGTCAACGCGTTTATGCATTGGTGCTGCTCATGGTTTTGATTCCTTCGACACTCGTTATTGGTTTTATATACTTGTTAACGGGTATCGATTATGTCTTGCCTGATTGGTTGGTGTTAACCCTTAGTTTTGCATTGGTTGGTCTCAGTGTAGTATTCACCTTGCTCGCCATCAAAAGATGGGCGAATTTGCCTTGTAAAGTAACCCTAAACGAAGATGGCATCACTATTGAGCTGATGCGTCGTTCACCTTTTTTTCAGCAATGGATATATACCTGCTCATGGCGCGAATTGAAGGCAGTTTCGAGTAACTTTGATACCCAAACCGGGGGGCGTTTTTACAAAATTGGCTTGGGTGACCGAGGCGGTAATATCTATTTGAGCCCGGATGAAAAAACAAATACACCCATCCTCGAAACCGAATTCGGAGAGTTATTGATGGAATTTGTGGAAACTGCTGAACATCTTCCGGGTAACGCAGCAAGCCACATCGATAAAAGGAATTTTTATCAAAGTACTTGGGCGCTTTGGTTCACACGGATCGTGTTGATCTTAAATGTGGTAGTTTGGTTGGTAGCCTTTATAGTCGAAGATTTTGATCTTTGGCAAGCCGTTCGACTCTCGGTTTTTTCATCCATTTGGCTCACAGCATACTACCTCAATAGGGGAAAGAATTAAATTTACTTCTTCGCAGTTTTTATCGAACATCCAATCGCTTTGGTAACCGAAGGGTCGGGTCCCTGGCCGTTTTGAATGGCTTCAATCGCATTTTCAACAAACTTGTATTTAACGGCAGAAGCGTCTTCATAATTGTCGTCAATGGCTCCAATGTACTGAACCATCAACGATCCTGACATTTTTTGCAGAATGTAGACATGCGGTGTTTTGGTGGCACCGAACTTTGGAAAAACCTCCTGCTTTTCGTCGATCAAATAGGGGAAAGTATATCCTTTTTCTTTGGCGCGTTCCTGCATCAACTCATAACTGTCGTCTTTTGCTATTTTCGGATCATTCGGATTGATGGCAATGACCGGAAAGCCAAGTGGCTTGTATTTCTTATCGAGATCTATGATGCGTTGCTCATATGCTTTCGCATAAGGACAATGATTGCAGGTAAACACAATGATGAATCCTTTGGCATCCGGATAGTCGGCCATAGAAACCATCTTGCCATCGATATTCTTTAAGGAAAAATCTTCTGCGATATCGCCAATGCCATATCCACCTTGGGTTTCACTTACACATCCGGTGTTCACTTGCCAGATAATTCCGGCCATCAAGAAGATGAAAAGGGTGCTGATTTTTTTCATAAGGTTTATTTATAGTTTTGATTTTACTTGATACCACAAAGGTTCGAATTCGAAAGATTGTTCAAAAAACGTTTTTTGACCGTTTTTAACCATCAATGTTGCCGGGATGCTGCCAGACCAATCAGATGAAACTTGATCAAGCCAATTGTTAAAATCAGGGGCATTTAGATGAATTACGTTCGATTTGAGTTGCTTTCGTTGTATGAAGGGAATGAGTTCTGTTTCTGCTTTTTTGCGACTGTCAAGACTTACGAGCATTAACTTGGCAGGTTTGTTTGCAAGACTGTCATCGAGCTGTTCAAAATATGGAAGCTCTTCTACACAAGGTCGGCACCAGGTAGCCCAGAAGTTGATCACATATAAGGTGTCATCATTTTTCGACATCCAATGTTTGAATTCATCAAAAGTGTAGATTTCCAGGGTTGTATTTCCTTGTTTGATTACTTCTGAGGGCACAGGTGCGCGATTGGGTTGCGATTGACAACCGGTCATCCAAAAGATGCACAACAGACCTAAAACGATTCTCATTTGTTCAAAGGTAATGAAGATGAAACAAACGCGCTTGCCGGATGTTCTTATCTATGACAAAAAATGACATTCACATTTGATAACGGTTAAAATGGCAACTTGTCTGCAAATCCGTTAAGTTTGCAAACCATCACAAAGAAAATGATAACACACGAAAGTTCACTCGATCTATTTACAGGTCAAATTAACTATGTGCTCAACAGCTACAAACCCCATGGATTAAACATTGGCGCGTTCCGCAATGTAATCATGGGAGGTCTTGGAGGTTCCGGTATCGGTGCTACCATCGCCAAAACATGGTTTTCATCCTCGTTTCCTGTGCCAATAGAAGCCATCAACGACTATCATTTACCACAGTATGCAGACAAGCACACCCTGGTGATTTTGAACAGCTATAGTGGCAATACCGAAGAAACCCTGAACATGTATGCCGAAGCAATCGACAAATCATGTACGGTTTTAATCATTGCTTCGGGCGGAAAGCTCCTCGAATTGGCGAAAGAAAACAACCATCATTACAACGTGCTTGAAACGGGCTATCAGCCACGCATGACCATTGGATATGGTTTGAGTTTTCTGTTGCTTACCCTGGGTGAGTTGATCGGAGAAGACCTGAAATCAGATTTAGAAGAAGTGGTAAGCCATTTCGAGGAGAACCGCGAAGGACAAAAAGCCTCTGCTCAAAGGATATTCAATTTCTTCAAAAGCAGTTTAGATAAGAAATTCGTCATTTTGGCCGATCAGGCTTTTGCACCGGTTGGACTCCGTTTTTGCCAGCAAGTGAATGAAAATGCCAAATTGGAAGCCTTTTGGCATCCCGTTCCGGAGTGCAATCACAATGTGCTTGAATCGTATGTGGGACGCCTGCAAACCAACTTTATCATGTTGTATTCAGATCTGAACCAAAGGGTTGCTGCGCGTTTCGATTTCATGATTTCTCATCTCGAAGTAGACAACAACAAGGTACTGCCTTTATTCGTGCCTGAATATACCCTGCTGAGTGTTTTTGACATGATTTACCGACTCGATTGGGTCAGTGTGATGATGGCGAATGAATTGCACGCACCGCTCATGGAAGTGCCTGTAATCACCAATTTGAAAGAATACCTGGCGGATTTAGAAATCATCGACGAAGAAGAATAGTGTCATTCTGGAAATCTATCTTCAGTAAAAAACCAACATTCAATGAAGAACCCGATCGTTCGCTGACGGTAGATTTTCATTCACATTTATTGGCTGGCATCGATGATGGTTGTTCGGATTGGGGATTAACCCTGCACTGCCTTGAATCCCTCAAGGAGCAAGGCATTCAATCGGTCATCACCACCCCGCATATATTGTCTGGATTGTATCCCAACACACCGGAGATCATCCATCAAAAACTTTCTGAACTAAAAGCCTTGCCGGCGTTTCAGGCCATGCAGATGCAAATACATGCGGCGGCAGAATATTATGTGGATGAATGGTTTATGAAAGAATTAGCCAAAGGAACCCAATTTCTCACGTTTGGAGAGAAACATATTCTGATTGAAACCAATTATGTAGAAAAGCCTCCTTATTTGGAGGATGCCATTTTTAACCTGATTTTAGATGGTTATAAGGTGGTATACGCCCATCCGGAGCGATATCATTATCTCCTCAAGGACTTTAAACTGTTTGAACGAATGCATGACACGGGGGTACTTTTTCAGCTTAATTTGATGTCGATGACCGGGCACTACGGACCACAAATCAAAGCAGCATCTGATTATTTGATTCAGCACAATTTGGTGGATGTGGTAGGGTCAGATATTCATAAACCTGAACATGCTCATTTGATCGGTAAATTGAAAAGAAGCGAGTCTTATCCTAAAATAGCGATGGCTATTTCTGCAACTAACTCGCTCGTTCAGAACGAATAATAATTGAAAGGGATCTTAATTCCATTTGATCCTAACACCCAAGCCATGTTGCATGCTAACAGAAGTAAATGTCTTAAGTTCAGGAATAGATGTTACGTTGAATCCAGATCTTAAATCATAAAACAAATGGATATTTTTTAAAAATTCGTTTTTCTTTCCTACTCTGAAATCAATACCCATCGGAACATATACTGTCGCACCAAAATTGGTCTTATTCCTGAAATTTTCCACTTTTCCATTGGTAGCGCTGGAATAATAATAAGTAGATGAAGTGGTTCCATCGGGAAAGCGTGTTTCTGTTCTCTGGATGTCGTTATAGATAATTTGGGTACTCGCCTGAGTGGAAAGTCCTAAATTAACGCCAGCACCTGCATATAATGACCACCGAGATGCGGTATTGGTTCTGTAAATGAGTGAAGCATCGAGTCTGAGTTGATCCGACCGGTAGTTCATTCCATAACTTTGGGTTGAAAGAGAATCGATATAAGCAGTTTGACCTGTTTGAGCTGATGTTAGTGTATCGTAGGGTTTACGAACCGTTTTGTTTAAATAGTTATTCAGTGAGTTCCCGGACATATAGCTGATTCCCATACGCAGATTGGGATTGCCTTTATATACTTTATTTTCAGTATCCAGAAACTTAAACCCTAACAATATGGAGAACATTGAACCTCCGCTAACGCCAATTCCCCCATTGTCTTGATAATCAGAAAAGTTGTTTGTTAGCAATACGGATTCAGGAGCCAGAGTTTTAAAGTCGTTGATGGGAACAGCACTCGTCTTTTCAAGACCAAATCCGGTCATGACAGAATAATCCTGAATCTTCATTTTTTTTAATTTTTTAGAAGTCAACTCTTGACTGGAAACAGACAAAGTTGTTAGGAGAGTCATTGCTGTAAAAAAATACTGATAAATTTTCATGGGTTGTTTTATTAGGTTATGCAGCTTTAAACGATCAAAATAAGAGGCTATTATTTTCAGAATGTCATATTATAGTCTTTGAACTCAAACTTGAATTCAAAAAACTACTTAAAAGAATCATTTTGCCGGTAAGATGGTCCCTTCACACAATCCAAATCCTACCCGAACATCTCCATTGTGAGCGTATCCGCGAATGGTAATGCTGTCGCCATCTTGTAAAAAGGTGCGTTGTTCACCATTTTGCAAGGTCAGGGGTTCTTTTCCGCCCCAACTGATTTCGAGCATAGAGCCAAAAGAGCCTTTATCCGGACCGCTGATCGTGCCGCTGGCCATCACATCACCCACCCGGATATTGCAGCCATTGCAGGTGTGATGCGCCAATTGTTGACGCATGCTCCAATACATGTATTTATAGTTTGATCTGCAAATGATGGTGTCTTGATCCTTTTCCGGTTTTAAACTCACCTCAAGCAGGATATTCAGGTTGGGAGGCGTTAATGGTTGATCGGATTTTAAATAAGGCAATGGATCCGGACTCTGCACTGGACCTTCCGTTCTGAAAGGTTCTAAAGCCTCCAGCGTAACAATCCAAGGCGACATGGTGCTGGCAAAATTTTTCGCCAGAAAGGGCCCCAGCGGAACATATTCCCAGGTTTGAATATCGCGGGCACTCCAATCGTTGAACAAAGTAAATCCGAAGATATAATCATCCGCCTGATCCACAGAAACGCTGTCTCCCAAAGAAGTATCTTTTCCAATGATAAAGGCCATTTCGAGCTCAATATCGAGGCGTTTTGAGGGTCCGAATACCGGCATGTCAGCATCCGGCGCCTTGGTTTGTCCTTTCGGACGATGAATGGGTGTACCGCTGACTACTACAGAAGATGCTCTTCCGTGATATCCAACGGGGATGTGTTTCCAGTTTGGCAACAAGGCATTGGCCGGATCGCGAAACATCTTTCCAACATTGGTGGCATGCTCTTCACTGCTGTAAAAATCGGTATAGTCACCGATGTGAACGGGCAAACACATGTCTGCCTGCAAACGATGGGTCAAAATAGCAGCCTGATGTTTGAACAAGATAGACTGATCATCACATAAAGCGTCCTGAATTCTTTTTCTGACCGCCGAAGTGATTTTCTTTCCCTGAGCGATGAAGTCATTGAGTACAGGGCGATTGAGCACGGTGGGATCAATGCCCGTTCCTTCGAGCAATCCATGTTCATATGCCAATCTCAAGTCGATAATCGCATCTCCAATTGCGATGCCGGGAGAGGGAATCCCATTTTTCAGATAAACCCCAAAGGGCAGATTGTGGATGGAGAAATCATGATCGGAAAGAATGGGTAACCAACAATTCATACAGGTTTATTTTATTGGACAAAGGTAGGAAATCCGGCGTATTCTGAAAGATGACCTTTAGCAGCCTTGCGTAGTTGCTTCTAAAAATCGACCAGCTTTACATCAAAAATCAGGACCGCATTTTTAGGAATTCCGGGGGGAGGATTGTTTCCATATCCGAGGGCAGAGGGGAGCAACAAGGTGTTTTTTTGACCTTTGGTCATGAGTTGCAGGCCTTCAGTCCATCCCGAAATCACCTGATTCAGTTTAAAACTGATGGTTTTATTTCCGGTCGTTTGGTCGAAAATGTCACCATTGGTAAAATAGCCGCGGTAAAGCACTTCCACCAAAGTTTCAGGACCGGGTTTGGCTCCGTTATCGCCCGGTTCAAGCACCACAAAATGCAGTCCCGAGGCTGTTTTGGTGGCTGTAAGCCCTTTTTCCGTTAAGTAAGCTTCGATGATACCGATATCTTTGGTCAGTTGTGCTTCTGCGCTCAGCGTTTCTTCCTTTTCCTTGCATCCTGAAAAAACCGTGAACATCAAAATTGACCCCAACCAGCCCCATTTCTTTAAAACATTGTGATTCATGTTGGCAAACTAGCAAAATATTGTCGGCATACGCAAGTTTATCCGCGAACCGGTTGTTATTGAATCATTCGAAACGCATTTGTAGAAATTTGCAACTGTTCTTTGGAGAACGTAGTCTAATATTTGCCTCTTGAATTTAAAAACCTGACGTGATTATATGCTGAATCTGGACTGCGGGTGGCAAATGGCCTTATTTGTCTTTTCGTTCTCCGCTTAGTTATGTAGGCGTGAAAACAAATTATCCCATTGAGCAGATAGGCAAGCGATGGGCGAACGTCGACGGATTCACGGTCTCCTTTATTAATATCTACTAACCTCTGGAAACAAATAACCCCAATAAATATAAGAAGTGGCTCCCATCGTGGAAAGCGCCTACATGGCTTTAGCGGATAGAAAAGAGAAATGAAGCCTTGACTTTTTTTGCTTCGTTTTTTTTGTCAAGAAAAAAAATGAAGTGGGGGTGCAATGCATATTTTCATTGCAAAATGATGTTTGGGCAAAGCCCTGAAATGCGATTTAACATTTAGTTAAATCATGGTGAAATTTCAGTAGAGGTAAATATACGGCTCTGACTAATAAATATTGTCGGCATACGCAACGGTAATCTTATTTTTGAAAAGTGAACGATTTCTTATCGTACGAAGACACCATCGCCGCCATCGCCACCCCACCCGGAGTTGGCGCATTGGGGGTCATCCGCGTTTCAGGGGGAAAGGCCATCGCCATTACCTCGGCTTGTTTCAGCGGTTCAAACCTGGAGGAAAGCAAAGGCTTTACCCTGCACTACGGATTTATCACCGATGGCCCGGAGACGATTGATGAAGTGTTGGTCAGCGTATTTCGCGCACCCAAAAGCTTCACTGGGGAAGATATTGCCGAGATCAGTTGTCATGGCAGTCCGTATATTTTGCAGCGCGTTTTGAACCAATTGATTTCAAAAGGAGCCCGATTGGCCAAACCCGGAGAATTCACCCAAAGGGCCTTTATGCACGGCAAAATGGATCTCAGTCAGGCAGAAGCTGTGGCCGATTTGATTGCGAGCAACAGCGAAGCTTCGCACCGAATGGCCATGCAGCAAATGAAAGGTGGATTTAAAAAACGCATTGATGCCTTGAGGAAAAGTCTGATTGATTTTGCCTCTCTGATTGAACTCGAGTTGGATTTCGGAGAAGAAGATGTAGAATTTGCAGACCGGAGTCGATTGAACACTTTGGTGTTGGAAGCGATGGGGGTGGTGAAAGAGCTCATCGGCAGTTTCCAATTGGGAAATGTGTTTAAACAGGGAGTTTATACCGTCATTGCCGGAAGGCCCAATGCCGGCAAGAGTACCTTGTTGAATGTACTTTTAGATGAAGACCGCGCCATTGTCAGCGATATCGCCGGCACCACCCGCGATACCATCGAAGCGATGCTCAACATTCGCGGACTCATTTTTCGTTTGGTCGATACCGCAGGCATCCGCGAAGCCACCGATCAGATCGAAGCGCTGGGGGTGCAAAAAACGTATGAGAGCATCGCGCGATCGGCCTTGTTGGTGTATGTGTATGACAGCAGCGCCCTCACAACGGAAGAAGTGCAAAGTGATTTACAATCTTTGATCAATCCTGATATTCCTTATTTGGTGCTGGCCAATAAAACCGATTTGCTTTCAGCGGGCGCTACCCTGCCCGAGGGTCACATTTCCATTTCTGCTAAATCCGGAAAGACGGCACAAATTCAAACATTGAAGGAAGCCTTGTACAACGCAGCCCTCGCCGGCAATCAAGCCGATTCGGGCATCATGGTGAGCAACCAGCGACATGTTGAGGCCTTATCCGCAGCCTATGCCGCATTAACCAAAGTCTCCCACGGCCTGGATGGTTCCTTGCCCGGCGATTTATTGTCTTTCGAACTCCGGGAAGCCTTGTATCAGTTGGGCTTGATCACCGGAGCGGTATCGAATGACGATCTGCTGGAGAATATTTTTAGGAATTTTTGTATCGGAAAGTAACCACAACAAAACAAACAAAGACTAAACCCATATTAACTCACATAAAGCCCAATAAAT
>JBIIVF010000210.1:0-3065 GCA_044339595.1 Bacteroidia bacterium
GAGAGAATTTCTGATGAACGCTTGATTTATTCCTTAGAACATGTCATGGATCAGGGCGAGTGGTTTACCTTGGTGAAATTTTACCCATTTATGGCAATTGAAGAAAAGACGGTCAGATTGGTTTTTCATGCAATTTTAGAGCTCGAGGAAATATCCGTTCCTTTAAATAATGTTCAAAAGTTGAATAAAAAGAACAAAGATCACTCAGTACTTGCCTCAGGAACCTGGCACAAATTGTCGATTTCAAAGTCAGACATATATAAGGTAGATGATGGGGTTTTAAAAGCCATGGGTTTATCTCCATCCAGCATACCCGCCGGTACCATAAAAATTTATGGTAATGGAGGGTTGTTGCTTCCGGAGCCGGTTTCTGCCAGTCGCTCGGATGATTTGTCAGAAGTGCCTGTTTATTTAAAAGATTTAAATGGCAATGATCGTTTAGATCCGGGTGATTATGTATTGTTTTATGGTCAAGGACCAACCAATTGGAGTTATGAGCCGACCCAATCTGATTATGTGCATATCAGTCATCCATACAGCGACGTAGCAATTTATTTTCTCACTTTCGGCGGAGCTACTTCAAAAAGACCTGCGCAAGTAGCCCATCAAAATGATCAGAGTTCTTTAATTGAAATTTCCAATTATGACTATTTGATTCACCGCGAATTTGATGACATGAATGTGCTCAAATCAGGCAGAGATTGGTATCTTGAGATGTTTCGCACCGGCAATGAACAGCGATACAACGAAGTGGTGCCCGATATTGATCTCGGCCAACCTGTGCGCTTCAAAGCCAGATTGGCAGCGAGGGCGCTCACGACCAGTTTTCTGACGATCGGAATCAACAACAATGAACTCATCAACAGGAGTTTTTTCAGGGTATCCGGAGAATATGACAAAGACTTCATGACCAATCCTGAAGTTTTGCAAGGTTCTTTTGAAGTAAATACCGGAAATTTGGATCTTCTTTTCAGGTATTCAAAACCATCGCTCGGAGCCTACGTTTATATGGATTATTACAGTCTTCGGGCGACTTCGAAACTAAAGTGGAATGGAGCTACATCCTTTTTTAACAAAGCCGGAACAGATTTGAATGGGAACATCAAATACACCATTCAAGGAGCAGTTCCAATGGTTTGGGATGTCACCGACAAAGTAAATCCCCGTTGGCATGAAACTGAATTCAATGGAACCAATGCCTCTTTTACGGTACATGCTATGCAAATGGTTCGTGAATTTGTGATGTTTTCACCGGATCAGGTGGCGGCAAAACCCAATTACGTTGGATTAGTCAATAATCAGGATCTGCATGCCTTGAAAGACATTGAATATCTGATTGTGTCTCACAGCAGCTTAGTTGAACAGGCAGAAAGGCTCGGTCGATTTCATGCTGAAAAAGAAGGTTATACGTATGCAGTCGTCACACCTGAGCAGGTTTATAATGAATTTTCTTCCGGGGCACAGGATCTCACGGCCATTAGAGACTTGGCCCGCATGCTCTATGCACGCAACAATACATCCTCCAAAAAATTTAAGTTCGTTTTACTGATGGGGGATGCCAGTTATGATTATAAAAATCGGGTGAAAAGCAACACCAATCTGGTTCCAACCTATCAGAGTTTCAATTCATTTCAACCGGCATATAGCTACAGTTCGGATGATTATTATGCCATTTTGGATGATGGGGAAGGATTTTGGGGAATTCAACAAGTCAAAGAAGGCCTTGATATCGGCATTGGACGTATTCCTGCAGTAAATGAGGCTGAAGCCAAAGTGATGGTCGATAAAATTATCCATTATCACAGCCCTGAATCTTTGGGAGATTGGCGCAATCAAGTTACTTTCTTAGGGGATGATGAAGACAATAACACCCATTTAAACGATGTAGAATCCGTAACATCCTTCATTTATAATCAGGCTCCGGTTTATAATGTCAATAAAATTTATCTGGATGCTTTTAAACAGGAAGTGTTTGGTAGCGGACAGAAATACCCGGGCGTGAATGCGGCTATCGACCAAAGTTTTGATCGAGGACATTTGATTTTTAATTATTTAGGACATGGCGGTCAAAGTGGAATGGCGCATGAACGGGTCATCACCCGTCCTCAGATTACCGATTGGCGAAATCTGAATAAATTACCCTTATTTGTTACGGCAACCTGTGAGTTGAGTCGCTACGATGACCCGGCTCAGGCATCACCCGGTGAATTGGCTTTGTTCAATGCGCAAGGTGGAGGCATCGGATTGATTACTACATCTAGACTCGTGTACATCGGACTGAATAAAGACTTAAATGTCGCGGTTTTTAACAATAATCTGTTCTCAAAAAAGGATGGACGTTGGCAAACTTTGGGTGAGATTTACCGCAATGCCAAAAACAATTCAGCCCGTGCAGAAAATCAACGAAATTTCATTTTACTCGGCGACCCGGCGCTCACGTTGGCATATCCTGAACTGGATGCTGTGATTACCAAAATTAATGCAACTCCGGTTTCCGGGGCTGCGGATACGCTCAGGGCCTTATCTTCTGTAACGGTTGAAGGAGAAATTCAGGAATATGGGGTTTTAAAGTCTGATTTTTCTGGAACCGCTTATCCTTCGGTATTCGATAAATTTCTTACCTACCGAACGCTCGGCAACGATGAAGCCAGCTATCCTGCTGATTATCTCCTGCAAAACAGTGTGCTCTATCGCGGAAAAGTGAGCGTCGAAAATGGAAAATTTAGTTTCAGCTTTGTAGTGCCTAAAGATATTGCTTACCAGCATGGATACGGGAAATTATCCGTTTATGCAGAAAATGGGAAAAGGGATGCAGGAGGCTATAATAAAAACTTTTACATCGGCGGGTCAGAATCTGTGACCAATATAGATACCCTTGGGCCGAAACTTCAATTATTTATGGAAGATGAATCGTTCCGAATCGGGGATATCGTGAGCGCATCTCCTTTGTTACTTGCCAAAGTATATGACCTCAATGGCATCAATACAGTGGGAAACGGCATAGGCAGAGATATCACGGCCATTTTAGATAAAGGAACTGGCCAAGAAAGATTGTATATCCTTAA
>JBIIVF010000034.1:0-20085 GCA_044339595.1 Bacteroidia bacterium
TAATGATTATTACTATAGCAAACTCGATAGCTATCAGGAAGGGGAGATACGTTTTCCATTTGAAACTTTGCCTCCAGGAAAACATACCCTTTTCCTCAAATTGTGGGATGTGTATAACAATTCTGCCTCGGCAACTACTGAATTTGTCATCGGGAAAAATGACCAATTGGAAATTTCTTCTTTTTATAGTTTTCCCAATCCCACCAGTGGACACGGTCCGATTACATTGGTATTTAATCACAATAGACCGAATGAAAGCCTGAAAGCAGAATTGAGCATTACAGATTTAACAGGTCGAATCGTGTTTCAAACACAAAAAGATGCACTGGACGCTGAAGTGAGGGTAGAAATAAATGACGGATTTAATGGTGAATTTGCATCGGGATTATACATTGCGACTTTGAGACTAATCGGAAATGATGGAAGTATGGATGATAAAACTCATAAAATAATTATTCATTAAGAAAGTTCTCCCTTGAAAAAAAAACATATTTTTGCCTTCAATCATAATTTAGATAAGTTCGATAAACATGAATGTTAAAGCATTGATTTCTGCGTTGATTGTTGCCTCAACTACGGTTGCTGTAGCACAAACTTCCAAAGATAACTTGTTGGGACAGCGAAATGTCATCACAACAGCAGTACCATTTCTAACCATTACGCCCGATGCCCGTTCTGCGGGTTTAGGGGATGCAGGGGTGGCTACCGATGCCGATGCTAATTCCATTCATTGGAATGTTGGAAAGTTGTCTTTCATCGACAAAAAAGCTGGCATTAGCGTATCTGCTGCACCATGGCTCCGTCAGTTGGTTCCGGATGTATGGTTTTATTACCTCAGCGGTTATAACAAGTTTGGCAAGGAAGATAGAAGCACGTTGGCTGCTTCGTTGCGTTATTTTACGTTGGGTGAAATTCAGTTCACCGATGATAAGGGAGATCCAATGGGTTCTGACCAACCACAAGAATTCGCTTTTGATGTAGCGTATTCACAGAAATTGTCCGAAAATTTTGGAGTGGGTGTGGCCATGCGCTTTATCAGTTCGAGATTGGTATCTCGCGGAGTTTATAATGGCGTTGAAATTAAACCGGGTTTGGCCGGTGCCGGTGATATAGGTGCCTATTATCAGGATAAAACCAAAATGGGGGGCAAAGATGTTGCCTATGCATTTGGAGCCAATATCAGCAATATGGGTTCTAAAATAACCTATACGACCGATGCTAACCGCGATTTTATACCTGCTAACCTCCGTTTGGGAACGCAGTGGAAATTCGATTTAGACGATTATAATCAATTGGCGGTCATGCTCGATTTTAACAAATTGCTTGTGCCAACTCCTCAGTATGTTTATTTGAAAAAATCAGGAAGTACAGCTGATTCACTCGATGCTGATGGCAATCAGGTAATTATCGGTCGCGAAATTGATGATAGTCCGGTAATTAGCGGAATGTTCAGTTCATTTGGCGATGCTCCTGGAGGTTTTAAAGAAGAGTTAAAAGAATTTACCACTTCATTTGGACTAGAATATTGGTATGACAAACAGTTTGCTGTTCGTGCCGGGTATTTTCATGAAGCAGATACCAAAGGCGGTCGTCAATACATGACTTTCGGTATCGGTTTGAAATACAATGTTTTTGGCATCGATGCAGCTTATTTGCAACCTTTCGCTCAAAGGCACCCATTGCAGAACACCATCCGTTTCAGTCTGTTGTTCGACTTAGATGCATTTAAAGCGCAGGGAGACAGCAAACCACCGGTAAAACCTTAAGGTTTAGAAAATATAAAAGGCAGCGAATGCTGCCTTTTTTTTAGTCTCATAATTACTGTGATAAAAATAATTTCAGAAAATATTGAAAATTAAGAATATTGTTTTAGCTTTGTACCATGAAATTGACAGAAGCACAATCTAAGTTCATTCAAACCTGGGGAGTTCTCGGCGGCAATTGGGGTATTAACAAGACCATGGCACAAATCCATGCTTTGTTAATGGCATGGCCTGATCCGTTGTGCACCGAAGACATGATGGAGATTTTGCAAATTTCAAGGGGAAACACCAATATGAATGTGCGTTCCCTCATGGATTGGGGCTTGGTAACCAAAGAGATGATCAGTGGTGATCGCAAAGACTATTATGCCGCCAAGAAAGATATCTGGGTAATAGCCCGTCAGATTGCCAAGGAACGTCGTAAAAGAGAACTGGAGCCGGTGTTAAGCTCACTGAAAGATATTAGACAAAGTCTAAAATCAGATCCAAGTGCGGAAAATATAAAATTCTCTAAACAAGTAGAAGACATCGAAAACTTTACCTTGAAAGTAGACCAATCTTTGGATAAATTCATTCAAAGTGATGAAAATTGGTTTTTAAAACTCGTGATGAAGATGATGTAATTTTTTGAAATTAAGTTTCTGTAAATATTGAAAATATAATAACTAATGAACGCCGATCTGCTGACTAACTTGATTTATTTAACCGTAACCGGGTTTATCACCTTTTGGGTGGGTTTTCAATTATACAAACATGGCCGTGTATATTTGAGTGTCTTGTTTCCGAATAAAATGGAATGGTGTCTCATGATTAACCGTATCCTGTTGATGGGATATTATTTAGTGAATTTGGGATATCTGGCCATTTCCATCTCCTTGTGGCCTGAAATTCAAACTATCCGAATGGCCATAGAAACCTTGGTTCAATACACCGGAATCATTCTGCTCATTTTGGGCGCTTTACACTTTATGAACTTGTTCATCTTCTATATCGCATCACAACGTAAACCAAGCAATCAATCTAATCTTTCACATAACTAATTTAAAAATCATGAAAAATCTCATTGTAACATCCTACATCATTTATCTGCCTTTGGCCTTGTTTTTGACCTTGGTGGTAGCCAAAATCTTCTTTCGTAATTCACGTATTTTTATGTCTGACATTTTTCACGGACGGTCCGAGATAGCGAGCAGTACCAATACCATGCTTGAGATGGGATTCTATCTTTTGAGCATCGGATATGCCTTTTTTATTATGGAAATTAATTGGTACCAAGAAAATATTTTTGAAGTACAAGATGCTTTTGAAGCCCTCAGCACCAAAGTAGGGGCTTTGTCTGTCTTTCTAGGTTTTATGGTATTTGGATTTCTTTTCTTACTTTTCAGGGGCAAAAGAAAATCAGCACAATCTTCCCAAAATTCATCCTTATGAAATCAGTTCATTTCGCATTACAGGTAGTTTTTATAGCGATTGCCGTATGGATGATCTTTAGCAGTATGATAACACCGGAGTATAACTTCTATTGGTTGTATTGGATGATATTAACCGGTTTTTTTCAAGGTGGTGGAACCATTTTTTTGAACATTGTTTATGGACTTAAGCATTCGGGCTTCAGAAATCATTTAATTGGCTCAGCTTCTTATCTTTTGGTAGGTGGTTTGTTGCTGTCACAGGCAAAGCACTGGCATGATGAAAAGGCCATAGTGATGACCTTTCTTTTGATCCCGTCTATCCTCCTTTCTGCCTATTATACTTGGCTATCCTACCGATTGTTGAACCCGGTTAGAAAGGGATGGTTGGATATATGAGAAGTGCAATTGGGTAAATGAAATGAATATTTTCAGACGATTAAGTTCATATTCATATGAATTGGGTGAACAGACTGTTTGGAAGACGGATTCTTTAAAATTCAATATTTTAAAGCAATTAAAGGATTTGAATAGATTAAAAGGGCCATAAACAGCAATGAATGGAGTTATCCATGAATATCCTTGATTAGTATATTAATGAGTTGGTTTTTAGCTCTTCACAAGTAGTATTTTTGCTTTAGTTTATTAAATTTGAGGAAGTTTGAACAGTCAATTGATAATAATTGGCAAAAAGCTGACTGAACAACTAAAAAACCAATAAATGTATATCTCCATTACAGGATTAAAACCCAAGAGTTTGCGAGCTTACGTTCGTTTTTGGATTTTGGCAATTCCGGCATTTCGTCAATCGCAGACTGCAAATGGCAATTTGTTCCATGCCGTTAAACGAGTAAAAGGGCATCAATGCACCCTAACTGCTTGGGAAAACCGTGAGAAAATGCTTGAATTTATGCGCAGCGGTGCGCATCTCAAGGCCATGAAAGCTTTTCCCAGCATAGCAACCGGGAAAATATACGGCTATGAGGCTGAGCAAATTCCCACTTGGAAGGAGTCCTTTAATATACTGATGGAGAAGGGTAGGGTTTATTGAGAACCTTGCTTCGAATTTCGGCCATATAAAATTGGGATTTGACATTGACCCTTTGGTGCAGAGGAGCAGATTCAAATTAAATAACCCTGCATGATGTTGCTACATGTTATGCGAAAGATTATGAATGAAGGAGCCGCTTCCATGGTGTATTATTTTTGTTGACAACAATTTGCTTTTTTACATTCATTTTAAGGGTTAATTTTACCCAATTAAATTTAGAAAATATGTTTAATAAATTTACGACTGCAGATAAGCTATTATTCATAGCTGCCCTATTATCCTTAGTTTTTTCTGAAATTCTTTACTTTCAGGGTGAAAAGGAAGACGGAACTTTTATAGGATTGTGGGTTCCATCCATTTTGGCATTTGGCATTTATTTAAAACTCATTAATAAATCAAAAAATGACTGAGTTTATCCCATATTTTGCCGGACTCATTACCATTCTTTTCGGAATCGGTTTTGCCTTAGCCATTAGACAAGCAAAAAAAATGTAACATTTTTTTTATAAATGATTCCCTTTTTTGTTTCGACGATATGTGTTCTTATAATGACTTTGTCTAAAGTCACGTTGAGCATAAAGACATAGAACAAACAGGCTCCAAATTTAAAATAGGGGATACGTATGCGTTCCGAACGTTCTAGCTTTTTTTCTTATCGTATATGCGATTGGGATTTTTTTTATTTATAAATCAAACATACTTACACTTCCGTTGTTTTATTTGAAATTTTTTTTAATATTTGTTCGATAAATTCAAAAGGAGTAACCGAAAATCCAAAGAGTAGGGTAAAAAAAAAAAAAAAAAAATGGAACATTTAAAAATTGCAGGCGACAATTATGTTGCCTTTACATTCTTCATCGGAACAATGGCCATGATGGCCGCATCAGTCTTCTTTTTCTTTGAATTAAATAATACCCCGAAGAATTGGAGGACCTCAGTTTTAGTTTCTGGTTTAATCACCTTTATTGCAGCAGTTCATTACTATTACATGCGAGGTTACAACTTAGAGACAGGTGATTCACCAACCTTTTTTAGGTACGTAGATTGGATCCTAACCGTACCCTTAATGTGTGTGGAATTTTACCTGATTACCAAAAAAGCAGGAGCAAAAATTTCCTTGTTATGGAAATTGATTTTTGCATCTTTAGTGATGCTGGTAACCGGTTATTTTGGAGAAACCATCGATCGTGACAGCAGTGTTATGTGGGGTGTGATTTCCGGCGCTGCATACTTCTACATTGCCTATTTAATTTGGTTCGGAGAAGTTGCTAAACTTTCTCAAACCGCCGGCCCTCAAGTGGCTAAGGCAACCCGTGTTTTGGCATGGTTTGTTTTGGTAGGATGGGCTATTTATCCATTGGGATATATTTTAGGAACTCCAGGAGGTTTATTTGGAATTCAATTGGTAGCTGACCCTGCCGCCGCTTCTCATGCAATGGATATTGTTTATAACATCGCGGATGCTATTAACAAAATAGGATTTGGATTAGTGATTTATTCATTGTCTAGAACAGAGGAATAACATAAATTTTTTTTTAAAATATTTTCAACCGCTCCTAACTAAAAGGGGCGGTTTTTTTTATTTAGCCCCGAGATAGAAAATGTTGATTCTGGTTTTAACTGTTCAAAATGAATCTGCAAGTTGAAGAAGAAACATTATTCTAACTTTTGGAATTCAAATAACCTCAAAAAAGTTAAAAATTTGGGTGTTATCTCAGAAACGGATTCCCCAACCGCTCTCTGCCAATCGTAGTTTCAGGGCCATGACCGCTGTAAACAGTATAATCATCTTCCAACGAAAGCAATTCTCGTTCTATAGACTCAATCAGAGTTTGGTAATGTCCACCCGGTAAATCGGTCCGACCAATGCTACCGGAGAAGAGAACATCTCCTGCAATCACCTTTTTGGAAACATGATCGATAAAGCAAAGGCTCCCGGGAGAATGCCCGGGCGTAAAACGAACCTCAAAAGTGAGACTGCCTGCAGAAATTGTATCATCTTCACTCAGGACGTAATGTCCATTTGGCAAAGGTTCTACCGGCACTCCATACATCATTCCTACTGTGCCCGCATTGTTGTAAATGGTCTCTTCCATGGGATGGAGTTGAGGCGACAAATGCCAGGTTTGATGCACGAAATTTACCCCAAACACATGGTCGAGATGGGCATGGGTAAGCCATAAAGCCACCGGATTCAGTCGGTTATTTTGTATAAATTGCTGTAATTCAAATTTTTCGGCCGTTGAATAACATCCCGGATCGATGATGGCACAATCCAATGAATCATCCCAAATCACGTAGGTATTCTCCTGAAATGGATTGAAAGTAAATGCTTGAAGATGCATATTCAAATCCTACAGGTGAATGACTTCACCGTAAGCAGCAGCAGCGGCTTCCATTACCGCTTCACTCATGGTTGGATGCGGATGCACTGATTTGATGATCTCCATGCCGGTGGTTTCCAGTTTTCTGGCAACAACTACCTCGGCAATCATTTCTGTTACATTGGCACCAATCATATGGGCACCCAGAAATTCGCCATATTTGGCATCGAAAATAACTTTTACAAATCCGTCTTTTGCACCGGCAGCACTGGCTTTTCCGGAGGCAGAAAACGGGAATTTTCCAACCTTGATTTCATATCCCGCCTCTTTGGCCGCTTTTTCGGTATAACCTACCGAAGCAACCTCAGGCCAACAATAGGTACATCCGGGGATGTTGCCATAATCAAGGGGTTCAGGATGGTGTCCGGCAATTTTTTCAACGCAAATGATGCCTTCTGCCGAAGCTACGTGCGCCAAAGCGGGTCCGGGAACAATATCTCCGATGGCGTAGATACCTTCGACATTGGTTTGATAAAAATCATTCACCACTACCTTTCCTTTATCTGTTTTGATGCCTAAAGCTTCCAAACCGATGCCTTCAAGATTGGTTTGAATACCCACTGCACTCAACACTACATCGCACTCGATCACTTCCATGCCTTTGGCGGTTTTAACATTCACCTTGCAGTTACTTCCGGTGGTGTCAACTGATTCTACGCTGGATGAAGTCATAATTTGAATGCCATATTTCTTATAGGTCTTCTCCAAGGCTTTGGATACTTCCTCGTCTTCTATTGGCAAAATATTGGGCATAAATTCTACGATGGTTACTTTCGTTCCCATGGCATTGTAGAAATAGGCGAACTCACAGCCGATGGCGCCACTGCCTACAACCACCATACTCTTAGGTTGTTCAGGCAATACCATGGCTTCGTGATATCCGATGATTTTTTTACCGTCGATCGGCAAGGTTGGCAATTGTCTCTCCCTGGCGCCGGTGGCTATAATGATGCTTTTTGCTTCGTGTGTTTCTTTAGCTCCATTCACGTCTACCTCAACTTTTCCTTTTGACACCAATTTGCCAAAACCTTGAATCACCGTGATGTTGTTCTTTTTCATTAAAAATTGCACGCCTTTGCTCATGCCATTCGCTACATCGCGGCTGCGCTTTACAACGGCACCAAAATCATGTTTGGCATCCGAAACAGTAATTCCGTAATCTGACGCATGTTTGATGTATTCGAAAACCTGGGCTGATTTTAACAAAGCTTTGGTAGGGATACAACCCCAATTGAGGCATACACCACCCAATTCAGCTTTTTCAATGATGGCTGTTTTTAAGCCCAACTGAGATGCACGAATGGCAGCTACATATCCGCCTGGTCCGCTTCCGATTACAATCAAATCAAATGTCATATTATGATAAGTTTAGGATTTATTGTGCGAAATTAGCTACTTTCGAACAAAGTATGACTATACACAAGATGAGGAAAATTCTTTTGGCGATTTCAGCATTCATTGCAACAGGATTCGCAAACATTCAGGCCCAGCAAATAGAGGTTTCTCTATGGTTCAAAACCGGGCGAATTCAGACAGAGGAGCCAACAATGGAAGCATTAGATTTGAACGATCCTAAGTTACAAAGTGAGCGATTTCAGGGAAAACTATACGGAATTGCGATTTTTGATCACATTCCATCCTTTGCCGCTAACACAGATGGATTCAAGGGCATTCACTTACTCGAATATCTGCCTGATGACGCTTATTTTGCATCCCTTGATCTACCCGTCTTAAAGAAAAACTGGACAGAATCAGGGTTAAGGTCTTTTATTCCGGTGAAGGCTGCCTGGAAACTTGACCCCAATCTGATCTTTGAAAATAATACAATCAAACAAGCCGTATGGGTGCATTATGCCGATGAAAAGGAGCGCTTTGCATACCGGAAAAATCTGGTTGAGTTAGGTTTTGAAGTGCGTGAAGACCACTATCTCTCCAAAGCTTTTGAGCTGGTCATAGCAAAAGACGAAGTTGTAACCCTTCAAAAAATACCCTACTTATTTTGGATCACATCAGCCCCTTCGGCTCCGGAAATCAACAATTGGGATGAACGCACCAATCATCGGGTACCTGCCGTGGAGCCCGGATCAGGAACCTATGCGTTAACGGGTAAAAATGTCGTTGTAGGTGAGTGGGATGGCACGGGTGTTGGAACGCATATTGATTACGATTTTCGTCATGTTCGCATGGAACCGCATGCCAATAACAGTAATGGGGCTCATGCTACACACGTAGCAGGAACAGTGCTTGGTGCAGGAATATTAAATCCAATCGCCAAAGGCATGGCGCCGGAAGCCTTGCTATACAGTTGGGATTTTGGCGGAAATATTCCTGTTGAAATGGATTCAGGAGCGCTGAAACAAAAAATCGAGATTACCCAAAATTCCTATTCGTACGGATCAGATCCTTGCAGCGTGCGGGGAACCTATGACGGCACAAGTCAGGCCCTCGATCGTTTGGTGGTTAAATATCCGCATCTTTTGCACGTGTATGCTGCCGGCAATTCAAGAGGAAGTAATTGCATGACTGGGGGTTATAGAACCGTACATAGCGGATTTCAAGCTTCAAAAAATGCTCTGGTGGTAGCAGCGGTGACCCATTTGGATGCCAACAGTTCTTTCCATTCTTATGGTCCAACGATGGATGGTCGTTTGAAACCGGATTTGAGTGCAGTAGGGGTGAATGTATACAGCACGGCCCATAATCACACGTATTTAGGGGGTTATAGCGGTACTTCCATGGCTTGTCCCGGAACCTCCGGAACTTCAGCGCTGATTTACGAATTATATGAAAATAAATACAGGAATCAGCCTTCGGCTCACATCATCAAAGGCATCATGTGCAATGCTTCGGATGATATAGGAAGACCGGGTCCTGATTTTATGTATGGTTATGGCAGAATCAATGCACGGGTGGCCGCCGACATGATTAACGCCAACCGATTTGTAACCCGAAGTCTGGTTCATTCAAGTCAGTTTTCAGATACCATTTTCGTCCCTCAAAACAGCCATGAATTGAAAGTCTTGTTGTGTTGGGATGATGTACCCGCCTCTTCCTCTGTCGGAAAATCACTGGTGAACGATCTGGATTTAATTTTATACGATTCAGCCGGAAATCAATTTTTACCATGGATACTCAATCCGACCAATCCAACTGCCAATGCAGTGAGAGGAGTGGATACTTTGAATAATTCGGAGCAAGTCACTATTTCGAAACCCGGTTCTCCTTATTACATCTATCGTGTAACCGGATCCAAAATTCCCGTAGGAGCACAAGAATTTTCTTTAAGCTGGAATATCCAGGATACCGGAATTACCGTTACCTACCCCAATGGTGACGAACGATGGGTTCCTCCTTCTTCATCAACCAATGCTCAAATTATCCGTTGGGATAATCGGGGTATCTCGGGTAATGTGAAGATTGAATATTCCACGAATGCCGGTTCAACCTGGAACAATGTGGTAACCTCAACGCCATCAGCCAATTTATATTATGTTTGGCAAACTTGCCCCGACACGGTGGTAACTTCAAAGGCTTTGATTCGTATTTCTGCACCCGGCGTGAGTGATGTGAGTGATTCTGTTTTTCACATCATGAAAATTCCGACTTCGCCCACCGGCATTATATGCGATAGTCAAGTGCATCTATCCTGGCCGGTGCTCAGTGGTGCGATCGGCTATGAAGTTTTTATGCATGATTCCGGTATAATGAAATCTATGGGTACCACTAACATCCCTGAATTTACGGTCAGAAAACTCAATAATAATGTGGCCTATTGGTTCGCCATTAGTGCTTTGGGTAATAATGGCGCAAAAAGTGAAAGATGTCAGGCACGTATGTTTACCCCAATTTCTACCACTACCGCTCCGAAATTTACCGTTCAACCTGCAGATATGCGGGTTTGCATTGGCAAGGATACCGCTGTTCAAGTAGCACTCAGCGGATCTCCAACCATCTCATCCTATTGGCAATACAGCGACAACAAGGGCGTTACCTGGATTAAAACCGGTGCAGACAATCAATTGAAGTTAAACATCATCAATCCGACCATTGGTTTAAACAATCGATGGTTCAGACATTATGCGGTCAATGCATGTCAAAGCAAAGAATACACGCGCGTTGCCGTGTTAAACGTCGATTCGAGTTTTTCTTTCAAATATCATGCGGCAGAAGTGAAGGCTTGTATCGGTCAGGATACCGCCATTTTGCTGCAGTATAAGTCTTCAAACCCACCTGCATTTCAATGGTATTATCAAAAAACGCTGGCAGATGCAGCCATTCCGTTAACAGGCAATTCGGATCGCCTCCATCTACCCAACAATCAAAAATCCAATCAAGGATATTATAAAGTATCGCTCGCCAATGCATGCGGCACCTTTCAAAACAGCGCTCCAACCTATTTGAGGGTCCGTGATGCTTTAAACTTACAAGTTCCTGCCGATGATACCATTTGTCAAGGGAATGCCTTCTTACTGCAAGTCGGAGCAACCGGAGGCGATACGATTAACTATCGTTTCCAATGGACTTCTGATGATGGAATCTACACCGGCAGTAAGGTGAGTGTTCAACCCATAAAAACAACCCGATGGGAAGTGGGTGTGTTCGACAAATGCTCTCAGGATACGGTTGAGGCATTTTACACCTTGTATGTGCGAGATTCAATCAAACTGAATTTGTCAAATGATACCATTGTTTGCAAAGGAACAACGGTGAATTTGACGGCAAGGGTTTCAGGCGGACTTTTCAAGGGATATTCCTTTAATTGGTCAGGAGGATTAACAGATCAGGCAAACCACCAGTTTAAACCCACCCAAACACAAACCTATTATTTGACATTCACTGATAATTGCACCCAGTATGTGCTGAGCGATTCGGTGAAAGTGGTTGTTTTGGATGCCCTGAAGGTGAGCATTGAAACCCCTTTGGATACGATTTGCGTGGGGCAATTTGCCGATTTAAAAGCCAAAGCCACCGGTGGAAAGAGTACAGATTATCGTTACAAATGGTCTGATGGATCAACCGGTTCGGTATTGCGTGTGCAGCCCGGAACCACTCAAACCTACTCGGTTAAATTAGAGGATTTATGCACCGTTAATCCGGATTCAAATTCATTCACTTTGCGAGTAAGAATGCCCATTACGGCAGAAATTTCCGGGAAAGACACCACTTGCTTTAATGTGTTGACCCCTTATCAAGCCATAGTGAACGGTGGAAAGGTGAATGGCTATCAATACTTTTGGCAAGGGAAATCCGATTTGGCTTCCGTAGATTTTTCTCCAAAGAAAAGTTTTAAACTTTATCTGCGCATTGCGGATGGTTGCACGGTAAAAGACGCCTATGATACCTTGGATGTTTTCGTGTACGATTCGCTTTCCGCGAATGCCACATTTACCGACTCTTTGGTATGTTATGGACAATCGGTGTTCTTGCCGGTGTTCCCAAAAGGAGGAAGACCCAATCAATATAAAGCATCCTGGAGTAATGGCGCCAATACCATCACAGGGCTTCAAACGGTGAATACCATCGATCAAACCTACCAAATCACCATTACAGACGGATGTTCACATCCTGCTATTCATGATTTCAACATAAAAACACGTCCTCCGCTTCAAATTTCTGCTGGGCCTGATATCCGCGTTTGTAACGGTGAAACTGCTCGAACTCCGCTGCTGATTTCCGGAGGTTTGGCATCCGCTTATCAAATCCAAATCAATGGTGCTGTTGTAAATGCCAATCATGAAATTGTATTTAAAGGAAATTCCGGTGATTCAATGCGATATTCCTTTCTTTTGAAAGATGGTTGCACAGTGCCGGATGCTTATGACAGTTTACTCATTTCGGTGGATGATGTAAATCCGTACTTTAAAGTAGGAAGGCGATATGACAAAGAACTGTTGCTCATTTCACCTTATACCCCACATGATGCTGCTTACCGTTTTGGGGATGGATTTTCACATCAAGGGAACGATCAAAATGTGACACACAATTACCTTGACTATAATTTGTATTCTGTTTGTCGTTTTACCTCATCTGATATCGGTTGCCGGGATACAATGTGTCAGGATATCCATATTTATGATGTGTTTGAAACTTCCGGATTTAATATATCCCTGTCGCCCAATCCAACTGACGGGAAAATTTACGCTACTTTCGACAAGATTGCAGGTAATCTGCGCTTTGAGGTTTGGAGTGCCGATGGAAAACTCGTGTACAGCAAGTCGGTCGAAAATTATCTGGAAGATAGGGTAGAAGTAGACCTTTCACCTTATGCCCCGGCGATGTATTGGCTTAAATTCATCACAAATGAAGAAGTCAATGTATTCAAGGTGATTAAACAATAACAGTTTCATCTGATTACGGATGTCTTATTGCGGCAACAGTATGGACAATCGGTGGATGTTTACTTTTGAAATACGCGATTTAAGAAAGAAATTTGCCCCCTCATTTAAAAGGAAATGTTACACATTCAAAACATAAGGGAAAACCCGGAAGACATTATTGTTCGTCTGGCGAAAAAAAATATTCAAGCAGAAGAAAAGATCCGGGAGGTATTGGCCAAGGACGACGAGCGGAAAAGAATAAAAATCCGGTTAGAAGCCAATCTTGCTGAAGGAAATCAACTCGCCAAACAGATCGGCGAACTTTTTAAAAGTGGAAAATTCGAAGAAGCTGCCATGCTAAAAAATCGCACTGCAGAATTAAAAACTTCAGTGAAGACTTTTGAAGAAGAGCTTTCAGGCTTGGAAACGGCCATCTACGATGTTTTAATTCAGTTGCCGAATGCGCCATCGCATCAAGTTCCGACCGGAAAGACCCCGGAAGACAACGAAATCGTATTTACCCATGGCGATATCCCAAAAATGTTAGAAAACGCCCTGCCTCATTGGGAACTTACCAAAAAATATGACCTCATTGATTTTGAATTGGGGGTAAAAATAACGGGTGCCGGATTTCCGGTTTACAAAGGAAAAGGAGCCAGGTTGCAACGCGCCCTGATCAATTTTTTTCTCGATGAAGGATTAAAAGCGGGATATTTAGAAGTTCAGCCACCGGTGGTGGTGAACGAAGCAAGCGGATTCGGTACCGGCCAATTACCCGACAAAGAAGGTCAGATGTATCACGTTGGAATTGATAACCTCTATCTAATTCCAACAGCAGAAGTGCCTATTACCAATTTATATCGGGATGTCTTGCTCAAAGCAAATGAAATGCCCGTCAAAAATATGGGTTATACCCCCTGTTTTAGAAGAGAAGCCGGAAGTTACGGCAAAGATGTAAGGGGGCTCAACCGCCTGCATCAATTCGATAAAGTAGAAATTGTTCAAATTGTTAAGCCCGAAGATTCTTATGAAACTTTGGAAGTGATGCAGCAATATGTACAAAGCCTGCTGCAGCAATTGAATTTACCCTATCGGGTTTTAAAACTATGTGGAGGCGATATGAGTTTTGCTTCAGCATTAACGTATGATATGGAAGTATTTTCTGCTGCCCAGGAAAAGTGGCTAGAAGTGAGTTCGGTGTCTAATTTCGAAAGTTTTCAGAGCAATCGCCTCAAGTTGAGATATAAAAACGAACAAGGGCAGTCTCAATTGGCGCATACCTTGAACGGAAGTGCTTTGGCCTTGCCCAGAATAGTGGCAGCCTTATTGGAGAACAATCAAACAGAAGACGGTATTAACATGCCGGAAGTTCTGCATCCTTATCTCGGATTTACGACCATATCTTGAGGAAACTACTCACATATCTCATTTTTGCACTGTTATTATTTGTGACGGAAAAGGCACAGGCACAATGGGGGCAGGTGTGTGTCGACAGTGGACGGATTCAGCCTTATTTTGGATGTTTGCGTCCTGAATTTACCGTGGTTTGCGGTTGTAACAATGTCACTTATCGCAACGATTGTGTTGCCTTTAATCAATACGGGGTCAATACATGGCGAGACGGAGTTTGCCCGAATGACTTGTTCTTTTTTGATTTTTGGCCCAATATAGTGCGTGATCAAATGACATTCTATCTCAAGACTTCCGTTAAAACTTCTGCCACCATAGAAGTAGCCGATGCCTTTGGTAAATTGATGTTTTACCGGATTTTACCTGCCGTGCCGGAACCCTATTTTTATCAAACATTTAATTTTCTTGAATACCGACCGGGTATTTATTTTGTATCGGTTCGGGCAGGAAGCAAAATGGAAACAAAAAAATTCATCAAGACCTAAAGAAATGCAGCTCAAAACAATCCATGCCGGTAATTTTAAACTCGATGGAGGGGCGATGTTTGGCGTAGTTCCAAAGTTGATTTGGAATAAACTCAATCCAGCCGATGAAAGCAATCTCTGCAATTGGGCGATGCGCTGTTTGCTGGTCGAAGATGGCAATCGAATCGTATTGATTGACAATGGAATCGGCGATAAACAAGCGCAGAAGTTTTTTGGTTATTATCATCTGAATGGTGAAGATACCCTCGAAAAATCGTTGAATGCTGCCGGCGTTGATTTTTCAGACATTACGGATGTGGTGCTGACCCATTTGCATTTCGATCATTGTGGTGGAAGTCTCAAGTGGAATAATGGCAAGACGTATCTTCAACCCACCTTTCCGAATGCGACCTATTGGAGTCATGCAGATCATTGGCAACATGCCATGAATCCGAATGCCCGTGAAAAACCCTCTTTTCTCAAAGAAAATTTTGAACCCCTTTCTTTATCCGGCCAACTCAAGATGGTGGAACCGGATGGCATCATCACCGAAAACATAAAGGTTCGCGTGGTGGATGGTCATACCGAACGCATGATGTGCCCACAGATTCAATGGGGCGACAAAACAATGATTTATCTGGCCGATTTAATCCCATCCACCGGACATGTTCCTGTAAATTATGTGATGGCGTATGATATTCGCCCTTTAGACACCATGCGTGAAAAGGAGTTATTGCTGGCAGAAGCAGTTCAGAATGAATATATTCTCTTTTTTGAGCACGACTTGAACCACGAATGTGGTTTGGTGATGGAAACAGAAAAAGGTTTTAAATTAGATCAAACTTTCAAATTAACAGATTTATAATATGGATTTTTCAATTTTTGCTACCTCCGAAGCGTGGATAAGTTTGTTAACCCTATCGCTGCTCGAAATTGTGCTCGGCATTGACAACATCATCTTTATCAGCATCATAACCGGCAAGCTCAAAAAAGAGGATCAAAGGAAAGGACGTCTCACCGGTTTGGCCTTGGCCTTGACAATGCGCATGGTTTTGTTGATGGGTATTGCCTATATAGCTTCAATGACTACCCCATTGATTAGTTTCATGGGGGTTGCCTTATCCGGTCGTGATTTAATTTTATTGGGAGGAGGTTTGTTTCTGATTTACAAGAGCACCGTTGAAATTCACGAAAAAATAGAACCCAAAGAAACCCATACCAAAGAGACCAAAGCCAAGACTTACAAGTCTGCCGTATTGCAAATTGTATTGATTGACCTGGTATTTTCCTTTGATTCGATATTAACCGCCATTGGCTTGGTAAAAGATGTGTTTATCATGATTTTAGCGGTGGTTATTTCAATGTTGGTGATGATGGTATTCAGCAAGGCGATTGCCGATTTTATCAATAATCGCCCAACCTTAAAGGTCTTGGCATTGAGCTTTTTAATTATGATCGGGTTTATGCTGGTATTTGAATCGTTGCATTCTATCCATCATCAGGAAATTCCCAAAGGTTATGCTTATTTCGCCATGGCTTTCGCCTTTTTGGTGGAATTGCTTAATCTTCGATTGAGGCCCAAAAGTTTGCCTAAAGGTTAGGGTCTAATCATTTTATTTACTTGGTTTTAGGATCGATTTGGGTTTGAATTGCCCTTTTGAGCTTCTTGCCTCGCTAAATCTGCTCAAAGTGACAAGTAAAATGCCTTAAAAACAAGGGCTCATGGGTGATGCGATATCCTCGCACCTGATCCTTATTTTTCAAGAGCGTCTCGAATACTTCAATTACAAATTCGATGTGACTTTGCGTGTAAACCCTTCGCGGAATGGCCAATCGCACCAAATCCATGGGGGCAGGTATGAGTTTGCCGTTTTCATCGTATTTGCCAAACATCACAGAACCGATTTCTACGCTCCTGATACCGCCCGCTTTGTATAATTCGCAAACAAGGGCTTGTCCGGGGTATTGATCTACCGGGATGTGGCTATAAAAACTTCTGGCATCAATATATACAGCATGTCCGCCGATGGGCCTCAGCAATGGAATCCCCATAACATGCAGTCTATCTCCCAGGTAAGCCGTACTGCGGATTCGGTAATGCAAATAATCCGGTTCAAATACCTCCCTTAAACCAATGGCTAACGCTTCCATGTCTCTGCCCGACAAGCCGCCATAAGTGGTGAAACCTTCCGTAATGATCAAAAGATTTTTGCAGGCATCGTTTAGTTCCTGATTCTTCAATGCCAAAAAACCTCCCATATTCACCAAGGCGTCTTTTTTGGCACTCATGATGGCGCCATCGCACAAACGAAACATTTCTTGTGCAATTTCCCGGTAGGTTTTGCCTTTTTCGGTTGACTCCCGATCCACCACGAAGTAGGAGTTTTCGGCAATCCGACAACAATCAAGTACATAAAGAATTCCGTTCTTTTTGCATATTTCGCTGACCTCCCGGGCATTGGCCATGCTTACCGGTTGTCCGCCACCGCTGTTGTTGGTCACGGTCAGAATAACTGCGCCAATATTTTTGGAGCCTTTTTCTTCAATCAGATCTCGCAACTTCTCACAGTCCAGATTGCCCTTAAAAGGATGTTCCAACGAAGGAATGGTACCTTCATAAATCGGAATGTCTATGGCTTCTGCTCCGGAGAATTCAATGTTCGCGCGGGTAGTATCGAAATGGGTATTGCTGATAAAAGTTTTTCCTTTTCCTCCTAAATATCCATATAAAATCCGCTCGGCAGCCCTTCCCTGATGGGTAGGAAGCACAAATTCAAATCCGGTAAGGTCCTTAATTTCGGCTTCCATTTTTTTCCAACTGATGGCGCCTGCATACGACTCATCCCCCTGAATCATACCCGCCCATTGGGCACTGCTCATGGCCGATGTTCCGCTGTCAGTCAGAAAATCGATCATTACATCCTGAGCATCGAGCAAAAAAGGGTTAAAGTGCGCTTCCTTCAAACGATCGATACGATCAGGCTCAGAGGTGATCCGGATGGGCTCGGTCATTTTAATTTTAAAGGGTTCGATGATGGTTTTAAAGGGCCACATATTTCAATTTTGCGCGAAATACGTTCAAAGAAGAATCAAGGAATATGATATTCGTCAACTTTGAAAATATCATATCATATCCTAAAGCCCCTGATTTTGGCATAAATTTGCACCCTTATATTGAAAGCATGTCAGAGAATAATAAATTGGATGCCTTATTGTACCACAGTCAGGGCAGACCGGGTAAAATTGAAGTAGTACCCACTAAGCCAACCCAAACGCAGAGAGATTTAAGCTTGGCCTATTCACCGGGGGTTGCAGAACCGTGTTTGAAGATTTATGAAAATCCGGAAGATGTCTACGCCTATACCGCCAAAGGGAATTTAGTAGCTGTAATTTCTAACGGAACCGCTGTATTGGGCTTAGGCGATTTAGGGCCGGAAGCATCGAAGCCGGTGATGGAAGGGAAAGGGGTACTTTTCAAAATCTTTGCCGACATTGATGTTTTTGACCTCGAGTTAAATTGCAAAACCGTAGACGAATTTGTTCAAGTAGTAAAAGCACTCGAACCTACTTTCGGCGGTATCAACCTGGAAGATATTAAGGCTCCTGAAAGTTTTGATATCGAAACCCGTTTGAAAGAAGAGCTGAATATCCCCATCATGCACGACGATCAGCACGGCACTGCCATTATATCGGGTGCAGCGTTGCTGAATGCCCTGCGTATCGTCAACAAAGATATTGGTTCTGTAAAGATGGTCATTAATGGTGCCGGAGCCAGTGCGATTGCTTGTGGCAAACTATTCGTTTCGTTGGGTGTGAAACGCGAAAATATTTTGATGTGCGACAGCAAAGGGGTCATCTCTAACAAAAGGGATAACCTCGATCAGCACAAAGGCTTTTTTGCACGAGAAACGGACCTGGAAACCTTGGATCAAGCCATGGTTGGAGCAGATGTATTTGTAGGTCTTTCAAAAGGGGATGTGGTTACACCGGAAATGCTCATTTCTATGGCGCCTGAAGCCATTATATTTGCCATGGCCAATCCTGACCCGGAGATTCCATATGAATTGGCTAAAGCCACCCGTGATGATATCATATTAGCTACCGGTAGAAGTGATCATCCTAATCAGGTAAACAATGTTTTGGGTTTCCCTTTTATATTCAGAGGTGCTTTGGATGTTCGGGCTACTGCCATCAATGAAGAAATGAAGCTTGCCGCAGTTCGGGCTATAGCTGATTTGGCAATGGAACCGGTACCGGAAGAAGTGAATTTGGCTTATGGTCATGAAAAACTTGTATTTGGTAAAGATTATATCATCCCAAAACCGATTGACCCTCGTTTGATTACGGCGGTGGCTCCTGCTGTGGCCAAAGCGGCTATAGATAGCGGCGTGGCGAGAATGCCGATTACGGATTGGGAAGAATACAAGGCAATTCTCCTTAAACGCCTTGGACTCGACAATAAATTTGTTCGGCGCATCATGCGTCAAGCGAGCAAGGATCTTCAAAAAGTGGTCTTTGCTGAAGCGGATAAATACAAAATTCTGAAAGCCGCACAGATTGTGGCAGAGGAAGGTACTGCAACACCGATATTACTGGGTAAAAAGGCAGACATCCGCAAAATGATGGAAGAAAATAACATTTTGCTTCCCGGGGTTGAGATCATTGACTTGGATGATGAACATGATCGCAAAGAAAAATTTGCCGATTTGTTATTTGCCAAGCGCAGCAGAAAGGGCATGACCCGTTATGATGCGAGAAAATTGATGAATGACCGAAATTATTTCGGCACGATGATGATCGAATCCGGTGAAGCCGATGCTTTTATCAGTGGTTTGACCAGAAATTATCCGAATACCATTCGTCCGGCATTACAAATTATTGGTAGACAAGAGGACTACAATCGGGTTGCCGGGATGTATATCATCATGACCAAAAAAGGTCCAATGTTCTTTGCAGATACAACGGTGAATATATCTCCGGATTGGAAGGGTTTGGTTGAGATCACCGTTATGACTTACCAAAAAGTGAAACAACTGCAGGTTGAACCGAGAATTGCGATGTTGTCGTACACCAATTTTGGATCGGCACAGGGCGAGATACCGGAGAAAGTTCAAAAGGCAGTGGCCTATTTGCATGAGCATCATCCTGAAATAATTGTTGATGGAGATCTTCAAGCTAATTTTGCGTTGGATGCCGAGTTAAGACAAGAAAATTTCCCTTTCAGTAAATTGGGTGATCAACCTGCCAATACCTTTATTTTTCCGGATTTGGCTTCTGGTAATATTAC